>CAYFUO010000201.1:0-1601 GCA_964346255.1 uncultured Actinomyces sp. | reverse complement strand
GTGGGAACGCACTAGGGCGGAAGCGTCCTCGTGCGTCGAAGGAACACGGCGCCGCACGTTCTGCGCAACTATCAAAAGCCATTTAAGCAAATAGTCTCTGCTTCCACCGAGATCTTTTCCCAGTGTTTTCCACAGTTTCGGGGGTTCGGAGGCAAATAGTAGGTGGAACTCACGCAAATAGCTTGTAGGCTCTTCAGCAGCCGAAGTGTTAACGACCAGAGGGGGCCCAGTGAAATCCATGTACCAGCTACCCCAGCCCGCCTTCGACTCTGCCCTCACCGAGATCATCTTCGAAACAGAGAGGCTCCGAGGGGATCTAGGCACAGGCACGACGCCAAGCGCTCTCTACTTGGAGATCCATGCCCTATTCAATGTCGTGGCCAACGTTGTTTCGTCGAGGATAGAAGGGAACCACACAACCGTTTACGAAGTCTTGGAGGCGGCGCCAAGGGCACAGCGGAACGAGGCCTCGGAGGCCACCCGCGAAATCCATAACCTTTTCGGGGCGGCGAACTTCGTAGAGTCCCTCGACCCGACGCACCCTCTCACGCACACCTTCGTTCGTGAGCTACACGAGAAAGTCACCAATGGACTGACCCGTGAGGGCGACCCGTCGCCAGGGGCGTACAGAAACCACCGGGTGGCCATAACTGGCTCCGCCCACACCCCTCCGGATCACGTTGACGTCCACGCACACATGACTGACCTACTGGACTTCGCCAACAAAGACTTTCCCCTGCACCAACAAATGCTGCAAATTTCGTTGGCCCACCACCGATGCGTGTGGATCCATCCTTTCTCGAACGGAAATGGCAGGGTCGCGCGACTGTTCACTTACGCGATGCTTCGTAGGACAATTTTCGCCTCTCGGGGAAGGAGTGCCCTGAATCCAAGCTCGGTGTTCGGCCACGACCGGGAAGCGTACATCGCCGCTCTTGAGGCGGCAGATTCGTTGTCGAGCGCTGGGGACCTCGCATGGTCAACGTTCTTCGCCCGCGGCATTCGTGACGATCTGCAGCGAATCGTTCTCCTGCAGGACCACGACTACGTGCTGGACTACCTGTTGGTCCCCGCCCTACAGGACTTGGCGGCGGGAGGTGCCATCGACCTAGAAACCGAAGCGGCACTGAGCGTGGTGGCGAAGCAAGGTGTGGCGAAAGCTGGCGAGCTTACGGAAGCCCTTCCCGGATCCTCGTCGCAACGGTCGCGGGCCATACGGAAACTCATTGACGTGGACCTCCTACGAACCGCCACGGACGGCCCACGCTTCTACCAACTGAACCTGACGAGAGGACCCTTGGCGGTCGCCCTCGTGAGGCGGCTGAACGAGGTTGGGTTGCTCCCCCAAATGTTGGTCAACGACTAGGGAGCCTCGCGCTACTGGGAGATCGCCGCCTCCCCCGGTCTCCCGCCAGCAACACCAGTGGTCTGGAAACCGTGTGCGGTGGGCAAGATGATGAAAGTCGGGGCCATGAGCGAAACCACCCCAACGCATCTTCAAATCGAGTCTCGCTGCGAAACCGGGCACTCTCATCCACCTAACCGGCTGCTACGCTCAAGCCAAGCAACCTACAGGAGGGGCCGGTGAAGCGGTCCCCACT
>CAYFUO010000200.1:0-1714 GCA_964346255.1 uncultured Actinomyces sp. | reverse complement strand
CCCTTCATCCACTTGGTGACCGAGTTGATCACATACTGGGAGTCGGCCAGCACTACTAGGGGTTCGGAGGCGAACCCGGCTTCCTCAGTGTCTTCCAACAGGCGCAGCAAAGCGGTTAGCTCACCAATGTTGTTGGTTGCGGAGGGGAACCCTCCCGCCGCCCACACGTCGTCCGAAACAACCCACGCCCACCCAGCCGGCCCCGGGTTGCCTAGGGAGGAGCCGTCAACAGCCGCTGTAATAGTCACGGCCCCATGGTACGCCGAAGCGCACCTGACCTCCCCGATCTAGGGCCCACACCTCACCATGGGGCGCTTTCAGCGTATTCTTTAGCTCATGACAACAGATGCTTACCAGGGTGGCCAGCGTGGGTCTGGCCGAGGACAAGACAGGGGCCGCAGTAACTTCCGCGGCGACCAGCGCGGTGGCTCCCGCGGTTTCGATGGGGGACGCGGGAGGGGAGGCCGCGGCGGTCAGGGCGGTAGGCGCCGCGAACCGATCCGACCGAAGTTCGGTTCGGACAGGGAGCTGCTTTCCCTCCTGAGGGGTTTGGATGGGAACTCTTACGGGTCCTACAAGCGGGCGATCGGCGAGTGGAACTACGGCAGTTTCAAAGTCCTCATCGACCGGATCCAATCCGACCCTTACGCGCCCCCATCGTCCGTGCGGATCGTGTCCGACCCGCAAATCATGGGTTTGGACCCCCTCACGTACACGACCCGCGACCAACAGATCGCAACCGGCGACTTCCTGATCCGCAACTTCCTAGCGACCATCAAGTCGGACCGCCGCTTCCACAACATTTCGATCGCTAACGTCACCCAAGCGCTACTTGAGCGTTCCGCAGCGGTGGTGACACCGACGCGCGTGGAGTTGCGCATCCAAGTTCAAATGCCAGCGCGGGGACGGACCGTCCAAGGGTTCGAAGCCGCAACCATTTTCGACTTGGCCCTGCCTGACGCGGTGAACGAAACGTTCGACTTCGCCACTCCACAGGCCGCCGAATACAGGTTGAAGCTGGAGGAACACGTTCACACCCTCGAAGACCACCGCGCCCTGCAGAAGGCGCTGGTGGACAACGACTGGTTGGCGTTCGTGGCAGATGATTCGATCCTGCCGCGCCGCTCCGGCGTGTCCCAACTGCCCATGGATGACGCGGTCCCGTTCAAGTCTCCAGAATCCCTGCGCCGCACGGTGACACTCCCCCACGCGGGTGAAGTGACGGGCATGATTGTTGAGCCTGGGATCACCGTGATCGTCGGTGGTGGTTACAACGGTAAATCCACCCTGTTGCACGCCTTGCAACGCGGCGTCTACCCCCACGTTCCGGGGGACGGACGTGAACTGGTTGCGACCCTGCCGGACGCCATGAAGATCCGGGCAGCAGACGGGCGCCCGGTGACGAAGGTGGACGTTTCACCGTTCATCAACCATTTGCCAACAGAGGCGAACACCCACCAGTTCTCCACCCAAAACGCTTCGGGCTCCACTTCTCAGGCTGCCGCCATGATTGAGGCGATACAGATGGGGACCCCCTTCCTGTTGATCGACGAGGACACTTCAGCCACGAACCTCATGATCCGCGACGAGCGCATGCGGGAACTGGTGGTCGCAGCTCAAGAGCCGATCACCCCACTGATCGACCGGATCCAGGGCCTGTCCGACAAGGGGAAGGGCACGTCTCTCATGCTGGTCATGGGTGGGTCAGGCGCCT
>CAYFUO010000199.1:0-1856 GCA_964346255.1 uncultured Actinomyces sp. | reverse complement strand
TAGTGCTGGCCGACTCCCAGTATGTGATCAACTCGGTCACCAAGTGGATGAAGGGCTGGAAGCGGCGCGGGTGGAAGAAAGCTGACGGGAAACCCGTGTTGAACCGGGACCTCATGGTCGCCTTGGATGAGGCGATGAGGGGGAGGGACATCACCTTCCAGTGGGTGAAGGGCCACGCCGGCCACGACCTCAACGAGCAGGCTGACATGCGGGCCCGAGCAGCCGCGGAAGCACACCGCTCTGGCGCCATTGTGCACGAAGGCCCCGGCTTCACTGAGGCCTTCGGCTCCCGCACTGCGCTGAAGAAGGCCAGTGACAAGCGTGTTGCACGAGGACGGAGAACGCGGGCGGACTCTGAGGCGACTTCCCCCATTGTTGCGGTCAGCGCTGAGGACGCGATCAAACGGTGGAGTGAGGTTAGGGCCGCCGCCACCATCGAACCGGTGACCATCACCCAGCCGGGGGGTCCCAGCCTACTTTTGTTGGATGCGGACACCGCGTGGAAGGCCCTCGCACTGCTGGACAGTTTGGGGCCCACCGACCACGGACACCTCTTCTAAAGGGGTCTAAAGGGGCGCCCAAGGGGGAACCCCCAAAAACCCCCACCAAGCCGGCCTTTGAAAACTCACCCCCAACCTGGTTTTGGGTGGGCCACTCGCGCCCTCGGGCGAACAACCACAGGAGATTTTGGATGAAAACCGAGACGTACAAGCAGCATTCCGTGACCGTTCACGAACACAGGATGAAGGTGCCCCTCGACCACACTGGTGAAACCCACCCGGGTGAAGAGATCGAAATTTTCGCGCGCCACTTGGTAGCGGATGGGGGCGAAAACAAGCCCTACCTGCTTTTCCTGCAAGGCGGGCCGGGCGGTGCGGGCCCACGTGTCAGCAACTTCCTTGAAGGTTGGACCGGGGAGGCTCTCAAGGACTACCAGGTGGTGCTGATGGACCAGCGGGGCACCGGACAATCCACGCCCATCGACGCTGAAACTGTGATGGCCCAAGAGGACCCCGCCGGGTTCCTCACCCTTTTCCTCCAAAACCAGATTCTGGCTGACGCTGAAGCACTGCGGGAAGAGATAGCGGGTGGCGAGCAGTGGAGCACGCTCGGCCAGTCCTACGGCGGATTCTTGACCCTCGGCTATTTCTCGCAATACCCGGATGCGATCCGGGAAGCCTTCATCACTGGGGGTTTGCCCCACTTGGGGGCGGTAGACGACATTTACCGGGTCACCTACCCGATGACGGCGAAGAGGAACCGAGAGTATTTCGCCCGCTACCCGAAAGACCAGCAGACAATCCGGGAGGTCGCCGCCCACCTCCTCGAAGTGCCAGAGTTCCTACCGACGGGGGAGCGCCTTTCACCGACCCGCTTGCGGTCTGTTGGCTTGGATTTGGGTGGGAACATGGCGTTCGACCAAATGCACTACCTGTGGGAGGGGCCGTTCGTGGTCAGGGACGGCCAAAAGCGTCTTTCCAGCCAGTTTTTGACGGACGTGGGGTCGCGGGTCTCCTACCAGGGTTCCCCGCTGTACTGGCTGTTGCAGGAGGCAATCTACGGGTCGAGCACCGCTGAAGCCGCGGGGGAAGCGACGAACTGGTCTGCGGAGAGGGTCTCCAGCGAGTTCGAGGGTTTCGACCTGAACGCGGACCCGTTGGACACTTCCGCACCGTGGTACATGACTGCGGAACACACGTTCAAAGCTCTGATTGAGGAGGACCCCGCTTTGGCGCCCGCCATGCCCGCGGTGGAGGAGTTGTCGACGAGGGCGGCCTGGCCGCGCACCTACGATCGTGACGTGTTGGCAAAGGTGGATGTGCCAGTTGCCGCCCTCGTGTACAACGACGATATCT
>CAYFUO010000198.1:0-1994 GCA_964346255.1 uncultured Actinomyces sp. | reverse complement strand
GGTTTAGGGGCCCGCAAGTGGGGAGTGTCTGTTCCCACCTGCGGGCCCTTTCACGTCCGTCTCAGAGTGGTCTGCGGATTGTTGCAAGTTGCCCGGGTTATCGAGGGTTGTTGAGGGCGCTGCGGGTCAGTTGGCGCCACGCAGGTAGGCCGCTAGAGCAACCGCTTGGTTGTGTTCCTCATCTTTGGCTCCGTAGAGCAGGGTCGTCTTAGGGTGGGAGGCGATCGCTTCTTTGAGTTCTTGGACGGCCTCCGGGTTCGCGTCCAGCTCGGCGTCGTATCTCTTGGTGAACTCTTCCCACTTGGCGGGGTCGTGGCCGAACCATTTGCGAAGGTCGTTGGAGGGGGCGACCTCTTTCAGCCACAGATCTAAGTGCGCCCTTTCTTTGCTGATCCCCCGCGGCCACAGTCTGTCCACTAGGATCCGTTGCCCGTCGGTGTCTTGCGCTGGTTCGTAGATGCGTTTGACTGCGAGTTCCATGTTTCTTTCCCTTGCGTCCGCGGGTTTCCAAGCCCTCAGTCTCTTCGCTTTCAGCATGACTTCCACGCCCGGCGAGCACAAGGGCCAGTTTGATTCTCGCGTGGGAACAGAGCCCGCAGCCCCTTGCGTTGGGCGGGGAACACAAATGGCCAAGCCTCAAAGGCGGGGTGAGCACCCGGTGGGTTCAGTATTTGGGTGTCTGCGTGCAGGGTCTGGACGATTCGGCGGAGGTGCCTCGCGCTTGGATTCGAGCAGGGTCCTCCGCGCTGCACCCGGACCGAGCGCACGGCGCTGAGTGCCCCCCAAGTGAACGCACAGCGCGAAGCGCTCTCCCGGACTGAACGCACGTCAAACCTGACGCCGTGATGACGACGTTACGGCACGTGTGGGTTCGGTTGGGGTGCTGTCGGGGACGCGTGGGTTCGGTTGGGTGTCGCTTCCAGCAGTTGCTGCCGGCTACTCTTCGCTGGCCAAAACCTCGTCAATACGCTCAGCGATGATGGGTGCCATCGTGTTCCCGTAGGACTGGGTGACGTGGTTGGTGTCGAGGTAGACGTGGACGTTCCCCGCAATCGTCGGACACACGCCCCCCGAACAGTACAGGTCCATGATGTCCACGTAGTAGAACCCCGGAATATCAAGAAGCGGGTCCAGAAGGGAGTCCGGGCCGTAGAAGTTGTCGCGTTCCAGCAGGCACCCGCCGTAAGCGTCGTGAGGCTCTTGGGCTGTAGCGCACTCGTACAGGTTGGTTCCTGACCGCAGGTTGTCACGGAACCCAATGACCGTTGTCCCGGTTGCGGTGAGCTCCCGGATCAGGGTTTCCACGTCGTGCCCCAAGCGTTCTTCACCACTGTCTGTGGTGGTGGCAGTGACGATCAGGAACACGTACTCGGGCGGATGTTCTTGAACGTAGCGCAATACGTTGAGGTTGTGGCCGCCGCAGTCAGAGGGTTCACCCGGGTCCGGCATCGACCACGGGCACCCCGTCTTCAAGGACGCTTCAACATAAAGGTTGTTTTGGTCCGCGAACAGGCGTGCGGCGGGCATCAACACTTGCTCAGCGTGGCTGGAACCAGCCACCAGAATACGTCCCGCTGCTTCCTCGGGGTTCCCGTGCCCGTGGCAGCCCGTCTTCGGGTATTGGAACAGGTAGTCGCGGGCCACATCACTGCAACCCCCCTCGTACATGACCCACTCCCCATCCAAGCTGAAGGGGTCCGGGATCGGCTCAGCGCTGAAGGAAAACTCTCCACCATAGGTCATGGCCGCCGCACCCGGGAAACCCTCCATAACAGGAAGGACTTCCTCTTCCTCGGGCTCTTCGGTGGCGGCCTCGCCGGACTGGTCTTCCCCGCTTTGGGACGAGGACGAGCCGTCGCCCGATTGGGCGGCCGCGACCTCTTCCGCGGCGTCAGCCGCCCGGCGCTCCGCGGCCATGGCTTCGCCAGCCACACCGTTTTGCACGGTCATGACGAAGGTGAGACCCAGCCACAAGGCCATCCCAGCGATGAACG
>CAYFUO010000197.1:0-2038 GCA_964346255.1 uncultured Actinomyces sp. | reverse complement strand
TTCCTCTTACCCTGCTCCACCTCCAACGCTAGGGACCTGGCTGCGTCCGCCAACTCCGCGCGCCCCCCATAGTTGATGGCCAAAGCTAGGGTGGTGCCCGTGTTGTCTTTCGTGATCTCTTGGGCGCGCTCAATTTCCTTGATGACGGACTTCCACAGCCTAGGTTTGCGACCCAACCAGCGGACCTTCACGTTCCACTCATGCAAAGTGTCGGTGTGACGGCGGATCACATCGCGAGAGTAGCCCATCAAGAAACGCACTTCTTGCGGAGACCGGTTCCAGTTCTCTGTGGAAAAAGCGTAGGCAGAAACGTAGGGCACGCCCGCCTCCACCGCCCCCGCGACCGTGTCCAATAGGACCTTCTCGCCAGCGCGGTGCCCCTCCGTGCGGGGCAGACCCCGAGCGTTCGCCCACCTACCATTCCCATCCATGATCAGCGCAACATGGTTCGGCACTTCGGTCAGAGAATCCGGGACAGTGTTCTCACCCTCCCCCGGTGGTGCGATCACGGTTTCTTCCTCAGTCAAAAACTCTTCTCCCCTCAGTTTCGGCCTGGTTGGGTGGCCGCGAACGGTAAGGCCTTCAGACGCTGTTCAAGATGGAACTGGGCCCACGCCCCCGCCAGCCTCGCCACATGCTCCCACCGTTCACCAGTTGACTGGGAGGCTGCCCCCCAGTTGCCGCGCAGCAACGCTTCGAGGAGCGCCAAAGTTCCCGGGGGGAGTCGAGCAGCGTCGGCGGGAGCGCAGTCCGCACACACAACCCCACCCGCCGCGGGGCTGAAGCCAACATGGTTGTTTCCCGCCCCACACGTAGCGCACACGTCTAACAGGGGCTCCCAGCCTTCCAACGCTAACGCGCGGAACAGGTACGAGGACGCAACGAGGGTTGGGGGGCGGTCGGCGAGCGCGAAAGCGTTCACCGCCCCATGCAGCAGCCCGAACTGTTCAGGGTTCGGTAGCTCGTCTCCGTCAGTGATCTTTTGAGCGGTTTCCACCACCAGCTTCGCGTTTGTGAACGCCTCATAGTTGGGGGCGATCCAAGACGAGTAGGGACTGATGGTCTCCGCCTGGGTGACCGTGTGCAGGCTCTTACCTCGGTACACTTGGCAGTCAACCAAGTTGAAAGACTCCAGCCTAGACCCGAACTTGGAGCGGGACCGGCGCACACCCTTCGCGACCGCCCTGAACTGGCCAGTGTTTTGGCCGAGGGCCACCACTATTCGGTCCGCCTCACCCAACCTGTAGGTGCGAAGGACAATCGCTTTGTCACGGAAGGTACGCACCCGCCTATTGTTCCACCTTCCAGCCGGGTAGCTCCGGGGGCCCGCGGTAAGTCGGACGCGCAAGCCACGACAAGCGCGGCTGGAAGTGGGATAAGGACACTGGCCCACCGCATCCCATGCCGAGCCTCAAGGCCCGTGTCCCACCCCAGCAACTCGCGCAACTTACCCCAAGTGAGCGCACAGCGAGAAAAACGACGAACTAACGCTGTCAGGGTCGCTGTACGTTCAGTCGGGGTGCGCTAGCCGCCCAGGTGCGGCCGGCCACCCTCACTCACTGTTGCGCAGGGCCCTGTTCAACGCAGAAATCACGGCTTTGAACGACGCTGAAGCGATCGACGGGTCAATACCCACACCCCAAACCACCTGGTCACCGATCTTCGCTTCAATGTAAGCGGCAGCCTTCGCGGCCCTGCCTGCACTCATCGCGTGCTCCGAGTAATCCAGGATTTTCAGGGGGAAACCCAGCTCCTTCAAACCGACCGTGAAAGCATCCAACGGTCCATTACCAGAAGCAGAAATCACCCTAGTCGTCCCATTGTCTATGAGCTCCGCTTGCAGGCGAGCACCGTCCTCGTTCGAAGTCACTGAAGAGCGCCCCAAACGGAACCGGCCCCAAGGCTTGAGTCCCTCACCCTCCTCGAAAGGCAGGTAAGCGTCCGCGAAAATGTTCCACATCGTGTCCGCATCAACTTCGCCGCCTGCCTCTTCCGTGGCTGCCTGCACGATCTTCGAGAAGTCGATCTGCATGCGCCT
>CAYFUO010000196.1:0-2042 GCA_964346255.1 uncultured Actinomyces sp. | reverse complement strand
GGCCTCATCGGCTCCACGAAATCTGACGCTCAAGAGACTATCTCCAACCTGCTGGAAGACGTCGACGCTGGCGTCACCGGTGGCGGCGCAAAGGGGGATGTTCGGGAACTCTTGGATGAGCGGGAAGTCCAATACACCGACTGGGCTGGCTGGGAGATGCTGGACGCCTACGAGAAGGCGCTCGGTGAACAGTGGTCAGGAGACGAAGAGCGGGAACGCATAAAAGTGGTTTCCCGCCAAAAGATGACGGACATCTCGCTCGGCAAAGAGCAGCAAGGCGAGGCCGCGAGGGACGACGCGGAGACCGTCCACTGGACTGAGGATGACCATATTGGTCGCCCAGGTGAAATGGGGAAGCCGACGGCGCCTGAGCGTTTCGACGACTTCACGGGACCATCCGAGTAGAGGTTGACGATGCGGCCGGGAGGTTGCTTGCCGCGGAAATGGTGTTTTAGAACTGAGGTTTGATCAGTAATGTCCCTTAGAGTGTCGAACACGTTGAAGACTTTCGGGCTGTTCGCGTTGATGTGGGCGCTGCTCATGGCCATCGGAGGCATGGTTGCGGGCGGTACGGGCCAATCTTGGTGGCTGTGGGTTTTCGCCGGTTTCGGGGTCATCTCCACCGCTTACACCTACTGGAATTCGGCGACCCTCGCCCTGAAACAGATGAACGCCTACCCGGTAACGAAGGATCAGGCCCCGGGCCTTTACCGCATCGTGGAGAGCCTGTCGGAGGAGGCCGGCATGCCTGTGCCCTCCATCTGGGTCGCGCCGACCAACAGTCCGAACGCTTTTGCGACGGGGAGGAACCCCGACAACGCCGCTGTTTGTGTGACGGAGGGGATCCTCCAACTGTTGGACGAGCGAGAGCTCAAGGGCGTCCTCGGACACGAACTCATGCACGTCTACAATCGCGACATTCTGACTGCGTCGGTGGCCGCCGCGATGGCTGGTGTCATCTCTTCGGTAGCGCAGTTCGCCCTGATGTTCGGTGGGGGAGACCGGGATAGGCGCGGCGGGGGGTTCGGCACCCTGATTGCTGCGATCGCAGCCCCGTTCGTCGCCCAGATTGTGCAGCTCGGCATTTCTCGTACCCGTGAGTTCGATGCGGACGCGGATGGGGCGCGCCTCACTGGGGAACCTTTGGCTTTAGCGTCGGCGCTTCAAAAGATCAACGTTGCTTCCGGGCGTCTGCCCATGCAGCAGACCCCTGACACGGAGAGCGTGTCAGCGTCGATGATCGCGAACCCTTTCAAAGGGTTGCAGGCGGGGAAGCTTTTCTCCACGCACCCTCCCATGGAGGAGCGTGTCGCTCGGCTGCAGCGAATGGATGAGGAGCTGCGCGGCCGGTAGGGCCCTTCCCGCCGTTCCCTGCTCGCACGCATGGTGGGGGACGGTGAGTAAGTGCAGTCAACCCGCACTGCGTGTTCAGTCGGGGCTCCCCGCGTGGTCGGTTTGGATGCGCTCTTGCCGTGCCGGGAGGAGACGTTCCCTGAGGGGAGCAGTCCCTCGGCCGTCGGGTCGAGGAGACGAGCCCTAGGTGCACCTGAAACACCTCGACAACCTAGGGCCCGAAGTGACGACGCTCAAGGCTTTGAGGCTGCGACGCCTAGGCCTGAGTTTGATCAACGGCGCGTCTTCTGGGGTTCCGGGGCGCAGGTTTCGGCCTGTTTGTGCGGTTTGTGGTTTTCGGACAGGGCACTAATAGTGCTTGCTGAATGCGCGCTAAAGACTCAAGTCCGTGAGGCTAGAATCGTCCACGAAATGACCGCCGTGCGCCCGTGCGCAAGCATTAGCGGGACGCAACCTGCCGCCACCCACTTCGCCCCGGACATAACCGAGACAAAACCAGTGGCCCGGCCCAGAAAGGTTCCAAAACAGCCGTTCACCTAGAACCACTCAAGGAAAAACGGGAAAAACGTGAATGCACCCAGCAAACCGGGGCATCGAAGCGATGAAAGCCTAGATTCCGCCCCCCAACTGAACGCACAGCGAGATTGACACTGTCATCCCACTGCTTTCAGCGCTGTGTGTTCGGTTGG
>CAYFUO010000195.1:0-2159 GCA_964346255.1 uncultured Actinomyces sp. | reverse complement strand
ACTTCGCCATTTTCATTACGAAGAACGCTCAAGTGCTCCGGTTCCCCATCGCGTCAGTCCGCCCTCAGGGGCCTGCGGCAGGCGGGGTCGCCGGCATCCGCCTAGACGCAGGTGACGAGGTGATCTTCTTTGCCGCCGTGGAAGAAACCCCTGAAGCACAAGTTTTGACCATCGCCGGTGACCCTGACCAGTTGCCTGGCACTGATGTTGGGCGCGTGAAACGGAGCCTGTTGGAAGAGTTCCCCGTCCGAGGGCGGGCCACTAAGGGCAGCCGCGGGCAACGCTTCCTGAAGGGAGATAAGGCTTTACTGAAGGCTTGGGCGGGACCCCACGAACCAGTGGCTTTAGGGCCGCGGGGTGGCGTGGTTGCCCTCGCCGGTGAGCCCGTGAAACGCGACGCGTCAGGTGAGCCGCCGCGCACGTCCATCACCCAGGTCGGCTAGCGGCCCAGACCGGCTAGCGGCGCGGCGCGGGAACCTCGTACTGGTACGTGTAGTACCAAGAGCCAGCGTCGAAGCCTAGTGACGTGTAAAAGTTGAGCATGCTTTCGTCCTCGACCGGGTCCAAAGAGACAACAACCTTGTCCATCCCACTCTTCTTGAGGGCTTTCATGGAGGATCGTACGAGGGCGAGGACGATCTCGTCACGCAGCTCACTGTGCACCACCGCTATCAGTTCGACGACCCCCTCACTCCACCCCAGGAACTCCCAGTCCTGTTCGTAGGCTCCCACGGCTATCAGGCCCACCACTTCGGGACGGTCACCGGACTGCTCCACGGCGAGGAAGGACCAGCCGCGCCGCGCTTGGGCTAACAGCTGTTCCCACTCACCGGAGTTCATGAAGGTTTCTGCGCCGATCTCGGCGGTCGCCCGATTGTAGGCGCGTCTAGCAAGGTTGTCTAAGTCCACCGTCCAAGGCACGATTTTCACGGAAGAGGGCAGTCCCGACTTTGGGGGAATGTCTTCTATGCGTAAACGGAGCTCCGAGTAGCTCTTCGACCACTTGTAGCCCATCTCTTTAAGGCCTTCACGTAGTTTGCGGTGGCCTTCAGACACGGAGTGAACTATGAAACCTGACTGTCCGGGGAACGCTTCCCTCAATAGGCGAGTACCGTTCTTCGTCTGCCACCGCAACAGGGAGCGGCCAACACCTTTCCCCCTCAGGGAAGGGTGCACCCCACCTTCACAGCGGACTTCACGAGACCCGATGCCAGCAACACCCACGTAGCCGAACGCGAGCATCTCGGTCGGAGCGTCGGCGCTGTAGCCGCCTATGGCTTCCCACCCGCCTTTTCGGGCCAGCATGGAGTCCACCTCGTCGCGGGAGGTGCGGTAGGAGGCCCGTTCAGCGTCGTCTAACTGGCTCAGCAAGTCGTAGAGAGGACCCGCGTCACGCTCAGTTAGGGGGCGCCATGTCAACCCCGAAACGCTAACTGGCACAGTTCTAGTCTGTTTCGCCACGGCTCTACACTAGCGGACCCGCCTGTCACGCGTGAATCGTTCACTCAAGCGTCAATGCGGTCCCTCTCCACGCTCGCCGCCCCCTCCACGATGAACTCTCTTCGGGGGGCGACCGTGGACCCCATGAGCAGTTCAAACACTTCCTCAGCCTCCGCGATGGCCGCCTCATCCTGCAGGGTGACGCGACGCAACTGGCGGCTACCCGGGTCCAGCGTGGTTTCAGCCAACTGGTTGGCGTCCATTTCCCCCAACCCCTTGTACCTTTGGATCGGCTGTTTGAACGTGCGGTTCTGGCGTTCAAGGCGGTCCAAGTGGCTCTGCAACTCTTCATCCGAATAGGCGTAAATGAGTTCTTTCTTGGCCCTCCCCTTCGCGGGGACCTCCAGCCTGTAGAGGGGTGGGACCGCCGCATAAACGCGTCCCGCCTCCACGAGGGGCCTCATGTACCTGAAGAACAAGGTGAGCAGCAGGGTGCGGATGTGTGCGCCGTCAACGTCAGCGTCCGTCATGAGAATGATCTTCCCGTAGCGGGCCGCATCCAGGTCGAACGTGCGGCCTGACCCCGCCCCAACCACTTGGATGAGGTTCGCGCACTCCACGTTTTGCAGCATGTCGGAGGTGGAAGCCTTTTGGACGTTGAGGATCTTCCCCCGAATGGGGAACAGTGCTTGGAACTCTGAGGAACGCGCGGCTTTCGC
>CAYFUO010000194.1:0-2162 GCA_964346255.1 uncultured Actinomyces sp. | reverse complement strand
CACCTACTTGGCGCCCGCGACGTGACCGTCACTTACCCGACCCGAACTGTGCTTGACGACCTCACTTTGGGCTTAGCGCACGGAGATCGAATAGGGGTCGTCGGGTTGAACGGGAGCGGCAAAACCACTTTGGCCAGAGTTCTCGCTGGCGCCCAAGACCCGGACGAGGGCGAAGTGACGCGCCGTCGAGGTTTGCGTGTCGGCTACCTGTCTCAAAGTGACGACTTGGGGCAGGTGGACGTGAAGACCGCTGTGGTGGGCGACGCTCCCGACCATGTTTGGGCCGGGGATCCTAGGGTGCGGGACATCATAGATGGTCTCCTCTCGGACGTTCCCCTGAGCTCCCCCGTCACTTCACTCAGTGGGGGCCAAGTTCGCCGAGTTGCCCTAGCCAAACTGTTGGCGAAAGACTGGGACGTCCTCATTTTGGATGAGCCCACGAACCACTTGGACCTGCAGGGCATCGCGTGGCTTGCGCGCCACTTAAACGGCAGGTGGAAGAAGGGTGAAGGCGCCCTCGTAACCGTCACCCACGACCGCTGGTTCTTGGACGCAGTGACGAATAAGACGTGGGAGGTGCACGACGGCACCGTTGAGTCTTTCGACGGCGGCTACGCCGCCTACGTTTTACTTCGCGTGGAGAGGGACCGGATCGCGCAAAGCGCTGAGGCGAAGCGGAAGAACCTGATGCGCAAAGAGCTCGCTTGGCTGCGTCGGGGTGCGCCCGCCCGCACTGCGAAACCTAAGTTCCGTATTGAGGCAGCCAACGAACTGATAGCGGATGTTCCGCCACCCCGCGACACCGTGGCTCTCACCCAAATGGCGATGGCCCGCCTAGGGAAGCGGGTGATCGACTTGGAGGGCGTCGCATTCTCTTACGACCAGGAGCCTTTGTTCGAGGACGTGACGTGGAGGACAGCCCCCGGGGAGAGGTCCGCGGTCCTCGGCTTGAACGGGACCGGTAAGACGACCCTGTTGAACCTGATGACAGGGAAACTTCAGCCGACGGTGGGACGCGTAAAGCAGGGTAAGACCGTAAACGTTGGGTTCTTGGACCAGAACTTTGAACAGTTGGCGGACATCGGCCACCGGCGCGTCCGTGAAGTGATCGCAGACTTGAAGCAGCCGATCACCGTGGACGGCGTGGAAGTGTCACCGTCGAACCTGTTGGAGCGGATCGGCTTCTCAAAGGCGCACTTGTCCTCGCGTGTGGCGGATCTTTCTGGGGGGCAAAAGAGGCGCCTGCAACTGTTGTTGGTGTTGGCTGCGGGACCGAACGTCCTCGTGCTGGACGAGCCCACAAACGATGTTGACACCGATTTCCTCGCGGCCTTGGAGGACCTGCTGGATTCTTGGCCGGGGACCCTCATCGTGGTTTCTCACGACCGCTACCTACTTGAGCGGGTGACGGACAACCAGTACGCGCTAGTCGATGGGACGCTGCGCCACATGCCCGGCGGGATCGACCAGTACCTGAGTTCCCTTGAGGACGAGGGCGGGCCGGCAGGAGCCACCCCAGGCAAGTCCGGTGACGCCACGGGAAAAACTCCCGGTCCGAAGTCGGACGGGGCGAAACGCTACGCTTCTCAGAAAAAACTGGCGTCCCTAGAGCGGCGCATGGAAAAAGTGTTCGCCAAAATTGAGGGGCTGAACGCGAAGATGGCGGCGTGGGACCCAAATGATTTCACTGGCTTAGCCGAACTCGCTGCTGAAGCGGCCGCCCTTGAACGGGAGGGGGAGGCGTTGGAGGAGGAGTGGTTGGAGACCGCTGAGGAGGCCAAACCCTGACTTCTCCTGCTGGTCGTGGGTAAAATGACCGCACTGCTCACTCTGATGATCGGAGAACCAGCCGTGGAAGAAATGTTTAGCGCCATCGCGTCTTTCTTTGAGGTGCTCGGCACCCTAGCGATGGTTGGGGGGATTTTCGTGGCCGCCTGGCTGTCCGTGCGTGCCCTGGTGCGCGGGGAACCCGGGACTAAAGCGTTCACTCTCCTCAGGGAAACCATGGGCAGCGCCATCCTTTTGGGCTTGGAAATCTTGGTTGCAGCGGACCTAGTGCGAACCATCACTTCGAACCCGTCGGTGAAAGACGCCGCGATCCTCGGGTTGATCGTCCTCATCCGGACGGTCCTGTCCATGTCGATCCAGATTGAGATCGAGGG
>CAYFUO010000193.1:0-2165 GCA_964346255.1 uncultured Actinomyces sp. | reverse complement strand
GGACCTAGGCTTTCATCGCTTTAGTACCCGGTTTGTCGGGTGTGTTCACGTCTTTCGCCGGTTTTTCCTTCAATGGCCCTAGGCGACCGGCTGGTCTAGAGGCTTTCTGGGCCAAGCCACTGGTTTCGCCTTGGTTTTGTCCGAGCCGAAGTGAGTGGCAACAGGGTGGTGACATGCTGCGCCCCGTTAGTGCTCGTGCACGGGCGCGCGGCGGTCACTTCGCGAGCGGTCGCAGGCTCATGAACTGGAGCCTTCAGCACGCATCCAACAAGCACTATTAGCGCCCTGTCCGAAAACCATAAACCCCTCAAACAAGCCAAGACTCGCGCTCCGAAGCCTCAGAAGACGCACCGTTGATCAGACTCAAGCATCACCAGTAAGGTCGATGAGGTGACCGTTTGCGATGACAGCCACCGGGTTCGACCAGACCCCCGCGTCCACCCGCGGATCCCGGTCAAAAACGACGGCGTCGGCGGGCGCACCCTTGGACAAAGAAGGCAGGCCGAGGAAATCTCGGGCCCGCCAAGTCCCGATAGCGAGGGCGCGGGAGGGGCTCATCCCCCACTTAACCCAACGCTGAAGCTCGCTAATCAGGGCGCCGTGCTCTTGATAACCGCCCGCGTCGGAGCCAGGCAAGATCTCCACGCCAGAGTCCATTAGTTCTTGGAACCAGTCGCGCCTGCGCTCAAACATGTCCGCCATCGTCTTCGCGTACACGGGGTAGCGGTGAGCGGCGGCGGAAAACTCGCGGAACTTACAAACCTGCAAGAGGGTGGGGATCACGGGGGTACCGTCTTCGGCGGCCTTGGCCATTTGCTCCGCGCTCATCCCCGAACCGTGTTCGATGGAGTCCACCTTCGCCGCGAGCACGCCGGGGATCGCTGCGGAAGAGAACGTGTGAACCGCAACTTTCGCGCCGTGATCATGGGCGACCTCCACCGCCCTTCGCAGTTGTCCCTCCGTCCACAGCGGATCCAAGTCGGACTGTTCGCCCTTGGACCTGTCGATCCAGTCCCCCACCAGTTTCACCCAACCGTCTCCGGCTGCCGCTTGGATGGCGACTTGTTCGGCGAGGGCGTCTGCCACGTCTTCCTCTTCGCCGGGAGCAAGTTCGACGGCCATGCCCCTGATGTACCTCTTTACAAGGGCGATGTGGCGCCCCGCCCGCACAACTATCGGGCGGTCGAAAGGTAAGAGGCGGTCTGGGACTTTCTTGGGCGAGCCGGGCTCACGGATGGCGAGAACGCCGGCGCGGATCTCTTTCCACGCGTTTTCTGTGATCGCAGCGTCATCGAGGGGCCCACCGGGTCCAACCGCAAGGTGGGAGTGCAGGTCGACGAAACCGGGGACCACGTAATACTCGGTCCCCACATTTGGGCGCTCCGGCACGAACCTAGACCCCAAGTCGTCGAAAACAAGTGTCCCCAGTTGGAACAACGGGTCCAAATCCGGGTGGTCGCGCCACAGGATCCACCCGCGAACGCTTTTGGGGCTCATCCGCCTAGGAGGCGACGCAAGTCCTCAGGCAGCGCGTCCATCGTTTCCTTCGGGGGGACCTGCTCCTGAGGGATCTGGGGCATCCCGAACGCTGAACCCTTCGGGTCCACCTTCTTGCCGCGCTGGGACTTGGGGAGCATCGCCTCCAACTCCTGCTGGCGACGCTTCGCGGGGTTCCCGCTGCGCGCATGCTTTTTCACGCGACGACGCTGAGCTTGAGCACGCCTCGCCTGTTCGCGTTGCTTCGCTCGGCCGGCCGCCCTTGAACCGCGCCCCATCTGGGACATGTCGGGCATCCCGCCGGGGCCAGCACCCATCCCACCGGAGCCCATTGAGGACATCATGGTTTTAGCGGCTTCAAAGCGTTTGACGAGGCCGTTCACCTCTTGCACCGAGGTGCCTGAACCCTTCGCGATGCGGGAGCGGCGCGACCCGTTCAAGATCCGCACGTCCGCTCGTTCGGCGGGGGTCATGGAGCGCACGATCGCTTCGACCCGGTCGACCTCGCGCTCATCAAAGTTCTCGAGCTGTTCGCGGGCCTGACCCATGCCGGGCATCATGCCCAAGATCTTCTTCATGGAGCCGAGCTTGCGGATCTGTTGCAACTGTTTGAGGAAGTCATCCAAAGTGAGCTCGCCGGAGAGGACCTTTTCGGCCATCTTCTCGGT
>CAYFUO010000192.1:0-2232 GCA_964346255.1 uncultured Actinomyces sp. | reverse complement strand
GAAGTGAACGTGAAAGACGTGTCCTTCCTCGTGCCTGAAGAGTCCGGTTTGACGGTCATCCAAGACTTGAAGTTGAACCCGCGCGAGTTCTCCCCCGAAGTTCGCCCCAAGACTTCCGCCCTGTTCGCTGCGTCGAAGAAGGGCGAGTGGGAGTTGGTGGACGAGGGCGAAGCCGTACGCTTCCCCACTGTGGAAGTGAATGGGGGGCCCGTGGAGTTGCGTGGGGACCAGTTTGCGGTCACCGAACGCGTGGAGGCGACGGGGGATGAGGTTGCGATGGCTCTCGGGTCCGGCGCTTTCGTAACCCTCGACGTTGGTCTTACTGATGAGCTTGAGGGTGAGGGTTGGGCGCGTGACATGGTGCGACTCATCCAGGACACCCGCAAGAAGGAAGACTTGCACGTCGCTGACCGCATTGACGTTTCGATCACGGTGCCGAAGGAACGCTTGGAGCACTTGGCCAAGTTTGAGGACATGATCAAGCGGGAAACCCTCACGCTCTCATTGGAGGCACTTGAGGGTGAGAAGGAAGCGGTTCAGGTGGCTCGCCGGGATGACGGTGAGCGCGCGTAAGCTCTGACTAGATGAGACGGCAAATCAGGCCGGGTAGACGAAAAACGGGAGGCCGCTGTGACGAACAGCCACGATGACCACAACCACGGGCCCCACGGCCACACCCACCACGATCCTCATGGGCGCGATTCTCACGAGCACGACGCCCATGAGGGTGACGCGGAGTTCGGGTTGGATGACTTCAACCTGCTGGCGGGTGAGGGTGAGGAAGAGATTGAGGGTGTCACCTCCCTGTCCGATGAAGATTTGGAAGTGTTGCGGGAAGCCGTCGCACTGACGCTCACCGGCGGAAACGCTGGCCTGCTTGAAGAGCTGGTTGGGGACGCGGAGTTGGATGAGGATTTCGCCGAGGACGCAGCAGAGTTCGCGGCGGAAGAAGTGGACCCCCACGACCTCGCACTCCAGGAGGCGGCAGTGGAGGCAGCTGCGGAAGCGAGGGCCCGCGCTATCTACCAAGAGTTCTTGAACCGGGCGCCGGAACACAAGTTCGACCCCAAGTTGGACCGAGTGGTGCAGGTTCTCGACATTTTGGGAGACCCCCAAAACGCTTACCCCTCACTCCAAGTGGTGGGCACGAACGGTAAAACCTCTGTCACCCGCATGAGCGCCGCGCTGCTCGCGGAAATGGGTCTTCGCACTGGCTCTTTCACGTCACCCCACTTGGTTGACCTTCGGGAGAGGATCGCCATCAATGGGAAGCCCTTGTCGGCGGCCCAGTTCGTGGCCGCGTGGGAAGACATCGCGCCTTACGTGGACATGGTGGACCAGGCGGCGAAACAGGCTGGTGGGCCGACCCTGTCCTACTTTGAGCTGCTAACGGTCCTCGCGATCGCCACTTTCGCTGACGCGCCCGTGGATGTCGCCGTGTTTGAGGCGGGAATGGGTGGAAGGTGGGACGCCACAAACGTGGTGAACTCCGGGGTCCAGGTGATCACCCCGATCTCCATTGACCACCAGCAGTGGCTGGGTGAAGACCTAGCCTCGATCGCCTCGGAGAAGGCAGCGGTCATCAAAGAGAAGTCAATCGTCGTGGTGATGGAACAAGAACCTGAGGCGCTTGCGGTGATTGAGCAGCGGGCCGCGGAAACTGACTCCATCATCTGGTTGGAGGGCCGCGACTGGCGCGTCCTCGGACGCCAAGCAGGTGTTGGGGGGCAAATGGTGGACATTCAAACCCCGGGTGGGACGTATGAGTCCGTGTTCGTCCCCGTTCACGGCAAACACCAGTCCAACAACGCGGCCGCAGCCCTAGTGGCAGTGGAGGCGATGCTCGGCGGGAAACCGTTGGCTGGGGACGTGGTTGACGCCGGGTTTGAGGTGGTGCGAACCCCGGGCCGCATGGAAGTGGTCCGCACCTCCCCAACGATTGTGGTGGATGGCGCTCACAACCCCGCGGGCGTTGCAGCGATGCGTGAGGCGCTAGATGAGGCTTTCAAGTTCAACTTCACTGTCGGCGTGTTCGGCGCGATGGAGGATAAGAACATTGAGGCGATGCTCGTGGAGATCGAGCCGGAACTGGACTCCATCGTCGTCGTTGAACTACCCGGTGAGCGCGCCGCCGACGAAGAGTCGCTGCTGGAGATCGCGAATGACGTGTTCGGGGAGGACCGGGTCTACTCGGAGACAGACGTTGCCTCCGCGTTGGACAAGGCTGTGGAG
>CAYFUO010000191.1:0-2283 GCA_964346255.1 uncultured Actinomyces sp. | reverse complement strand
AAAACCACCCACCACCACCCCCCACCCGCGCGCGCCACCACCAAAACAAACAAAACCAACCCATGACCACCGTGTGTGCGGGCATGGAAATGCCCCCGTCGATGGCACCAAAACAGGTTTTCCTCCGGCGGGGCTGTTTCGCCCAGTCCCGCTGACTGGCAACTAGGTCGCCAGTGCTCGCGGGGTTCTAGTTAAGGCGCGGTGCTACATGAACCTCCTACGCAGAAGCACGCCACTGCCTAATGCAACGCCACCAACGCCCAATGCCAAGAGAATTGTCGCGCCAGTCTTAGGCGGAGTCCCTCCCGACGGTTTTCCGTCCTCCGAATTCTGCAAACCTTTTCGACTCACGAAGCCTGTCGCCCGATCAGGCGCCTAAATCGGACCAAGCAAACCGAGTCTCAGAATCGACAGGAGCACACAACGCTCCCGATACGTTCGCGAACGAGTCGGGATTCAAGCCGTGAACCGCGCCCGTCAGTGTGGATTCACCAGTTAGATGCGCTCATTCAAGAGTGAGGAGGTTTTGGCCTAGGCCACGTCGACAGTGGTCTCATCATTTACATTCCCGAACCCCCACCCCAATTTGTGCCGCTCATCGCTGACTGTCCCGTTCAAGTTGACCCTAGGAGGTGGCTGAGCAGTGACGATGCGGTCCTCATGTTGCGGCGGTGACACTTTGATTCTCACCGCGAATGATGAGGTGGGGGACAGGAACCTCGGGGCGGAGGGTGCTACAGGGCGAGCTTTTGCCCCCGCCAGAAGAACCCAGATGCGGGCCCTCCCAACGGGGGCAATCAACCTAGCGGACCTCAGTCAGCATCCAGGAGCCTCAAATGTGGGGCTCCATCAGGTCTGGGACTACTTGAACCTTCTACGCAAGAGCGCGCCGCTGCCAACTGCAGCTCCGCCGAGACCCAACGCTAAGAGAATCGTTGCGCCAGTCTTAGGCAAAGTGCTAGAGCCGGACCCCTCACTAGAACCACCGTCAGGCTTGTCGGCCTTCACCTCCACTTTCAAAGGAAGCGCCACGTCGTCTATGTAGTAGTCAAGACCGTCAACATCAGCCCACAACTCGACCTCGTACTCCCCAACAGACAGGGCCTCCACAGTGAACTCGAAGGTCGCAACCCCATTTTCGTCCGCCTGCACGTAATCATATGAGTTGTCTAAGAACTGCGGTTCAGCACTAGCCAACGAGATGTCCCCGGACTGGCCCCAGTCCCCGTCGCTGTCTTCAAACTGTGCCTTGGAACCATCGGGACCGTTTAGGTCCGCAAACACGTTGACGAAGACGCCCGGCTCAAGCCCCTCTATTGTTCCACTGACACCGTCTGTGCCGGTCGCCGTCGAAGACTTCACGTAAAGGGGATTCTCAGCCCAAGCCGCATCCACAATCTCGATGACGTCTTTGCCTCCCCACTGGGAAACCGTCAGCGGATCATCCACGTCCAACGTGAACTCGTCCCCCCCGACAGCCACAGTTACGGAAGTCTCATAGGTGCCCACCGGCAGCTCGAGGTCTAGGAGCGCCCCGAACCACAGATCTTCAACAGAAACCTCCGCTGAATTAGAGACCCCTACTTGCCCGTCTTCATCCCAAGCGGTGACTGTAACGTTCGCCGGATCCTCGGATTCCGCCAAGGAAACCTCAGCACCGTCGCCGTCTTCTCCGGCGTCGTTGAACCAGACCAGCAGCTCTGCTGTGGCGAAGCCGTCAGCCTCCATTACGTAATACGGGTTCTGCATCCAGAACGCTTCCAGCGGGCCGGCAACCTCTTCACCCTCGCCTGACTGTTCACCCTCGCCTGACTGTTCACCCTCGCCGGACTGCTCGCCTTCGCCTGATTGCTCACCCGACTCGCCGCCGGACTGTTCACCCGACTGCGAGCCATCAGCGAAAGCTGCGCCAACCCCCAACGTTCCAATGCCGAGAGCCAAGGCGCCCGCCGCCGCAAACACGGACCGCAGGCCCCACGTACGTTTTGAACTACTCATCTACTTGTTTCCCCTTTGAATCAAGCCCAGCGCTCAACTGAGCGTTACAACGACGTCCTAACATTACCAGTGGGCACCCTAGGTCGCGAAAAGTAAAGGGAAACTCGTGGTCGGGCCGCGTGCCGGGCCCCAGGGAAAACAAAGAGCCCCCAGCAAGCACCACCACCGCCTGCCAAGAGCCCTGCTACCACTCACTGCCGCCAGCGAAACCACGCTGACGTTCTACCACTGTGCGCGAGGGGGGAGTTGAACCCCCATGCCCTTAACGGGCACACGGACCTGAAC
>CAYFUO010000190.1:0-2289 GCA_964346255.1 uncultured Actinomyces sp. | reverse complement strand
GGGGGCCCGCCGAAAAGGGTCTCTCCGCTACCCTATAAGCATGACTGAGAAACCCAGCCGCTATTTCCTTGACAAAGCAAACCCTAAGATTTGGCGTTCACTCAACGGCGTCGCCGCCCAAGTGAATCAGGCCGCTGAAGAGGCGGGCATTGGCCGCGCACTCCTAGAGCTCATGTACGTCCGCATCTCCCAAATCAACGGCTGCGCCTACTGCCTAGACCTACATTCGAGGCTGGCGGTGGAGGCGGGAATCCCCCAGGAGCTCCTCGCATTCATTCCGGCGTGGCAGGAAACGGGGGCGTTCAGCGAAAGTGAGCGCGCCGCACTCGCCATCGGTGAAGTCGTCACGGAACTACCCCCCATTAATGAGAGGCGAGCGATCCTGTCTTGGGCTCGCGGTGTCCTCGGTGACACTGATTTTGGGGTGATGGAGTGGGCTGCGGTCACCATGAACGCTTACAACCGCGTCTCGATCCTCTCCGAACACCCGGCAAGGAACCCCAGGCCCTAACCCTCTTCAGGACCTTTCTCATCCCCGGTGGGTGAGGCGGGTGGGGCGTCCTCCGCTGGGTGCTGCTGGTTGTAGACACTTGGGCTCGCCACGGGTGGCGCCGTGGGCTTGGCTGGGGCGTTTGCTTTGCGGCGTCGCCCCCGTTTCACTAGCGCCCTAATCAGGAACGCCAACCCGGTTCCCACCACCGCCCACGGCAACAACACGACGAGTGCGTAGGCCAAGAACTCGAAGGACTCCTTCAACATTTGGACGGCGCGGTCCCAGCTGAACCCCGTGGTTACGCTCGCCTGTTTCGTGAACGTGACTGACAGAGTCGACATTTGGGTTTGGTCTTGGTACCAGTCCAACTGTGCGACTAGGCTGTCCAGTTCCGCTTGCCTTTGAGTCTTCATGTTTTCGGCTTCGAGCAGGTCGGACACGGTTTGTGCCTCACCCATTAGCTCTGTGAGCCTTTCGAGGGAGTCTTGCAGCGCCTGTTTGCGGGCCTCTAAATCTACAACTTGGGCGCTCACGTCTTCACGGCTAACGTTCTTGTCTTGGACTTTGCCGAACCCTTCAGCAAGTTCGACTGCCTCGTCAAACTTGTCAGCGGGAACCCTCAGGGTGACGTCGCTTTGGGAGTCAGCACCACTGTTGTACTGCCACTCACTGTCCGCGTAGCCCCCGATCTCTTTGATGGCTGCAGCGTATTCTTTGGCCGCTTCCGCGGGTTTGTCGGTGAGGATGGTCATGCGGCCGGTGACGATCACGTGGCTGCCAACCTCAACGTCGCCGAAGTCACCAAACTCTTCGCCCGCGAAGTCTTGGGCGACCTCCACGTCCCCCATCGCGCTGGCGGTCTCCGCCCCCGCGTAGTCCATTTCGCCCACTGCCGAGTCGGAGAAGTCTGCGGCACACCCGACGGTCATCATGGCGATGGTGGCGGCGAGCAATGTGGTTCGAAGTGCGCGTTTCATGCGTTCAGGCTACAAGCGTGTCCTGGAGTGTGCATCAGCGGGTTCGAATAGTTACCAAACCGGAACGCGCAAGGTGCGGGCGTCGCCCCCACCCACTTTCGTCGCTCAGAAGCGGACTCCCATTGTCACTGTGACAAACCGGTCCCCATCTTTGGTTTCGGTGATCACTTCGAAGCCGAGTCGCTTGTAGAACCCGATGGCGTTCGCGTTCTCACCGTCAACACCGAAGGCGAGGCCGGCGATGCCCTGTTCCCGGAGTTCCCCCACCAGTGTTTCCATGAGTTTCCGCCCGAGCCCTCTACCTTGCCCTTCGGGGAGGATGTCAATGTGTAGTTCAGCTGGGTACTCTTCTTGCCATTCGCTGCCGGGTGCGGGTTGGAGGGCGGAGCCGAGTAGTTGCTGGTCTGCTTGAGGCCAGTTTCGTCTTTCGTGTGTTGGGAAGCGTTCTTCTAGGACTGGTACCCAGTTGTTTTGCCACCATTCGTGGAAGGCGGCTCTGTCTGGGATTGCGAGTATGTATCCGAGGGCCACCCCGTCTTCTTCGGCGACCCAGGCCCACTGTGGCGCGTAGTCGACGTAGGGGAGGGCGTAGATGTGGGGGAGGAGCTGGTCGTCCGCGTGTTTGGCTGTCGCGTCTTGTCCGGCGTCTCCTGTCTTGAGGCAGATGAGACCGACTTGGTCTCGGTCTCCGTTGCGGTAGGGTCGGATTTCCATTCGGGAGCCCCCCATTCTCTGGCTCTGTTGGTCCGACTCTCATTAAAGCTGTTTGGGCCCTAGCGTTTCCGCTTGGGCCCTGATTGTTTGCATTTGTTTCTTGTT
>CAYFUO010000189.1:0-2368 GCA_964346255.1 uncultured Actinomyces sp. | reverse complement strand
CCTCCCCATAAATGTAGGTGCCGGGTAGGGCCTCTTTCACTGCGAGCATGTTTTCTAGACTGTGGTGGCCCATCAGGTCAAACCGGAACCCATCAACGTGGTAGTCGTCCGACCACCTTTTCAGAGTGTCGACCATGAGTTTTTCGGCCATCACTCGTTCGGTTGCAACGTTTGAGCAGCAGGTCGACACTTCCACCTCGCCGCTAGCGTCTAACCGGTGGTAGTAGAGGGGCACAATCCGGTCCAACACGGACTGCTGGTGGGAGCCGGACTCCATGGTGTGGTTGTAAACCACGTCTTGGACCACTTGGAGGCCGAGGTCGTGCAGGGCGACCACCATTTCGCGGAACTCCCGCACGCGCGCCCCACCATCTGGTTCCACAGCGTAGGAACCTTCGGGGGCACCCCAGTGGAGCGGGTCGTACCCCCAGTTGAACGGGTCCGTTGCAGCCACCTTTTCAACGGCGGCCTGCTGGGTTGGGCTGGACGGTAGGAAGCCGGGGAACTTCTTGAGTTCCCCCTCATTCTTGGGGTCCAAGACGACGTCACCGATCATCGGCAACGCCTGCCGCTTCTTGTCCTCGGGGATGGTCGCGATGTCGAAAGTGGGTAGCAGGTGCAGGGAAGTGATGCCCGCTTCGGAAAGACCCCTCAAATGGTTCACGCCATCAGTGTCTTCGAGCGTGAACGCCCGATACGTGCCGCGCAGGTCTTCAGGGACCGACTGGTCGAACACGGAGAAGTCGCGAACGTGCAGTTCGTAGATCGCGCGGGCGCGTGGGGGAGCGGGAATGTTTTCTCCCCACCCTTCCGGCATCCACTTCTCATCCGCCAAGTCCACGAGCACCGACTTCTCAGAGTCGACCGTCAGCCCCGTCGAATAGGGGTCCGTGACCTGAACCGTTTCAACTTGCCCACTGTCAGGCGTGTAAACCTCAACCTCCCACAGGTACTCAGCGTCCTTCCAGGAGGGCTCACCTGTGACAGTCCAGATCCCCGTCTTCTCATCCCACACTGCTGGCACGCGGGCGTCTTCGATGAGGAGGGCAACGTTCTTCGCGGTGGGGGCCCAAAGTTTCAAAGTGGGGACGCCCTCGTCCCAAGTGATCCCTACGGGTTCGTCTTTCGCGGCTTCACCGTACAGGGCGTCGAGGGCGCCACCAATCTGCACACCCGTCTCAACGTCCCCAGAGGTGATGGTTAGGGGGCCCCGCAGGAGCTCCTGTAGTTCTTGGCGGGGCGCCCCAATGATCAGGGCGACGTAGCCTTCCCTCACTCGCGCGTCCTCGACGTCCTCGGGCAGGTCAGTGACGCGAAGTGGCCGGTCGCCCAGCCTGTATTCACGCAGTTTCGCTGTCGTCCTCGTCCCCCCAACTAGGGAGGTGGGGAAAGCTATGGTTTGATCGTCGACCCAGATCGCCTGACTGTTAGTCACGCCAGTAGTTGTTCGCTTCCGCAACCGTTTGGAAGTTGATGGCAACCACCTGAGAGACGAGGGTGAGGCTGTCCGCGTTCTCCGCGTAAGCGGGGCGGAGGCTGTCACGAACGTCAGCGTCAGGCTGAGTGAACTTCACAGCCAGGCGAGACAGTTTGATCGCCAACTGGTAGCCCTCTTCAGGGTCTTTAGTGATGAGTGTTGGTAGGTAAGACATGATGATCTCCTTTCCCCACTCATCATAGGTTGACGAGCAGGATATACGTGAGCGTGCCTGCCCCGACACTCACCAGCGTGCGACGGCCCCCAAGCAAGTGCACCGCCACCGTCACAGCGGCTGCGAGGCTCGCCTGCCACAACCTGTTGTCGCCGCTCGAGGACGCGAACGTCATGATCGCGAGGATCCCCAGGATTCCGGGAGGCATCCAGACAGCCATTTTGGCTACGAACTCTGATTGGCGGAGGGGCTCCAGGATCGCGAAGGGAACCGCCCTCAGGGACACGGTGACGACGAACCCCACCAACAGTACGGAGAACAGGTAGGTGAGCGTCATCTTTTCACTTTCCACAGGAAGCGGATGACCAAGGTTCCAACGAACATGAGGAGCCCGGTGAACAGCGCGGCGTTTGGCGTGAGTGCGGAGGCCGCTAGGAACGCGATGCCGGCCAAGACCAGTGACGTCACCTGTTCACGGTTCCGGGTCGCATCCAATGTGAGAGTGATGAACAGGGCGCACATGGCGAACTCGAGCCCCTCCAAAGATGGGGGGAACACTGCACCCGCTAGCACGCCGATGAGTCCCCCGCCCACCCAGTACAGCTGGAGGGAGATTTGGAGGGGGATGAGGCTCCACCCGGTCCAACCGTCAGGTTTCACTGCGGTGACCGCGTAGGTTTCGTCGGTGAGCGCGTACACCCCGTACGCTTTCGCGA
>CAYFUO010000188.1:0-2392 GCA_964346255.1 uncultured Actinomyces sp. | reverse complement strand
TGCGTGGGGACCCACTGTTCTCTGAAGTTCAAGTGAGTGGGGAAGTGTTCGAGCTTGACGAGGTGAGGCTCCTTTCCCCCGTGATTCCCCGCTCCAAAGTTGTGGGGGTTGGCCGCAACTACCAAGACCACATTTTTGAAATGGGCCACGACACCCCCGTAGAACCCATCCTGTTCATTAAGCCGAACACGTCCGTGATCGGGCCAGACGACCCCATTGTGCTGCCCTCGTGGGCCCACGACGTTGAGTTCGAGGGCGAACTAGCGGTCGTCATCAAGACCCTCGCGAAGGACGTGAAACCGGACGAGGTGGACGACATCGTATTCGGCTACACGATCGCCAACGACGTGACCGCCCGCGACAAACAAGAGTTGGACGGCCAGTGGACGCGCGCGAAAGGGTTCGACACTTCCTGCCCGATCGGCCCGTGGATCACGGTTGACCCCGACTTGGACGTGGACAACCTACAGATAACCACGAATGTGGGGGACAAGGTTCACCAGTTTGAGTCAACTTCAGCGATGATCACGCCCGTGCGTGAACTGGTTTCTTTCGTGTCGGAAGTGTTCACACTGCTCCCCGGGGACGTCATCCTGACCGGCACGCCCGCCGGCGTGGGGCCGCTTCACCCAGGTGACCGCGTCGACGTCACCATTGAGGGTTTGGGTACTTTGTCCAACCCGGTGATCCGCCGCTAGTTAGCGTCCCGCGATCTCTTTGATCGCGGCGACCACCTTCGCCCAGGGCTCTTCGCTCATGGCGGCGTTGACGCGCACCCACTTCCTGTAGGGAGCGCCGAGGGTCTCCCCAGAGTTAGTGGCGACCTGGAACTCTTCACGCAAGATTTCTGCGGGTGACACTTCGAAGTCATAGTCGTCGAAACCCAGCCAAGTCAGGTAGGTGCCTTCTGGCCGGGAGTAGTCGACGTTTGTGCCCTCAATCGCTTCTTCTAAGGCGTCCAAGTTCTTGGCCACCTGGCTGATCGCTAGGTCCAGCCACTCAGTGTTGTCGGTGTAAGCCTCGATCGCGGCGATCGCCCCAAGTGCGATGGGGCCCCGATCGGTTTTCATGATCTTCTCTTCCCACTCGCGACGCAAGTCTTTGTCAGGAATGATGATCTGAGCGCAGTTCAGGCCCGGGACGTTCCAAGCTTTCGAGGCGCCAACGGCCGTGATGGTCTGTCTAGCGAAGTCGGGTCCCAAAGACGCGTAGGGGACGAAGTCGGAGGGGTCACCGAAGACTAGTGGGGCGTGAACTTCATCAGAGAAGATGAGTGCGTCGTAGTCTTTCACGACCTCGTGCAACGCAACCAGTTCCTCAGTGGTCAACACCCGGCCAGTGGGGTTCCATGGGTTACACAAGATGATGAGGCCCGCACCCGCTTCGAGGCCCGCGCGGATGCCATCCAAGTCCAGCGACCAAGCGTCTTCCGAATTTTCGGCGTTCGGGGCGTGCAGCGCGGGGACCTCGATCACTTCCCGACCGTGCTGGCCGGGGATCGTGAGGAACGGCATGTAAGCGGGTGTGGGGACAATGATTGGGCTGTCCGGCCTCGTCAGTTTTTCGATCACGGAGTGGAGGGCAGTGATGATCGTGGCGGTGGGGAACACCCACTCGGGTTTCACGACCCACCCGTAGCGGCGTTCAAGGAAGGGCACGAGTGCTTCCGCGACCCCCTCTTTCGCCCACCCAGGCAAGTAGCCGAGGAGACCCCCGCGTACCGCGTCAACAAGACGTTTCTCGATTGCGGGTGAAGTCCCGAAATCCATTTCGGCCACCCACGCGCCCAAAGTGGGCTCGCCGTCATCGGTGTGGACCCCCGTCCACTTCAACGACCCGGCCGTGCGTAGTTCATCTTCGGTTGGTTGCCTCAAAGCCATTTGTCTCTCCGCCTCGTCATCCGGTGGGCCGCCACTTGCGCCACTTCAGGTTACTCTGGCCGAGGCGGGTGGGCGGGCCCCTCGGTCTCCTAGCCCCAGTGTTTGTGGGTAAACTTGGCGCACCATGAGCGAAACCAATGAGAGCGGCGAGGTCCGCGTACGTTTTTGTCCGTCCCCTACAGGAACGCCCCACGTCGGAATGATTCGCACTGCCCTGTTCAACTGGGCATACGCGAAGCACACGGGTGGGAAGTTCGTCTTCCGCATTGAAGACACGGATGCTGCCCGCGACAGTGAAGAGTCCCTCGACCAAATCTTGGAGTCTTTGCAGTGGCTGGGGATCGACTGGGATGAGGGCGTTGGGGTTGGCGGCCCCTACGGGCCTTACAGGCAGTCTGAGCGTATGGACATTTACGCGGACGTTGCGCAGAAGCTGCTGGACGGGGGCTACGCGTATGAGTCTTTCTCCACTCCGGAAGAGGTAAAAGCCCGTCACATCGCTGCTGGCCGCA
>CAYFUO010000187.1:0-2548 GCA_964346255.1 uncultured Actinomyces sp. | reverse complement strand
CGCGCACGCATTTTGTAGCCTGTACGCATGACCCCTGATGACCACGAAGCGCCCGATTTAGTGGTTCTCCTCCGAGAATCACTGGACGAACCCGACCCACTTGACCTTCTAAGCGTCGCAAGTCGTCTTATCTCCACGTTGGACCCGACTCCCCCATCTTTCAGTCCACGATCTAAACATGATCGAGATGGCTGGAGCGACGACTTCGCCCGACTCCTACACACCCTCATCACTATGCCCTCGGAGGAGACAGACTCACTACTGGTTGCGTTCGCTGAGATCCTAGATGACCCCGTTCTTCGGGCAATAGTCCAAAACGAAGTGAAGCCCCGGCTCCAAGTGATGCCCCCTTGGCTCGCCGAACTGGCACGTTTGCGTGTGACACGCGCTGTCCTCCTCCAGCACATCATGGGTGGGGAAGAAAGCATGGCGCTGGAAGTCACCGGGCCCCGCGGCGGATTCATGATGGTGGTCGACATTGAGCGACTGGGGAACCCTTTTGTCGTGGACGCTTACCTGACGCCCGAAACCATCGATGGCCTAGTTGAGCGCCTCACCCAGGTGACACCAGAAGACCTAGTCATCGAACCCTTGGAGTTGAGGGACGCACGCGCCCGCATTGAAGACGGCATTGAAATCACGGACCTACTGGTGCCACCCGTGAGGACGGACACTTGGCCGGCGTGCCGCCCGCTTTTGGAGTGGGCGCTGCGCGGCATGCCGGAAGGTGGGGAAGGCTATGTCTACACGGAGTGGGAGCAAGAGGACATCGAAGCGTTCCTCAACGAATTCATGGGTTCGCGTCCCGCCTTCGGCTACACGCGGGGAGACCGGGACTTGGCGAGGAGCCTCGTGGGTCTTGCGTTGAACTATGGCACTTGGAACCCGAGGCAGTGGGGTCCCCGCTTCGTGGAGCGACTCCTTTTGGACCTGATCCCCCGCAAGATCATGTTCTCCACTGAAGACATGGAAGCGTTCCCCCGCATCCTGGGCGCCCTCGTCCAATTCGGCAACGCATCCCGTGGCCTCCCCGACTCCGCCACCCAGCAAGTACTGGACCTCATCGAGGAGCTGACCCCCGACTACCTGAGACTCGTTACCCCAGACGCTCAAGGTGATGAGTCGGCCTGGTTTGGGAGTTCCCCGTACGGTGACCCCTACGTCAGGCCCGACTTGATGACCCTGTTGGCTGACGCGGCTGGAGGGGAAGAAGCCCTAGAGAACCTGGATGCCGAACCTCTTCCGATCGGTGAGCCGCTCAAGGTGGAGGGTGTGCCCGAGGACGTGTTGGAGCGGGTCGTGACCATTGGCGAGCTCGTCGCAAAGCACGGATCGGAATATTTCTCGGACCCAGAAATGCTGACAGCAGCCAACCGGACCCTTCACCTGATCGCGACCCAAAAACCGGAGGTGTTCCGTAGGCGCGCGAAAGACCTGAACACTGCGGCGGCGATCCTGTTCAACACGGGTCACAACAACCGCTGGTTCACCAGAATTGACCCTGAAAGGACTGTGGCGGCGCTCGCCCGAACCATGGGTGTGAAGACGGTAGACCGGGACCGCGCCTACAACGCGATAAGGGGACTACAGACCACTCACACGGCGGCCAGTGCCCCCTCGAGCCTCTCCTTGGGGAGGCCTGAACTGCTCACGTCCGCTAGGAGGCGGGACATCTTGGACTTGAAGAAGAGGTTGGACGAAAACGCGGAAGACGTCGACCCGTGGGAGTGATGGCGGCCACTAAATCGGCTATGGACGAAATTGGCGATGTTGGTTTACGTCACAGCCATTTCTTTGCTGTAATGGTGGTGAAGGACTCAAGACAAGCAGATGCCTGTAGGAGGACAGTATGAGTTTTGAAGTGTCATGGGACGACAAAGTACAGCACGAGGCAGAAGAGGCTCAGAAGGTTTACAACCGTGAGGTTGAGAAGGTCTCCAAGGACCTGAAGTGGGAAGGCAAAAAGGACGAGTTCGCTGTCGACTGGACCCTCCGCGAGGTTGAGGTTGATGCTTGGTTCGCGAAGCACCACATTGAATACCTCGCCAACACCATCAAGAGGGAGGTCGACGGCCTCGACCGCCTAGCAGAGAAGATCGTCGCTGCCCAAGAAGCTGGAGACACGGAGCGTGCTGAGCGCCTCGAGAAGCGCTGGAACGCCCACTACGAAAAGGGCCTGAAGCACGTTGAGAACGTTGCTGCCAGCGTCGCCAAGCATTTGGAGAGGGACGCCCGCGCCGCGGCGAACCACATCGCTAAGGGTCTGGCCCGCATCAGCGACAACCAGGAAGACTTCGACAAGCAGCTGGGTGAAGCCAATGACAAGGTCGCTGCTGCGATCGCCAAGATCGTTGAAGATGCCGGCGTTGAGGTTGTTGTAGAGGACTAAGTTCCTCAAAACCTTCTAGCGAACCTAGGTTCGCTCACTCAAGCACTAAGAGTCAGCCCCGCACCTGCGGGGCTGACTCTTTGCTTTCCCAAGCTGCTGGGCCGGTGGGAACGCACTAGGGCGGAAGCGTCCTCGTGCGTCGAAGGAACACGGCGCCGC
>CAYFUO010000186.1:0-2587 GCA_964346255.1 uncultured Actinomyces sp. | reverse complement strand
TTTGGGGGCCACCCCCATGCACCACCACCGGGTTGATCCCAGCAAAACGCAGGAAAGCGATGTCTTGGGCGAAGGCCTGCTTGAGTTCTTCCGTGACCATCGCGTTCCCACCGAACTTGATGACCACCACTGAGCCACTGTGTTCCTTCATCCAGGGGAGGGCATGCACGAGTGCGCTAGCGAAGTAGGCCGCCCCCTCGGGTGTTTCAGACCGGTAGATGGCGTTCACGAGGAGTACGCACTGTTCTCTGTCACGTACCCGTGAGTCAGGTCATTCGTCCACACTGTCGCCTCCTGTGATCCCGCAAACAGGTTCACGGTCACGTCCACCTGTTTCGGTGTCATGTCCACTTCTTCAACTGGGCGGTCGGGGCCGCCTTTCGTGCACACCCTAACCCCGTTTATTGTGACGTCCACGTTGTCTGCGTCGAGGGCCGCGTCAGTCGTGCCAACCGCCGCCAAGATCCGCCCCCAGTTCGGGTCGTTCCCGAACACGGCAGCCTTGAACAGGTTGTTTCGCGCGATTGAGCGGCCGACTTCTAGTGCGTCATCAACACTTTCGGCCCCAACCACTTCGATCGCGATGCTGTGGGTGGCGCCCTCCGCGTCATCTTGTAACTGGAGAGCCAGATCTAAGCACACGGCGTAAAGGGCTTCCGAGAACTCGTCTCCGGTTGGCGCGACACCCGCGGCTCCCGACACCATCAGTGTCACCTGGTCGTTCGTTGACATGCAGCCGTCGGAGTCAAGCCGGTTGAAGGTGGCGTCCGTGGCTTCCGCCAGTACCTGCTGCGCGTCGGCGCTTGAAAGGTCGGCGTCCGTTGTGATCACCACGAGCATCGTGGCTAGCCCCGGAGCTAGCATTCCAGCGCCCTTCGCCATCCCACCGATGGACCAGCCGTCAGGGGATTTGTGCGAGGACGTTTTTGGGTGCGTGTCGGTCGTCATGATCGCTTTTGCAGCGTTCTCGCCACCCGTGGTGGATGCTGCCGAAACTAGGCGGGGGAGGGAAGAGAGGATCGCCTCCCGGAACTCTTCGCCCCCATAGCCGATCAGCCCTGTGGAGCAGACTTGAACCTCATCCGGGCTCGTGTTGAGGAGGGCCGCAGTTTGTTGGGCGGTTTCCACGGAAGTTTGAAAGCCGTAAGCGCCCGTGTAGCAGTTGGCGCCCCCAGAGTTCAACACGATGGCCCGCGCTTTCCCGCCACTGTCTTTTAGGGCTCTTTTGGACCAGCGGATCGGGTTCGCCGTCACCTTGTTAGACGTGAACACGACGGCAGCCCCTTGGCTTGGACCATCGTTGATGACGATCGCAAGATCTAGTTTGCTGTCGCTCTTGAGGCCCGCTGCGATGCCCGCAGCGCGGAAACCTTTCGGCGTGGTTACGGTCATGGCGCCACTCCATTCACGGTTAGCCCTGAATCTTCGGGTAGTCCAAGGGCATTGTTCGCCGACTGGATTGCTGCGCCAGCCGTCCCCTTCGCTAGGTTGTCGAGGGCCGCAACCACCACGACGCGCCCCGCCCGCTCATCCAAGGTCACGCTCATGAGGAGGGTGTTCGCACCAACTGTTGAAGCAGTCGCTGGATGTTGGCCTTCGGGGAGAACTTCGATGAACTTCTCGTCCTCGTACGCCTGCAGCCACGCGTCCCTCAACTGTTTTGCTGTCACCCCTTCTTTGATGGGGGCGGTACAGGTCGCGAGGATTCCGCGTGCCATGGGGACGAGGACGGGAGTGAAAGAAACCCGGACGTCTGTTTCGCCCTCGCCCGCATCCTTTAGGGCCTGCTCAATTTCGGGGATGTGCCGGTGAACGCCACCCACAGCGTACGGGCTGGCGGACCCGAGGATCTCGGAGGCCAGCAGGTTCTCTCGTAGAGCCTTCCCCGCGCCCGACGGCCCCACGGCGAGAACTGCGACAGTGTCGGAGGGGTCAATCAGGTTCGCTGCAACCCCGGGCGCTAAAGCCAGTGAAACGGTTGAAGCGTTGCAGCCGGGCGCCGCGATCCTCTTCGTGTCCCGCAGGTTTTCCCGCTGCTTCTCACCGTCAACGGTGAGTTCGGGGACACCGTACGTCCACGGCTCATTAAAGTCTCCCCCATAGAACTCTTCCCAAGCACCCGGGTCGCGAAGCCGGTGGTCAGCGCCACAGTCGACTATTAGCGTGTCGGGGGACAAAGCCGCGATCTCACTAGCCAACTGGCCCGACTTGCCGTGGGGGAGGGCGAGGAAGACTACGTCGTGGCCGGCTAAGTTCTCTGCCGTCGTTTCAACAAACACCTTGTCAGCCAGTGAACGCAGGTGGGGTTGCACGGAGCCCACAGTTTCACCCACTTTCGAGTGGGCCGTGACCGTCACGGGTTCAATGTGGGGGTGTTGGGTGAGGAGGCGCAGGACTTCACCACCCGCGTACCCTGAGGCCCCAGCGATGCCAGCGGTGAGGGTCATGGTCATCCCTTCTCGTGCGGGTGCTCGGAATCCCGGCGGTTTTCGTCGGGCACGGCGCAAACAAAACGTAAACCTATCATGCACTGGTTGCGGCTGGCCGCGTGCTGGGCCCGACGGTTTTGGACGGGCCCCGGTGAACG
>CAYFUO010000185.1:0-2600 GCA_964346255.1 uncultured Actinomyces sp. | reverse complement strand
GTCGTACGGGTAGTCAAGTTCGGGTAGCACGTAAACTGCCATTTTTCCTCCTGAAAGACTCATTACGAAATGAAACGGTGGGGGACTTCAGTCCCAACACCTCTAATCTAACTGGCTGCGCCTCACCTTCCAAGGGACTGTGTCAAACCGGTCACCTAAGTGGGGTGGTTGCTGTGGTGGCCGGGTGGCTGTTCCAGCCTGCTCGCCCCTGCAGCGAAATGTCGGCTGGCTCCGCCATAATGGTCGCCATGACTATGCCGCTGCCCCCAGCCCCCAAGTTAGATTCGAACCTGATAACGCGTTTCCGCGCTGACCTGCTGGCCTCCGGGTGGGATCACAAGTTCGAGGACGCCCTACCGAAAGACCTGCGTTCCGCGTTGGAGGGCGGGGATTCACTGCCGGTCACGGTCTTCTTTGAGGGGTTGCCGGAGGATGAGGCCGACGCGGCAACCGAACTCTCTTGGCTTTTCACGCTCGCGGAAGTTTCGTCACCGAAGCAGGTGAACAAGGCGTTTCCCACGCTGGGTGTCGAGGGCGCAGTGGACCTGGGGGTGATCGTTCCTGTGTCGGGTGGGGACGGCTTTCGCGCTGCACTTGATGTGACCCCCGTCGACTTGTGTGGCCCGGCTTGGGTCGTTTCAGACCTGTCCCCAGCGCAGACGGGTGCCCCTTCCCACCCGAAGCAGGTGTTGGGGGTGACGGGGGCGACCCGCACGCTGTCCGCCCTCGTTCCGGACCCGCGTGACCCGGCGGACGAGTTCGGGGAAGCGGGTGGGGCCGCACGCGCCTTGGACCTCGGGTGCGGTAGCGGGCTCCTTGCCCTGCAGATGGCACGCCGTGGCGCCCAAGTGACCGCCTCAGACATCTCTGGCAGGGCGTGCCAGTTCACCCGCTTCAACGCCTTATTGAACGAGGTGGAAGTGGAGGTCGTGCAAGGTTCCCTCTTTGAACCCGTTGAAGACCGCACGTTCGACCTGATCGTGTCGAACCCCCCGTTCGTCCTCGACCCCAGAAGCGAAGTTATCAGAAGCGAAGCAGTGGAAAGCGGGACTGGCGCTGCGGGCGCCACTTACGCGGGAATGGGCCGCCTCACCTACCGGGATGCCGGAATGGGTGGGACGCTGATGGCGAAAGTTTTGGCGGGCGTGGCAATCCACTTGGCGGCCGGCGGCCAAGCGGTTGTCCTAGGCAATTGGATGGTGGGCGACCCCTCCGAATGGGGTGAGCAGCCCGTGTCATGGCTGGAGGACGCGACCTCGGCTCGCCGCGCGGAGCGTGGTGTGGGTTTCCAGTTGGACGCTTACGTCGTCCAGAGGGACCTAGTAGATGCGAGCCAGTACGCGAAGTGGTGGCTGCGTGATGAACTGGGCCCGTTCCCCAAGAAACGCGCGTGGGAAACCGGGTATCGCGCTTGGCTGGAGGGGTTCGCGACCATCGGGGTTCCCTACGTGGGGTTAGGGTTCATCGCCCTCGCCCTAAATGAGGGGGAAGGTGGGGCTACGTTGCAGGTGGATGCGGAGTACTTGCCGGACGCGCAGGCCCTCGACGCTGAAGCTGTTCAGGCCGCCTTCAACTCAGACCTTGAGGTGGAGGACTGGTGGGAGACACCTTTCGAGAAGGTAGCGGGCGTGGTGGAGGAGAGAACCTACCAGCCGGGTGAGGCGGACCCCTCAAACTTGGCGCTTCGAGGTGTGGGCCCCGGGTCTCGCCTCCTGTTTGTTCCCCCAGCGGTTTCAGCGTTCGTGGGGGTCATGGACGGGGACGTCTTACCTTCGCAAGTGGTCCCAGTGATTGCACACCTACTCGACATGGAGGTGGCCCAAGCGGTCGACCAGATAGATGAGCACCTTCCCACGTTGCTGCGAGCCCGCATCCTTTCCACAGGCCGGTAGGCGAGAGGTTTTGCCCGCCGTGGGCGGCGGGTTTGACGGGGAGGGAAGCGGTCGGGGTATTGTCGGCATTGTTTTAGCGGGAAACGTGGAGCCGCCAACACGGCGGCTCGGGGAGTCTTCGCCCCGACGCGTTAGGGTTCGGTAGTGAGAGCATCTGGGCACAGACCCCAAGAGTAGGAGCCGTGCGAAGTTGAAGTTGGTAATAGTGGAGTCCCCAGCGAAGGCGCAGACGATCAGACGCTACCTGGGGGACGACTATCAGGTGGAGGCCTCCGTCGGACATGTCCGCGACCTCCCCACGCCCTCAAAGCTGCCCAAAAACATGAAGAAGGGCCCCTACTCGAAGTTCGCGGTCAACGTTGAAAACGGGTTCAAACCGTACTACATGGTTCACCCGGACAAGCGTAAGAGGGTTTCCGAACTGCGTAAGGCACTCAAAGAGGCCGACGAACTTTACCTCGCAACTGATGAGGACCGTGAAGGTGAAGCGATCGCTTGGCACCTGCTGGAGGTGTTGAAGCCGGACGTGCCCGTGAAACGCATGGTGTTCCACGAGATCACGAAAGAGGCGATCACGGGCGCCCTCGACAACACTCGCGAAATCGACAGGGACTTGGTGGACGCCCAAGAGACCCGAAGAGTGCTGGACCGCTTGTTCGGCTACGAAGTCTCCCCAGTCCTGTGGCGCAAAGTCGCCCCAGCCCTGTC
>CAYFUO010000184.1:0-2616 GCA_964346255.1 uncultured Actinomyces sp. | reverse complement strand
TGCGCCGTTTTGCGTCCCACCCCAGGAATGCGTTGCAGGGTTTTCAGATCCTCTTCCCCAACGGCGCGCGCCAACTCGGACACACCGATCGCGTCGATCGCGGCCAACGCGAGCTTCGGACCCACCCCTTTCACGGTCATGAGGGTCTCGAAAGTGGAACGCTCCTTCTCATTAGGGAACCCGTACAAGTCCAAGGCGTCTTCCCGCACCACCATGAACGTGTGCAAAAGGACGTCTGCGCCAACTTGGGCAGCGAGACTGGAGAGCGCTGACCCAGTTGTTTGGACACGCATGCCCACGCCGTTCACTTGAACGTCAACCCAAGTGGGGCCCACTGCCCCAACTTTTCCCTCCAGAGATGAAATCACGGCCACCCTTCCATCAAACACCTGTACGATAACAGTTTCCGCTGCTGCGCATCGGCTACGCGCCCGCGGTGGTGGATAACGTCAGTGTTTGGTCTTCCGCCTCGGGTCCACTGCTCCGCGGCGCCGATAGGTTGCTTGAGCCTGCGCCCACTGCCTCTGCGCCGGGGTGAGGGACCCCTTCGCCGACACCCCACCGGAAATTGTGACGTTCACTGAGCCGTCCGCCGACGCGCCAAGCAGCCCGGTTCCCCGCCACCCGTGACAAATCGCTATAGCCAACGCGTCCGCAGCGTCCGCGGGTTTCGGCACGGCACTGAGTCGCAGGATCCGCGCCACCATGTGCTGCACCTGAGACTTGGAGGCGACCCCCGAGCCCGTCACAGCGGCCTTCACTTCTGAAGGCGTATACACCGCCAGCGGCAGCCTAGCCCGACCCACCTCCGCCATGGCCGCACCCATGACTTGGGTGGTGGGCATGACGGACTGCAGGTTGTCTTGGGTGAAAACCCGTTCGATCGCCACCACCTCAGGCTGGTGCTCTTCCAACGCCTCAGCGATCGCATCCGCAATCGAGCGCAGCCTGAAGTGGGTCGCTAAATCCGCTGAAGTGCGCGCCACATTGACGTCGACGAGGTTGACTTGGCGCCTGTCGTTCACTTCAACCACCCCGATGCCGCACCTAGTGAGTCCAGGGTCGATACCCAAGATGCGCATGGGGTGGCCTACGTATTCCTTACCAGCCGCGTTCAGCTAGACGGTGGGGAACGGGGATCTCTTCCACGTTGATTCCCACCATCGCTTCACCCAAACCGCGGGAAACCTCCGCGATCACCTCAGGCTTGTCAAAGTTTTCGGTCGCGACCACCATGGCGCGCGCCCGCTCCGCGGGGTTACCGGACTTGAAGATCCCGGAGCCCACGAACACACCCTCCGCACCCAACTGCATCATCATGGCAGCGTCCGCGGGGGTGGCGATGCCACCAGCAGTGAACAGTGGAACGGGGAGCTTCCCGGTTTCCGCGACCTCTGCAACCAAGTCGTAGGGGGCGCCAAGTTCTTTCGCAGCCACATACAGCTCATCTTTGGGAAGAGCGGTGAGCGCCAAGATTTCGTCGCGGATCTTCCGCATGTGGGTGGTGGCGTTCGAAACGTCGCCTGTACCAGCCTCACCCTTGGAGCGGATCATGGCAGCACCCTCGTTGATGCGGCGCAGCGCCTCACCCAAGTTGGTTGCACCACACACGAACGGCGTCTCGAAGTCCCACTTGTCAATGTGGTTCTTGTAGTCGGCGGGCGTGAGAACTTCAGATTCGTCCACGAAGTCCACGTCCATGGACTCCAAGACTTGCGCTTCCACAAAGTGGCCGATACGCACTTTAGCCATCACGGGGATGTCAACAGCCTCTTGGATCGCTTCGATCAGGTCCGGGTCGGACATGCGGGAAACCCCACCCTCAGCGCGGATGTCTGCGGGCACCCGCTCAAGAGCCATGACCGCGATGGCGCCCGCCTCTTCAGCGATGCGCGCCTGCTCGGGGGTGACAACATCCATGATGACGCCACCTTTCAGGAAGTCAGCGCGGTCCCGCTTCACCCGGTCCGCCCTCAAGCGGACGTCCGCTTCCTCCTCGGTCATTTTCTGCTCTTCGCTTGACATTTCAGCCTTCCTTCTCGATGGCCGCCAGGTCGGCCTCATCAAACAACATGTTGGAATAAACGTTCTGGACATCGTCTAGGTCCTCGAGTGCCTCAACCAAGTTGAGCACCTTCTTCGCGTCCTTCACGGACAAGGGGACTTCCGTTGACGCTTTAAAACCAGTTTCAGCGGAATCGTATTCAATGCCCGCCTCCTGTAAAGCTTCGCGCACCGCAACCAAGTCCTGAGGCTCCGAGTAGACGAAGAACGTGCCCTGGAACTGTTCGATGTCGGTCGCGCCCGCGTCTAGGACAGCCATGAGCACGTCTTCCTCAGTCGTGCCCTCCCCCGGGACTTCAATGGTTCCCACCCGCTCGAAAATGTAGGCCACCGAACCTGGGTCGCCCAGGTTCCCGCCGTTTCGTGAAAGCGCGGTGCGAACGTCGGAGGCAGCCCTGTTCCTGTTGTCGGTCAGACACTCAACGAGCATCGCGACCCCACTTGGCCCGTACGCCTCGTACGTAATGGACTCCCAGTCGGCTCCACCCGCCTCAGCGCCGGAGCCACGTTTCACCGCCCGCTCAATGTTGTCGGAGGGCACAGAGTTTCTCT
>CAYFUO010000183.1:0-2633 GCA_964346255.1 uncultured Actinomyces sp. | reverse complement strand
AGCCGTCATCAGGCTGCCACATCCCGACGAGACTCGGTTCTGAAGTGCAACCCGTCGGCCCAACGGCGATGGCCGCCATAGCGCCCAGCGCAACCGTGCGGGAAAGCATTTGCCTCAGCATGTGTGTCCTCCAGTCAGATCCATCGCCAAGTGGCTACACCGCCACGTGACCGTTCCAAGTTCATCGTAACGACGCCGGTAGAGGACCTAGAGGATCTGTCTAGCTTCTTCGACAAGCCCCTAAAACTGCCCACGACAGAACCCCAGACCGGGTAAGCCGCCGCTTCATCATCCGGGCCTTGAGGGGGCACCTCAAGAACGGGGCAGCTTCAAAACAAAATAGAGCACTCCGTAATGGCTACTGGAATGCTCTCTGGCGTCAACGCCTGCACGTGGTCTGTAGGCCCAGGGGGACTCGAACCCCCAACCCACGGATTAAAAGTCCGTTGCTCTACCACTTGAGCTATAGGCCCAAGCCACATTGTACTAACCGGCGTGCCCCACACAAACACACAGATCGGTGCTACTCGTCACCCGGGTTCCCCCGCGGGCCCCCTGCTTCTATAGTCGAAGGGTGACAGCATCATCAGTTTCTTTCCTTGAAGACACCAAAGCAGTCCTATTCGACTTGGACGGGGTCCTAACCCCCACCGCCGACCTACACAAGGACGCGTGGGCGAACCTGTTCACAGAGTATTTCGCGCAGCGCGGGGTCGCCCCTTACACGGAAGACGACTACTTCCAACACTTAGACGGTCGCCCCCGATACGATGCTGTTGCTTCACTAGTGGCAGCCCGCGGCATAGAGATTCCCCTCGGTGAGCCAACCGACGGCCCAGACGAAGAAACAGTATGTGGCCTAGGAAACCGGAAGAACACGCTCTTCAACGAAATGCTGAAGAGCGCTGGAATTCAGCCCTACCCCGGGTCCGTGAAATTCCTAGAACACTTGAACGCGCTGGGGAACGTTGAGGTCGCTGTCGTTTCGTCCTCGAAAAACGCTGTCGACGTGTTAGAAGCCGCTGGTCTCAAAGACCAGTTCAAAGTGATAGTGGACGGCAAGGTCGCCGCTGAGCTGAACATCGAGGGGAAGCCTGCTCCTGACACTTACTTGGAGGCTGCGAGCCTCCTCGGTCTCAACCCAGAGCAGTGTGTAGTCGTGGAAGACGCTGTCTCCGGCGTCGCGGCGGGCCGCGGTGGCGGCTTCGCTCACGTCATCGGAGTTGACCGCGGCGTCGGCAAAGAAGCGCTCCTAGAAAACGGTGCGACCATAGTCGTTGAGGACTTAGGTGACCTGCTTCCCGCGGAGGCCGCAAGCGACTGGACGCTCCACTCCGGGCACCTAGACGTTCACGACCCCAACGTGCTGTCCACCATCTTCTCTTTGAGCAACGGCTACTTGGGCACGCGGGGAAACCATGGCCTGTGGGTGGCTGGCGGTTCCCACCAAGACTCGCCGAAAACGGCGGCGGCAGCGGCCGCTACTCGCGGCACTTACTTGAATGGTTACCACGAGGTGTGGACCATCGTTCACGCTGAGGACGCTCACGGTTTCGCCCGCCTAGGCCAATCCATCCTGACCCTGCCGGACGCCACCGGCCTACACCTGTTGATTGACGGGGTTCCCGTGTCTGAGGCTGGATCCCTATCTGGTCACCTGACCGATGACGGCTGGCACCTAGACATGGCGAAGGGAGCGTTGACTCGGAGGTTCCTGTGGACGGCCGCTGACGGCAACCGGGTGAACATAAACCAGGTTTCCGCGGTGTCCCTTTTCGACCCGCACCTTCTGGTGATCTCTCTTGAAGTGAGCCCTCTAGACGGGCCCGTTGAAGTTGAGGTGATCTCAACTGTTCTCTCTCCACTCGGGGAGATGCCGGTCGCCACCATCGAACCCGGCGAACATGAACTGGGCGACCCTAGGAACGCGACGTCGCTCGTGGACGGCTCACTCCGGGAAGCGGAAAAAGAGACGTCGCAGGCGAAGGGCACCTTCCTTTACCGGGCGGACGGATCCGAAATGGAGGCCGCCCTCGCCCTCAGCAACAGTGCGGAACTGGTCGGTGAAGGGATCGCTGATCCCACACCGGTTTCGATCACCGAGGTCGACACCCAAGTTGGCGAGAGCGCCCGCTGGGAGGCCACCCACGTGGTTCCCCAAGGGGAAACCCTCACGTTCACGAAGACACTTTCCTACGTGCGGGGAGACCTGTTTGAGGCTGACAGTGGGGACTTGACGAGCGTGGCCCTCACCGCACTGACCCAAGCGACAAGCGCGGGACTGCCAGCGTTCTTCGCTCGGCAGAGGCGCTTCCTGCAAGACCAGTGGGACGTCTCCGACGTCATGGTCGGCGGCGCTGACAACGCATCCTTGCGGGTGCGTGTGCGGTTCGGGCTGTTCACGCTACTGCAAGCGACTGCTCGCCTGAAGCGCACCGGGGTCCCCGCGAAAGGGCTGAGTGGAGCCGGCTACGACGGGCACTACTTCTGGGACTCAGAGGTTTACATGCTCCCGTTCCTCAGCCACACGTTCCCCTCCGCAGCGAAAGAGATGCTGGGCTACCGCTACCTGACACTGGACACGGCGCGGACCCGCGCGAAAGAAATGGCTGAAGAGGGCGCCCTCTTCCCGT
>CAYFUO010000182.1:0-2673 GCA_964346255.1 uncultured Actinomyces sp. | reverse complement strand
GAGGAACAGGACGGCGAGGAAGAGTGCGAGCCCCGTGTTCACGCCACTTCACCTCGCCGTTTCACGTCTTTTCCCGCCTTTGGGGCCGGGTCCACTTGCAGGCGCGCGACCCTCCGCCCAGCCACCGCGATCACCTCAATGTTCGCCCCACCGCTGGCCACTTTGCCCCCCCTTGGTGATTCGGCCGAGAGCGTTCATCATGAAACCGCCCATCGTTTCGTAGGGTCCCTCAGGAACCTTTACACCTGTGCGGCTGGCGAGCTCATCGGGGCGGAGCGTACCTGGGATCGTGAAACCCCCCCTTAGGTGAGGTTTTGATGCCGTGGCGGCGCCGGTCGTGCTCATCACTGACCTCGCCTACGAGTTCTTCAACCACGTCCTCCAAAGTGACGATCCCTGAGGGTTCCCCGAACTCCTCCACCACCACAGCCATCTGTAGGCCCTCACGCAACTGGACCAACAGTGGTAGCAAACCTAGCGTTTCCGGCACTAAAACGGCCTGTTGACTGAGTGAACGCGAACGGACAAGAACGTCCCCACGTTTTTCTTCAGGGACGGACACAGCCTGCCTCAGACTGGAGATCCCTATGAACTCTTCACCGCGCTCATCGAGGATGGGAAACCTGGAGCGCCCCGTTTCCTCAACCATGTCAATCAGGTCCGCAGCGGAAGCGTTGTGCGGTAAAGAGTTGACGCGGCCACGGTCCGTCATCACATCCACTGCAGTCAGATCCCCCATGGAGACTGAGCGCACGAAAAGGTCCGCGGTCCCCTCATCCAAAGTGCCCTCATCGGCTGAGTGCCGCACTAGTGACGCCAACTCGGAGGCGGACCGCGCGGAAGACAGCTCATCCTTCGGCTCAACCCCTAGTAGGCGGAGGGAAGCGAAAGCGGTGGTCTGCAACAGGCGGATCAGTGGCCAGAACACCTTCGTGAAGTTCGTGAGGAAAGGGACGGTGAAGACGGCGGTGCGCATCGGTTCTGCGAGCGCAGTGTTTTTCGGCACTAACTCCCCGAACAGCATGGAGAAAGTGTTCACCAAGATCCCAGCGAGCAGCGCCCCGAAAGTGACAGCCAACGCCACCGTGAGTCCCAGGCGAGCGAAGCCACTCGTGAACATGCGGGAAAGCGCCATCTGGGTGGAGTAGCCAAGAAGGATGGTGGTCAGTGTGATCCCCACTTGGGCGCCAGCCAACTGGGAAGATAGGCTACGCATCCCCTTCAACACGCCCGACGCGCCCCGCACCCCATCTTCCATTTGGGCGCGGACCGTCGCGGGATCCAACGCAACTAAGGAGAACGAGGACGCAACAAACATTGCCGTCCCCAACGTGAGGACGACACCCAAAAGGACTAGGAGCAGGTCGGCATTCACCTCTGACCCTCCGATAAAACTTTGCGGCAGGGGCCTAAGTCCCTCAACTATAGTGACCCGCGACCGCCTAGGACCCCCTAAGACCCAAGGGTTCGTCCGCTCTTCGCCAACGCCCAGTAAAAGTTGTGGCGTTGTGGAAACTCGGGGCAGAAAAAGTTGGCGTTAGTCCCTACACTTGGGTGAACAGCGTTCCGGAAATCAGTGCGACGCAGCACCCGAAGTTCACAAAGGCAAAGGAGTCTTCGTGCCCGACCCCAACCTCAGCGGAAACAGCGTAGGCCCAAACGACTGGTACATCGACATGATGTACGAAAACTATCAGGACGATCCAGCGTCGGTGAGCGCAGACTGGCGGGAATACTTCGAGAAGCGGGAGACCCCCGCCGCACCCACGCGAACCTCGAAGGCGCAGCCCCAGTTGGACGCCATCAAAGGCCCCCAAGTTGAAAACGCGTTTTCAGCCGACGACCTGAACCCAGGGACGAAAGCCAAAGTGCCGGCTGAAGCCGCGGCAAAGAACGTGGAGAACGTGTCCCGGTCCGACCTGCCGCCCGCACCCCTCGCCCGCGTCGAGGAGGCCACCTCCCCATACGCGCGGGCAACCCGGGGGGCCTCCACACCATTCGGGCAGCCCGCAGGGGACGGCGCGGAGGACACGTCCGAACTGATACGTGGTGTCGGACGTTCCATCGTGAAGAACATGGAAGCGTCCCTCACCGTCCCAACAGCGACCTCCGCACGAGAGATCCCCGCGACCCTCATGATTGAGAACCGCGCGGTCATCAACTCTCACCTGCTGCGGACCGTGGGAGGGAAGATCTCCTTCACCCACTTGATCGGGTACGCCCTCGTCGAAGCTCTGGTGGAAAACCCGGAGATGAACGTGGCGTTCGCCGAAAAGGACGGGCGACCCTATGTGGAGAAGCCAGCTCACGTTGGCCTCGGGATCGCAGTGGACGTGCCGCGTCCGGACGGCACCCGCTCACTGATGGTCCCCGTCATCCAGGACGCGGACACGCTCACGTTCACCCAGTTCGTGGAAGCCATGAACGCGCTCATCAAGAAGGCTAGGGAAGGGAAGCTCACAGCGGAAGACTTCCAGGGTGCGACAGTCTCCCTCACGAACCCGGGGACACTGGGCACCACCCACTCCGTTCCCCGCCTCATGAAGGGTCAAGGCGTAATCGTTGGAATCGGTGCCACCACTTACCCGACCGAGTGGTTGGCGTCGCCTAAGGAGAGGCTCGCGGATCTTGGCATCGGGAAGGTCATGTACGCGACTTCCACGTACGACCACC
>CAYFUO010000181.1:0-2720 GCA_964346255.1 uncultured Actinomyces sp. | reverse complement strand
TTCAAAACGGTGCGCAGCGGCTGGTAGCGGGGGGCCGCCAAGTAGGAGGCGGGCGTGACGGCAATGTAGCCCTTGGAAGACTTCGCTACCTTCTCCATGAAGTAGGCGAACAGGTCCCTGCTGCTAGCAGTCTCGAAGCTGGGGTCCAAGTCAGTGCGGGCGTAAGGGGGGTTAAGAATCGCGAAATCGTGCGGGGGAAGCGGTCCGCCGCTTAGGGAGTCCCTGCACACTGCGCGGGAGCCAAGGAGCTTTAGGCCCTCAGCATCGTCTCTAGCGAGGAACTCGGCGCCCAGCAAGGCGACAGCCGATTTGAGTGCCACCTCATCTTGGTCAACTAAAACCAAGTTGTTTCGGACGAACTGGTCGGGAGAATCTTGCGAAAGCGCCAAGTGCCACGCCAAGTTTCCAACCCCCGTGCAGGGGTCCAACCAGACACCAGGGGGGAAGGAGGCCGCCTGTGACGCCATGAAGTCTGCTGCGTCATCCGGGGTGAAATACTGCCCGGAGGTGCGCCTACTACCACTATCCAACTTGGCCAACAGGGCTTCGTAGCAGACTGCTAGCTCCCCAATTGATAGGTCGGCAAGCAGGTTGGGCCCCACCGGTTCCTCACCCAAGATCGCAGACAACGCAGGCGCTAAATCTGGCCTGCTACCGGTGGTTCGGGTGGCCACGGCCCTCAACCAAGCGTTTTGGGTTTCCTCCGTAGTGTCGCCTAGGAGCTGTTCAACAACGCGGCTAACCGCGGCGGGAGAAAAGACGGAATCAGTCACCCTCAACGTTTCTCCTTGCTGGGCTCGGCCCACGCGTCCTGTCCGCCGGTGGCTCTGGCTAGGCGTTCAGATCGAGGATACCTTGGGCTCCCGACACGATTGGCCACCGGAAGGCACAGAATGATGACCGCAGGGAGCGGCGGCGTTCAGATGACTGTGCCCACCTTGTGGACTCCGTTCACGCTGCGTCTTCAGCCGGTTAGGCTGGGCGCATGTTCCAGTTTCGAATGTGCATGTAGTTTCTTGCGCCACGCGCGCAGATGCGGTTGTCCCGCGCGTACTAAACCCCTGGATTATCAATGAGAAACCCTCACGCCACCACTGGCTGACCACTCGGTTCTCACTGCATCTGCCTCACCAACATCCGCGGCGAAAGCTCGTCGCCAGCCTTTTTGAACACCCCGGAACCGGGGCGTGAGTGAGGAAACCCAGTGACTACAGAAACCACAGCAAATAGCGTCCCGCAGCGAAGCCAAGGCTTCGACACCCTCCAAATCCACGCGGGGCAAGAAGCCGACCCAACGACGGGCAGCCGGGCCCTCCCCATCTACCAGACGACCTCGTTCGTGTTCGACAGCGCCGAACAGGCGGCCGGACGCTTCGCTCTGTCCGAGCCGGGCCACATCTACACTCGCATAACGAACCCGACAACCCAAATGGTGGGAGACCGTCTCGCCGCACTCGAAGGCGGTGTTGGAGCGCTCCTCGTATCTTCCGGTCAGTCCGCCGAACTGCTCGCGATCTTGAACTCGGCGCAGGCAGGCGACCACATTGTCGCCAGCCCCAGCCTCTACGGGGGGACCTTCAACCTTTTCAAACACACTCTGCCGAAGTTCGGCATAGAAGTCGGCTTCGTGGAGGGCCCCTCTGACCCCCAGTCTTGGAAAGACGCGGCGAAACCCAACACTAAGGCTTTTTACGGAGAGGTGATTCCGAACCCGCGCGGCGACGTCCTCGACATTGAGGCGGTGGCTGACGCCGCGCATGAGGTCGGCGTCCCCCTCATTGTCGACAACACTCTCACCACCCCCTACCTAACCCAAGCGTTCGACTGGGGCGCGGACATCACGGTTTCCAGTGCCGCTAAGTACCTGTCCGGTCACGGCACCGTTATGGCGGGCGCTATCGTCGACTCCGGCAACTTCGACTACAGCCAAGACCCCGAGCGTTTCCCCGGTTTCAACCAGCCGGACCCCACGTACAACGGGATCGTTTATGCGAAGGATTTCGGTGAGGACGCCCAGGGTGCGAACGTCGCGTTCATAACGAAGGCGAGAGTGCAGCTGCTGCGCGACTTGGGGTGCGCGATTTCCCCCTTCAACTCCTTCCAACTAGCTCAAGGGCTGGAGACACTCTCTCTACGCATGGATAGGCACGTGGATAACGCGCTTGCGGTCGCCCAATTCCTAGAAGGCCACCCGCAAGTTCTGGCGGTCACTTACCCGGGACTGCCATCCAGCCCGCGCTTCGAGTTGGCCCAAAAGTACACTCCGCGGGGTGCGAGCGCCCTCGTCTCTTTCGATGTTGAAGGCGGCCGAGGAGCGGGCGTGCCGTTCGTTGAAGCGTTGAAAGTGCACTCTCACGTGACGAACTTGGGGGACGTTCGCTCCACGGTTTCTCACCCCGCGTCCACCACCCACAGCCAGTTGAGTGAAGAACAGCAGGTGGCGGCCGGTGTCCGCCCGGGCACAATCCGCCTCTCCGTCGGATTAGAGGATGTGGCCGACCTGATCGATGACTTAGAAGCAGGGTTCGCAGCTGCTAAGGCCGAGGGGGAAGACCGATGAGCGCGCCAACGCCCAGAAGATCCGCTTCCCCTCCTGCAGCGTCGGGCGCTTGGTTCGAGGGCGACCCGATTGGGGAGAGAAAGTTCGCGCACGTGGGATCCCTCGATCTGGAGGCTGGGGGAACACTGCCGGACGTGACCCTCGCTTACGAGACTTGGGG
>CAYFUO010000180.1:0-2816 GCA_964346255.1 uncultured Actinomyces sp. | reverse complement strand
CGGGTGAGGCGGGCGACCGCTTCTTTCCACTTGTTTTGGGTCATGCGGCCCGGCTCCGTCCACAACCCCGTCGGAGCCTCCGCGACTTCCCGGGGTTCCAATTTGACCTCTGCAGGGTCAGGGGCCGGCCCGTCAGCGTTTGCCGTGACTACCCAAACTCCATTCTCGTCTTCCACGAGTGCCACTTCTGGGACCACCAGGTGGCTGGGGGTGGAGTCGGAGAAACCGAAAGAACCCATTGCGATTGGGAAATGGAACTGGGGTGCAACTGCACTGTCCTCGGCGTCGCCTGAAGCCGCAGCATCTCCCCAGTTCCTGGGTGGTTCGACACTGACCTTAGTTTGAGCGATGAGGTCTTCCCAGCGCCGGGCTGCTTGGCGCATGGAGTGTTCCCCCACGAACTGTTCGTCCAGCGCGTCCCCCCACCCCACGATCGAAATGTCTGGGCCCACCCAACTGGTGATTCCCGCTGAAACGGGAACAACGTCCAGCAGGTTTTCGGGTGCGCCCACTAGCCTGCAGACGCGGACATCCAACGTTGGATTCTTGGGGGCGGTCATCAACGCTCCTAACTTGGTAGGCCAGAAATTTTTCGCCTCAGGTTCGCCCAGGTTTGAGGGCCCAACACGCTTCTCCAAGCCCTTCAACCCACGCTTGGCGGAACCGGTTCGGCCAACATCACTCTCGAGACGGCAAGATTGATACCAGAGTTCCCTGAACAAGTGACACAATAGCCAACATGCGTTTCCTGAAACGAACCTTTACTTTAGAGAACTCTACCCTGAGCGGTTCGCCGGGGGTGTGCGCGGACTGTACTAAAAAGTCGGATGAAGTGGCTGCGATGTTTGATCGTGTGGCGCCAAACTACGACTTCACCAACGGGCTCATCTCATTGGGTCAGGTGGGCATCTGGCGGAACGCCGTGTCGGTCGCCATCGAACCGAAGAGCGGCCAGAGGGTCCTAGACGTCGCGGGTGGGACTGGGACCTCAGCTGAGATGCTCCGCCGCTCCGGCGTTGAGGCAGTTGCCTGCGACATATCCGTCGGCATGCTGCAGGTCGGCCGCCAACAGTATCCAGAAGTGGAGTTCGTTTGGGGTTCCGCCACGGACCTCCCCTTCGAGGATGACTCTTTCGACGCGGTCACCATCTCGTTTGGCATCCGCAACGTTGATGACGTGCCACGCGCCCTCGCTGAGATGCATCGGGTCACGACGCCTGGCGGGCGGCTGCTCATCTGTGCGTTCTCTCAGCCCCGCGCGTTCGTGCGCCCCTTCCACCACTTCTACCTCAACGAGGTGGCGCCCAAGATAGCTCGAATGGGATCCCCCGCTTGGGACGCCTACGGGTACCTTTCCGAGTCGATTTTGGAGTGGCACAACCAGAAGGAACTAGCGGCCCTCATGTACCAGACAGGTTGGGAGGACGTGGCCTACCGGAACCTAACGTTCGGTGCGGTCGCCATCCACCGGGGCTACAAGCCTGAAGACGCTTGAGCGAGCCCAACTTCCGCTTCCTCCCCCCTAGGGCGACTCGGCCCGCGAGCGTGCCACAGTATTTAGGCAAGCCATTTCGCTACCCACCAGTTACCTATTAGCCGGCGAATCCGTCGTCGAAAGGCGCGGCGGGGGCGCGGAATGGCGCGGGTTCTGGGGCGCGTTCAACCGGTCTGTAAGGTTGAAGGCGCGAATGAGTGTTTTCGCCAAAACTTTCCGCCACTGCAAGAGGAGAAGCGCGTGACAGGTGAGGCTCCCTCACTTATCGAGGCAGACGTGGTTGTGGTCGGTGGTGGCCCCGCTGGCGCTTCCACCGCCTTCCACTTGGCGACGCTAGGCTTCGACGTTGCGGTCTTGGAGAGGAACAGTTTCCCCCGCGACAAGGTCTGTGGCGACGGCCTGACGCCCGCGGCGGTTTCTGAACTGTCCCTCATGGGAATGGACACCGAGGGGTGGGCTCGCAATAGGGGTTTGCGTGTCAAGGGTGGTGGCAACGAAGTCTACTTCGAGTGGCCGGAGCAGGTTTCCCTGCCGTCTTACGGAATGGCGCGTGAACGTGCCGTCTTGGATGAAGAGCTCATAAACCACGCGGTCGCCGCGGGTGCTCGGTTGTACACGGACGTGCGCGTGACCGAAGCGATCCGCAACAATCAGGGTCGCGTCACGGGAGTGGTTGGCACCGTTGGTAGGGGACGGGACAAGAGGCAAGTCGAGGCTCACGCGCCCCTCGTCGTCGACGCCGGAGGTGTTTCCGCGCGGCTCGCCACCTCTTTGGGAATTGAGAAGAAACGTAACCGCCCGATGGGTGTGGCAGCACGAACCTACTTCCGTTCCCCCCGCAGTGACGATGAGTGGATGGAATCGCACTTGGAACTGTGGGACGGTGAGCCGGGCAACTCGGCTCTGCTACCCGGCTACGGGTGGATCTTCCCGCTTGGTAACGGTCTGGTGAACGTGGGGCTCGGGTCCGTCTCCTCGGACGCGACGTCTTCCGCTTTGCCCTACCGGGAAGTGTTCAGGCGGTGGGTCTCTCACCTGCCGGAAGAATGGGGTTTTGAGGAAGAAAACCAGGTGGGGCCACTCCGGTCGGCCGCCCTGCCAATGTCATTCAACAGGAAACCCCACTACACGAACGGCATCGCCCTAGTCGGGGACGCGGGCGGCATGGTTTCCCCTTTCAACGGTGAAGGGATAGCGCCCGCCCTGAAGTCTGGACGTTTCTTAGCGAACGCTGCCGCAAGCGCGTTCGGTCGTTCCACCCAATCCGGCTTCGATTTGGCTTTGAGCGCGTATCCTGAACAATTGAAAGAAGTGTACGGGG
>CAYFUO010000179.1:0-2896 GCA_964346255.1 uncultured Actinomyces sp. | reverse complement strand
CCGACGCCCAGTTAGGACGCTGGCCACTCGAATCTAGGCTGGAAAGCGCCCTCGGTCGTCTGCTCCCTCTCTTCAGTGCCTTCCACGAGTGGGCGCCGGATTGCGTGTGACAGGGCTGCCTGGGCGGCCGCCACGGGTAGGTTCAGCACCCCGAAGATCATCATCGCAACGTCGCGTGGGGTAGAGCTGCCCCTGAGGGGTTCCCCGGCGTTCTTGGCTTTCAAACCCGAGTATGCGAGCCCAATAACGTTCCCCAACATCATGACTCTGGCGGCCCCTAGGATGCCGCGCGCCAAGTCGGGGCCATATTCCTTCTCGATCGCTACCCAAGCCGCCCGATCAGGGTTGCCCCGGGAGTCCGCGTAGTGCTGGGCGAACATCAGGGCGGGCAGCTCACCGTCGGGCACCCCTTCGTACTCCCCACTCAACATTTGCCTGATTTCGTCGGAGTTCATGCCGGCACGCAAGGCCATTTTTGCGTGCTCGTAGGCGCACGCTGGGCAACCGTTGACCTCGGTGACAGCCAGCATGATCCGCTCCACGAAGGAATCCCCCAATCGGCTCCTGCACCTGATGAGGTCCGGCATGCTGCGGGCCGCTTTTACTGCAACGTCGTAGGCCTCGGCGAACGCGAACCGTTGTTTAGGTTGCAGTGTGCTTGCGTGTCCTGTCATCTGAATCCTCCAAGGCTCCACCGCCCACCCTATCCGCCCAACGCGCGCTGCCAACGTTTCTCACGCTCAACCAGCTCGCGCGCTGCAAGAGTCTCCGGAATTACCGGGTTTCTTGCCACAGAAACATGACAGCTTCCAGCTGCCTCGAGGCAACCACCGAGATTCCGTGATGATGAAGGTGCGCCAGAAGTAAAACTCTTAGGTTTCCACTGGGTTTCGACTGTGCCCTCGAGACGACTCGAACGTCCGACACCCGCTTTAGGAGAGCGGTGCTCTATCCCCTGAGCTACGAGGGCAAACGGTTTCCCGCGCGACACGCGTTAGCGAGCCACAACAAATGCTAACACCTGATCGGCAAGCAGCGCAGTGTTGAGAACAAGCCCACGAGAATAGTCTTCTCTGAAGGCCGGGAGTCTGCCGGTTTAACGTCTCTGCCAAGACTGAGTGGGGCTTGGGGTGCGTTCCCTGTGCTTGGAGGGGACGGTCATCACCGGGCAGGTTGAATGGTTCAACACCGTTTGAGACGTCGAGCCGAGGAGCATCCCAGCAAACCCGCCACGCCCTCGGGTCCCAACAACGACGAGGTCGACCGCGGTAGAAAACTCGGTCAGCAACGCAGCGGGGTTCCCGTCAAGTGCGTGCTTGGCGACCCGAACCTCCCTGCCATCCACAGCCTCCGTAACCGCCTTGTCCAGGCTGCCACGAATGTCGTTGATCAACGCCTGACGGTCCACAGCGGTCGGCATCCACGACATCACGCCGCCGCCCATAGCAATCGGGACGGCAGCAACCACCGTGAGTTCCGCATCCCACATGACTGCTGCGTCAGCTGCCTTCCTGAGGGCTGTGGAAGCCACTTCCGACCCGTCAACGCCAACCACAATGCGGCGAACAGGAAGGAACGGTTGGCCCGACTTGTGGGGAGGCACCACGACCACCGGGCACTTAGCGTGCGCTGGGATCGCAGACGAAACACTTCCGAGGAGCCTGTCAGCGAACCCGCCGCCCCCCGTGGAGCCGAGAACCACAAGGTCCGCTTCGCGGGAGACTTCGGTGAGAACCGTGGTCGCATCACCGGCCTCCACCAGCTTGGAAACTAAGACGGTCGGCGCCTTCTCGTTCGCCCGCTGCTCCGCTTCACTCACAACGCGTTCAGCCCCGTGCCGCAGCGCCTCGTCATCTAGGACAGCTAGGCCCCCATCCAACGCGGCCGCGCTGTAAGAGGCGATAGCGTAAGCGCACACGATCCTCAGGGACCCACCACACTTTTCAGCCCAAGCGGCCGCCCAATCCAACGCATGCAACGCCTCTTTCGAGCCGTCCACTCCAACAACGATTTCCTGCACGTGCGCCATCACGCCTCCTACCTGAACGCGGGGTGAGCCACAAACACCCCGGTCGCCTGCTTCTATTGTGCCTTAAGTCACGGCCCATTACATCCACCTGCGGAGCCCCCGCGGCAGTTCCCCCCGGCCCAACGCGCGGGCTCAGGCGGGCCAACCGTAAAACATTCTGGGCCCCTCCACGCCTCGGAAACGCGAAAAAGGCCCACCATACGGTGGACCTCCGCGCGGACGCGGGCACCCGCGTCCAAAAAGATTGGGAGTTTTAGATTCTCCGGAACGAGTTGACGTTCATGTAAGAAAGCGAGGCTACTTCCACGCTCTTGCCGGGGCGGGGCGAGTGAATGATCTGGCCGCCACCAATGTAGATGCCAACGTGACCGCCGCCGTTCATGATGACCAAGTCGCCCGGCTGCGCCTCAGCCATGCTGATGCCGACCCCCACGCCCCACTGGGCTTGGGAAGTGCGGGGCAGCCCCACACCATGGAGGGCGTAAACGTAAGAGGTGAACCCACTGCAGTCGAAACCTGAGGGGGTGGAACCACCGTAAACGTACGGGGTGCCAAGGAACTGGAAGGCCGTCTCCACGACGCTACCCATCCGGGCGCCAGGAGCCGCAGAATACTGCACTTCCTCAGCCTGCCCGCCATCTTCACGCACGTAGTCGCGGCTGACTTCCTCAACCACGGGTTCCGGCTCAGGCTCCGGTGGGGCCTCAGCCACCACAGCAAGCTCATCGCCCGGTTCCCAGTCGATGTCAAGAGACACCAGGGTGGCGGAGTCTGTCTCCGTCAAGTTTGAAACAAAGTCGTTGTTCGTGGCCTGGGGAAGCGTCGTTGGCAGCGGATCAGCGGCAGCGACAGAGGTGACTGCGGCTG
>CAYFUO010000178.1:0-3008 GCA_964346255.1 uncultured Actinomyces sp. | reverse complement strand
CGCTCGTCGTCAAAGAGGAACTCCGCAAGCGCCTTACCGAGCTCCGTTTTGCCGACACCCGTGGGACCTAGGAACAGGAAGGAGCCCGTGGGGCGGTTCGGGTCGGAAACGCCGGCGCGACTGCGGCGAACAGCGTCCGCAACGGCTCGCACCGCGTCCCGCTGGCCGATCAGCCGTTTGCCGATCCAAGACTCCATGTCGAGGAGCTTCTCAGTCTCCCCCTGCATGAGACGCCCAGTGGGAATCCCCGTCCAGGACTCCACGACCTCAGCGATCTCCAACGGGCCGACGCGGTCGGCAAGCATGGGTTTGCGGTCAGCCTCCCGCTTCTCAATCTCTTCAAGTTCCGCTTCCGCGATGGCGTCCTGAACTTGGGGGATCTCACCGTTTTGGATGCGGCCGGCCTCATCCCAGCGGCCTTCACGCATCGCCACTTCGAACGCTGTGGTGAGCTCATCCAGTTGGGCGCGCAAATCCCCAATCTTGTTGCGCTCTTTCTTTTCGGTTTCCCACTGGGCGACGAGGCCATGTAGTTCCTCGCCCTTCTCAGCAATGTATTCGCGCAGTTTCCACAGGCGGTCTTGGGTGTCAGCGTCTTCCTGGTCGGGGTCCGACTCTTCCAAGTAGGACTCTTCCATTTTCATCCTGTCCACGGCGCGCTGCAGCTCATCAATTTCGATGGGCGCAGAATCGAGCTCCATGCGCAGGCGGGAAGCCGCTTCGTCAACCAGGTCGATCGCCTTGTCGGGCAGTTGGCGCCCTGAAATGTAGCGGTCAGAAAGTTCCGCGGCCGCAACTAGTGCGCCGTCGGAGATGGTGACCTTGTGGTGAGCCTCGTACTTAGGGGCGATGCCGCGAAGAATGGCGACAGTGTCCTCAACGGAGGGCTGACCAACGAACACCTGTTGGAACCGGCGCTCCAACGCTGGGTCCTTCTCAATGTTCTCTCGGTATTCGTCGAGGGTGGTCGCGCCGATCATGCGTAGTTCACCGCGGGCCAACATGGGTTTCAGCATGTTGCCGGCATCCATGGACCCCTCGGAGGCGCCAGCCCCCACCACCGTGTGCAACTCGTCGATGAAGGTGATGATCTCCCCGTCAGAGTTCTTGATTTCGTCGAGGACGGCCTTCAAGCGTTCTTCGAACTCACCCCGGTATTTGGCGCCTGCCACCATCGCACCCAGGTCGAGGCTGATCAGCTTCTTGTCCCGTAGCGAGTCGGGCACGTCTCGTTCAACGATCCTTTGGGCCAAGCCCTCAACGACCGCGGTCTTACCGACGCCGGGCTCACCGATGAGCACAGGGTTGTTCTTGGTGCGCCTCGACAGCACTTGGATGACGCGTCGCACCTCTTTGTCACGACCAATGACGGGGTCGAGCTTCCCCTCCCGCGCTGCTTCCGTCAGGTTTCGCCCATACTTCTTCAGGGCCTCAAACGTGTCTTCAGGGTCCGCCGTGGTGATCGGCTCGGGACGCATGCGTTCCAACTGGGCTGTCAACTCTTCGGGGGTCGCCCCATCCTCACGCAAGATTTTTCCTGCCTCAGAGTGTGAGGCTGCGAGGGCTATCAGCAGGTGTTCCGTGGAAACGTATGCGTCACCGGCTGCCTCCGCACGCTTCTGTGCGTCGGTAAGGACGTTCATGAGTGCGCGGGACGTTTGCGGCTGACCAACGGAAGTGCCACTGGAGGTTGGGAGGGCGACGAGGGCCGTTCGCACCTGCGCCCCCACGCTTCCCCTCTGCACGCCGGTCGCGGCGAGGAGGGACACTGCGATGCCCTCGGGCTGCTCCAACAGCGCCTCCAACAAGTGGAGTGGCTCCACCTGCGGGTTTCCCGCTGCGGAAGCCATCTGCACCGCGGAAGATACCGCTTCTTGTGCTTTGGTGGTCAAGTTCATGCTCAAGACGCTCCTGTTTTCGTCGTTACGCCAGTTGTTTCCCTGCCCCGACGGGCTGTCCGTAACCTTCGTTAGACTCCTCCCAGCTTAGCCACCGGCCCCCCAGATTGCTCCCACCCTTTGGCGAATCACACGCCCACCGACCGCCCAGCCACCGGTGAGCGCTCTAGTGGGCAGCTGCGCCCCCGTAGAGTGGGCTCAACGGCCTTTCAACAAACCTGCAGGAGTCCCCGTGGAAGAGAAAACGCCAAAGGCGGCCGCCAGCGCGCAGGCCCAACCGGGTGAAGGCGGCAATCCCGGAGGCCCCACTTACCGGTTATCGCCCGCCTTCTTGGAAGAGATTGAGGGCGAGGACGCTCTAGCCTTCGCCACCCAACAAAACGAAGCGACACATCAAGTGTTGGAAACCGTGGAAGAAGGAGACCTCCGGTTACTCGACACTCTTGAAAAGGAGATTCTGGAGGTCCTTGAGAGCCCCGACCGGATCCCCCTCGCGACTTTTCGTGGCGGCTTCGCCTACAACTTCTGGACTGATGAAACGAACCCGAGGGGACTGTGGCGGCGCCAAAGCACGGAGGACTACTTGGCCGGAAAGGACGCGTGGGAGACCCTGCTGGACGTTGACGCCCTCGCCGAAAAGGAAGGTAGGTCGTGGGTGTGGCACGGTGCGACACTTTGCTACCCGAAGTTCGATCGGGCCCTAGTCGACCTGTCAGACGGGGGCACTGATGCGGATGAGACCCGCGAATTCTCTCTAGAGTCTTTGGACTGGGTCGAGGGCGGGTTCTACCGCCCCGTCGGCAAAGGGACCCTCACTTACATTGACGAAAACACGTGTTGGCTGACCCAACCCATGGGTGAGGACGGCACCTCCCCCTCGGGTTACCCGCTGCAGGCGCGCCTCCTCAACAGGGGTCAGACTGTGGGTGATTCCCAAGTGGTGTTCCAAGCACCGTCCGACGCGATGGGGGTGTGGGTGGCCAGGCTCGCCCAGACGGGTCCCACCCGCTCCGTGATCCGCGTGGCTGAAGACTTCTACACTTCCGAAACGTACGTGGTGGAGGCGCCCGCCCACGCGATCGACGAAACCGACCCCCTACTGATCCCCGT
>CAYFUO010000177.1:0-3027 GCA_964346255.1 uncultured Actinomyces sp. | reverse complement strand
CTGCGACCTCTTCGTCCCGAACGAAGCGCGCTACCAAGCTGCGCCACACCCCGCGTACTCAAATAGTATAGGAGCCTATTTGCCGGTGGGACAAACCGTTATCAACGACACTTCCGGTCGGCACGAGAAACGGATAGGCGCGTACTTCGACGTGCCAAGCCCAGCCGAAACATGCAGCCAAGGGTTTGGCCCGCGCCGCAACCCGTGCCAACGGTGCATTCCCCGACTGTACTTGCGGGGAATATCAGTGTTGTTCACCAAAGCGCCGAACCCGGGCACCCGGATTTGTCCGCCGTGCGTGTGACCAGCGAGCACGAGGTCCGCGTCGGCCGCCGCGAACTCATCCAAAACCCGCAAGTAAGGGGAGTGGGTGAGCGCCAAGCGTAGCCCGCGGCCCTTCCGCCACTTCTTCGTTGGTTCCGGCATGTGGTCGCGGAGAATGTGCGGATCATCCACGCCAATGGCGGACACGAGCGCCTCCCGGCCATCTGGTTGCAACCCGTTCACCTGTCCAGAATCACTAGGAGGGGATGCTAGGGGGACGCGTAAGTTGTGCGCCTGGTTGGACAAGTCCACCCACCCGGCCTCCTTCAGCGCTTGCACCACTTGGAACCAGGGGAGGTCGGGGTGCTGGGAGCCCTTCTCTTGCGCTGTCTCTTTCTGGTGGCTGGGGTCTAGGTAGGAAGTCCAAGCCTTCATGTCGGGCGAGTAGTAGTCGTTGGAACCTAAGACGAACACTCCCGGCTTAGAAAGTAGGGGTTCCAAGGCTTCCAACAGGAGTGGGGCTGCGTCCTCGGCCCCCAAGTTGTCGCCCGTGGAAACAACTAGGTCGATGTGTTCGGTGTCCGCCACCCGTTTCAGGAACTTGGGGATGAACTTCTGCCTGTCAAACATGTGGAGGTCAGAGACGTGGAGGATGTTCATCTTCTCCAACCCGGGGCGGGAGGGAACCTCGATCGTGAACCGCCTCAGGGTGGGGCGTCTAGCCTCAACGGCCGCCCAAGTGAGGGCCGCACTACCGGCCACCGCTGTGGCTCCAACCGTTGCGGCGGTCCACCTCATGAGCCCGATGAAGCGGGCTCCCAGAAGGGAGCGTCGGCTACCGAGCTCCTCAAGGGTCGGTCTAGCCAAGCTAGTCCCCTTCCTCAGCGCTAGGCGCGTTCTCAGTTTCAGCTGGTGGCTCCTCCACGGGGGCGGGTGTGGGTGCCGCGGCGGGCTGTGGTGCGTTGCCGATGAACACGTCCGGGAAGCCCTCGACCGCTGTGCCTTCCAGAGCTGCAGACATGTACTGCGCCCACATTGGCCCCACGAAGTAGCCGCCGTACAAGTTCTGTATGAATTGGCCGTTGACCACGATGTTGGCACCCGAACGTGAGGAGTCAGTCCCGAAGCCCGCCCACGCCGCCGTCACCAGTTGCGGGGTGAACCCAACGACCCAAGTGTTCGAGTTGTTGTCAGTGGTGCCCGTTTTGGAGGCTTGGGGGCGACCTATGTCGTATGGTGCGGAGTTCCCGGTGTGCTCCAAGACTTTCGCCACCTGTTTCGCGACCGTGGGGTCGACCACCTGTGAGCACTCTGGTTTGTAGGACTTGAGGATGTTACCGTCGCGATCTTCCACTTCGACTAGGGCGTGAGCGGTGCACAGAATCCCGTCGTCGGCGATCGTGCCGTACGCACTCGCCATGCTTATCGGGGGCACGGCCGTCGAACCGAGGATGTTCGGGGCGAACGGTTCTATGGGCTCCCCGTCAGCACCCGTGACCCCCATGGAGGCGGCGCGGTCGAACAGAGAACACAGGTCCATCTGCGAAACCATGGCCACGAACACTTGGTTTATGGATTTCTGGGTAGCTTGGATGATGTTGAATGCGCCGTCCTTGCCAGCTAGGTCGCCGACGTTCCACGGTTCCGTGTAGATCGGTTCACCGTGGCACGTGAAGTCCCCTGGGCCGTAGTAGCGTTTACCGCCGACACTTTCGTAGGCTGAATGCCCGTTCGCGAACCACTCAACCAACGTGAACATCTTGAACGTTGAACCCGGTTGGAAACCGTTTCCCCCGCCGTAGTGGGGCCCGACGTTGTAGGACACTTGGGTGGCGTAGGGGTTCGACTCGGTAGCGATACCGTACGGCGTGTTCTGCGCCATGGCGACGATGTCCCCAGTCTGGGGGATGATAGAAACGATTGTCGTGTTCATGCCGGACGGGTCACCCACGGGCACCCTATCCACCACAGCCTGGTAGGCGGCGTTCTGTTTAGAGTTCTCAAGAGTGGTGCGTAGCGTGAGCCCACCAGTGTTCAACAGGTGTTCACGTGTTGCACGGTCCTCCCCGAACGCCTCATCTTTCAGGAACTCCTCCACAGCGTAAGTGCAGAAGTAGGCTGCGGTTCCTGCGCCCTCGCACCCCGTGATGCTCTTCTGTGGGTTCAGGGTTTCTTCGACGGTGAGGTCGTGGGCTTCCTTGTACTCCTCTTCACTTATGAAACCCTCGTCCAGCATGTCTTCGAGGACTACGTTGCGGCGGTTTTGGGCCGCCTCTGGGTTCACGAGTGGGTCGTATTCGACTGGGGATTGGACGGTGCCGGCCAGTAGGGCGGCCTCGGGAGCGGTCAGTTCGTTCGCCGACTTGGAGAAGTAGGCGCGGGAAGCGGCTTCCACACCATAAATGTTGGTGCCGAATGCTGCGAGGTTCAGGTAGCCGGTGAGGATCTCCTCTTTAGTCATCTGAGATTCGAGGGAGATCGCGTACCGGGCTTCACGGAGTTTACGTTCGGCGGAAACTTCGACGGCCTCGTCAATGAGGTCTTGGTCCCCCGCCTGCAAGCCGCGTTCCATCAGCATGTTTTTCACGTACTGCTGGGTGATGGTGGAGGCGCCCTGGGTTTTCCCGCTCGTCAAGTTGTTGACAACTGCTCGCACCATGCCCTCGGGGTCGATCCCATGGTGGGTCATGAACCGTCGGTCCTCGACAGCGATGATCGCGTTCTTCATTACGGGGGCGATCTGGTCTGAGGGAACGATGATGC
>CAYFUO010000176.1:0-3058 GCA_964346255.1 uncultured Actinomyces sp. | reverse complement strand
GTACTCCAAGCAGTGTTGTTGACGGGCTATTGCCGGACGCCGCAGTGTAAGAGTTAGGGGTTTTGGGGCCCGCAAGTGGGGAATATCCGTTCCCACCTGCGGGCCTCTTTGACGTCCGTCTTGGAGTGCACTTGGTCCCGTGAAAGCATGGCAGCCTGCGGTTCTTCCTGTCGTTCGCTGTGCAAGCGGGCGAACTTGCTGCCCCGGAGCACGGGGCTGCCGTGGGACCCTCACGCCGGCCTTGCTGGCGTCAGGGTTTTCCTTTGGCGAGAGCCGACGGCCACCAGATCTTCCGCCCAACATCGTAGGACAAGGCGGGGACTAACAGTGAGCGCACCAAGAACGTGTCGAGGAGGACCCCAAACGACACGATGAACGCGATCTGCAGTAAGAACAGGATAGGGATCACCGATAGGGCGGCAAACGTGGCGGCCAAAACTAGGCCCGCCGAGGTGATCACGCCGCCCGTTATGCCAAGTCCCCGCAAAATTCCCTGGTGAGTGCCGTGCTCGACTGATTCTTCCCGGACCCGCGTCATCAGGAAAATGTTGTAGTCGATTCCCAACGCGACTAGGAACACGAAACCGTAGAGGGGGACGGCAGGGTCCCCCCCAGGCAGCTTCAGTATGTGGTTGAAGACTATTGCTGAGACACCTAAAGCGGTCCCGAAAGACAACACGGTCGTGGCGATGAGCAGAACAGGCGCGAGAACCGCCCGCAGAAGCACCATGAGGATCACTAAGATCACCAGCAACACGAGGGGGACAATGAGGTTCCTATCCCTAATGGAAGCCTCATTCGTGTCAATGGCTGTTGCGGTCACCCCTCCGACCAACGCTTCCTCGACCGTCTCATCCAATTGCAAACGGATGTCCCGAACCGCCTGTTCCGCTTGCGGGGAGTCCGCTGGCACCGTCAACGTCGCTTGCAGGGCCACGTCACCATCCACCAAGGTGGGCTGCAGGGGTTCTGTTCCCGCCGGGCCAAATGCGGTCAGGCCTTCTCCAGTTATTGGGACTGACCCGGCGGGAGATTCTTCAGCGAGGACTGATACGGACGCGACGTCTTCATTGGCTAGCAGCAGGTCCGCTGTTTCTTGCATTCGTGCCTCGGGAACGAGGACGTAAACGGGGCTGCCAGAGCCACCGGGAAAGTGTTCGCTCAAGACCTCTTGGGCCTCTCGCGCGCCAGAAGAAGTTAGCACAAGATCAGATTGGGACACGCCTGAAGCTTTGAGGCCCGGCGCTAACAGCGCTCCGACAGCTAGGAGGGAAGCCGTGCCAACCCAGATCGCCCTGGGGTGTTTAGCGATGAGGGGTGCGATCTTAGGCCACACTCCCCTCGTTGGCATGCCGTCCGCGGCTGCGACAACTTCAGGTTCGTACTTGGGCACGCGGGGCCAGAAGATGGCGCGGCCCGCGAGCCGCATGATTGAGGGCAAAAGCGTGAGGGCGGAGGCCATCGCGAACAAGATGCCAATCGAGGCAACGGGCCCCAGCGAACTGTTGGACTTCAGATCGGACAGGAGCAGCATCATCAGTCCCGCTATCACTGTTGAACCTGAAGCGACGATGGCCGGTGCGGAGCCCCTGAGTGCCTGTCTGGTCGCGGCGGCCGGATCCTTGTTGACCCGCAAACTCTCCCGGTAGCGCGCGACGTAGAGCAGTGAGTAGTCGGTGGCCGCCCCTATGACCAAGATGAACAGGATCCCCTGAGTTTGGGCGCTCAGCAGGACAATGTCGGCTTTCGCGAGCCACCATAAAACCAACAGTGCAGAGGCTAGAGCGAACATGGAAGTGGTCAGAACTGCGATGGGAAGCAACACTGACCGGTAGACCGCGACCAAAATGATCAACACCGCGACCAAGGCGACCACCAAGAGCAGCCCGTCAATCCCAGAGAAAGCGCCGAGCAGGTCAGCGCTTAGAGAAGCGGGGCCGGCGATGTTCACGGTAACCGAAGTGGGGACCTCACTTTCAAGAGCCTCCTGCAAGGCGGGCACGAACTCACCCACCGCACCCTCAGCGTCTAACGCGATGAACGCTTGAGCCGCCAGCCCGTCCTCGGAGGGAATCGGGGGGGAAGCGGGCTCTGCAAGGCCTTGAGTGCTCCCTAGGGAGTTGAGGGCGGCCTGAATGCTTGGAAGGTCAGGTTCGATGGTCCCCTTGGACACAGTGAAAACTGCGACGGCGGGAATGACGCCTTCGGTGCGGAAATCCTCCAACCTCTCCGCAGCCAGAGTCGCCTCGGCTGTTGCGGGCAGGTAAGCGCCTTGGTCGTTGGAGGACACTTCGCTGACTCGGCCGAAGTATGGTCCCCCGATTGCAGCGACCACCGTCCACATGGTTATGAGCAGGATGGGGACGCCGACGCGAAGGTAGCGCGTGAAACGTGTTTTCGCGGCATTTTCTGTATCTTTCATGGCGCCACCTCTCGTGTGCTGTCCAGTGGATAGTTAGACTAGCAATCAACAAGATGGGAGTGCAATAGCCGTGTGGCTATGATCAAGTTAGGGGAGGGGTGAAGACCTTGTTTGATGTTGACTCAGTTGATCCCACAGGGGCCCTAACGAACGCGAAGGATCTTCCTGAGCGTGAGGTTGAGCAGATTGGTGAGATCATGAACGCCCTCGCGCGCCTCAAAGAGACCGAGGAAGACTTGGCGGAAGCATCGACCAAGTACATGGAGTTGAACCGCACGGACATGAAAGCCCTGCACTACTTGATTGTTTGCCAGAACCGGGGGGAGGCGGCGACACCCACGGCGATCGCCCACCACCTGGGGATCTCAACCGCGTCCACCACCAAGCTGTTGGACCGGTTGGAGGGAGGTGGGCATGTGACCCGCGAGCCTCACCCCACGGACCGGCGCGCCCTCACGATCAGCATCACTCCTGCGACGAAGCGGGTTGCTATGGAAACGGTGGGGAAGCATCATGCTCGTAGGTTCGACGTGGCAGCTCGGCTCACGTCGGAGGAACGCTCAGTGGTCTTACGGTTCCTGCAAGACATGGCCGCGGAGCTGGACGTCTCGAACGCTGAGGGGGCTGAGGCCTGAA
>CAYFUO010000175.1:0-3077 GCA_964346255.1 uncultured Actinomyces sp. | reverse complement strand
AGGTGATGTGACCGGCCTCGTACAAACTCTGAGCGACACGCATCGTGGTTGCCGCGTTCCACTTCAGGCGCCGGGAAGCCTCCTGCTGCAAAGTTGAGGTGGTGAAAGGGGCTGCCGGACGACGGCGGTAAGGCTTCCGGGAGATCTCAGTGACCTCACCCTGTTTCCCAGGCAGAGCCGTCGCCAAACGCTGGGTCGCTTCTCCGTCGAGGATGATGGTGCCCGCCTTTTCGGCGCGCTCCGTCCGCTTTCCGTCCTCGCCGAAATCAGCGGAAGTTGCAACCGGTTTCCCACCGACCTCAGCGACCCTCACTTGAAAGTCGTTTTCGGGTTCTCCCTCAGGTTCGACGGTGGCGGTGAGAGACCAGTATTCGGCGCTCACGTGAGCCATGCGGTCTTTCTCCCGGTCCACGATCAGGCGGGTTGCGACGGACTGGACCCTCCCGGCGGACAGGGCTGGGGCGACTTTGCGCCACAGGACTGGGGAGACTTCGTAGCCGAACAGGCGGTCCAACACCCGGCGGGTCTCTTGGGCGTCAACTAGGTCCCGGTCTATTTCGCGAGTGTTTTCGAGGGCGCCCGTGATCGCCTCTTTGGTGATCTCGTGGAACACCATGCGTTTCACGGGCACGTCCGGCTTCAAGACCTCTAGCAGGTGCCAGGCGATCGCTTCACCTTCACGGTCCTCATCAGTTGCGAGGTAGAGTTCGTCGGCCTCCTTGAGTGCCTTGCGTAGTTCAGAGACTCTCTTCCGTTTATCTGGGTGGACCATGTAATACGGTTTGAACCCGTTTTCAACGTTCACCGCGAACTTGGAGTAGGGGCCCTTCTTCATGTTTTTGGGCAGCTTTGAGGGCGTGGGGAGGTCGCGGACATGTCCGACGGAGGCCTCCACCTGATAGTCGTCCCCCAGGTAGCGTCTGATCGTCTGCGCCTTCGCTGGGGACTCCACTATTACCAACTTCAACTTCGCACGGCTCCTACTCTTGGGGTCTGCGCCCAGAAACTCTCACTACCGAACCCTAACGCGTCGGGGCGAAGACGCCCTGGGCCGCCGCGTCAGTGGCGGCCGCGTTTCCCGCTAAAACAATGCCGACAATACCCCGAGCGGTTCCCTTCCCGTCAAGCACGCCGCCCACGGCGGGCAACGCCGTCTCACTCAATCGCCTGTGGAAAGGACGCGCGCACGCAAAAGCGCGGGCAAATGCTCACCGATCTCATCGACCGCCTGGTCCACCTCCATGTCGAGCAAATGCGCGATCACTGGCACCACCTGAGAGGGCAGAACCTCCCCGTCCATCACCCCCACGAACGCGGAAACCGTCGGAGGAACGAACAGGGGGCGAGACCCCGGGCCCACGCCTCGAAGCATCAGCCTCATGGGGTCGGCCTCGCCTGGCGTGTAGGTCCTTTCCTCGACCGTGCCGGACACTTTCTTGAAGGGGGTCTCCCACCAGTCTTCTACCTCACGTTCTGAGTCCAAGGCGACCTGGATGGCTTCGGCGTCGAGGGCCTGCGCGTCCGGCAGGTACTCCGCATCTACCTCCAACGTTGCCCCGCCCTCCCTCTCATTCAGTGCAAGCGCGATGAATCCCAACCCCACATACGGGACACCGATGGTCGCGAATCCCTCCAGCCAAGCGCGGTAGCCGTTTTCCCACGCGCGTTTCTTGGGGAACGGGCCCAGCTCGTCACGCAACCACCACTTCGCGTATTGGCTCGCGTCCACCAAGTCCCTCTGGACGACGTAAGCGGCCAACTCGAACCCCACCCCGCGCGCCGCCCGGCGAGCCGAAGTTGCATCCTCAAGCCACGACACGGGCTGCTCATCCCACTCCGAGGGGTCCGGAGCCACCCAGTTCCCCAGGACGACCGCTTGCCCACCGGCCGCTAGGTGAGTGGCGATGCCCGCGAGCACCTTCGCCATCAAGGTCCCACCCATCCCAGCGTCCCGGTACGTGAGACGACCCATGCCGGCGTAGGTGGTAGCGGCTTCCCCAGCTTCCCCGCCACCGACGACTTTGCTTCTGGGGTCGAGGACGAACGGCGGGTTCGAAACGATCAGGTCAAACGTCCGATTCTCGACGGGCTCAAAGAGGGAGCCTTGCACCACCTCAACTTCCACCTCGTTGAGCAAAGCGTTGAAGCGAGTAAACTGGCAGGCCCTCTTAGAGATGTCCGTGGCGGTGACTTGGGCTCCGTCGCGCCCCATCTGTAGGGCGAGGAAACCGCTGCCGCAGCCAAGGTCCAAGGCGCGCACGGCCCCTCTCTCCCCGCTTGCCGACCCCTCTTCGTTTCGGGCCCCGGCCTCGCCCGCAGTCTCGCTCGCGGTCGCCAGCGGGTTCGGCACCAGAGCGGAAAGGGTGCGGGTCGCCCCTGTCACCCCCAGCACCTGTCTCGGATGAGAAGGGGCACCCGTCTGCGCTGGGGATAGGTCTGAGACAATCCACGCCGGCCCATTCAAATCCACAGGGGTCATGTCAACCGCAGCCCGGAACGCATCCGCGCCCGCCACGGGGACGATGATCCCCAGGTCCACCGCACCCCCAACGCCCAACGTCGGAAAAGCCCTATTCACCTGCTTCAGTGACGAAGCCTCCGCGAGAGTGAAAAGCCAAAACAGCTCGGTTGCCGCATCGGCCTCGTCCTCCGGTAACCCCTCAAGGAAAACGGTGACTGGCAGAGAATCCCCACCCTGCAGCGCAGAGCGCAGCTCTTTCGGTAAAGCGTCCTCGAACTTGTGATCCCACCCGGAGGCCAGCAGATCAGCGCGCAAACGCGCTATCAAGCTTGGCTCTAACTTGGGGGCTGGGGGCAGCGGCGTAGTCATGGCGACCATTATGGCGGAGGCCACCCACATCCCGCTGACGACCTCAACAGCTTGGAACGGTTACTCGATCACCGCAGCGGGTCGCGCCGGCACTTTGGTGACCGGTTTGACACAGTCTCTTGGATGACGACGCGCAGCCGGTTAGATTAGTGGTGTTGGGACTGAAGTCCCCCACCGTTTCATTTCGTCAGAAGTCTTTCAGGAGGAAAAATGGCAGTTTACGTGCTACCCGAACTTGACTACCCGT
>CAYFUO010000174.1:0-3106 GCA_964346255.1 uncultured Actinomyces sp. | reverse complement strand
GACGGTCGGGGCCTGTAGGCCACGCTCGTTTGTTTCCACTACAAGCAACTAACCTCAAGGAACACACATGCCCACCCCTAAGAAGGGCGCCCGTCTAGGCGGCAGCGCCAGCCACCAGCGCAAGATTCTGGCGAACCTTGCGACCGACCTGATTCGCTACGGGTCGATTGAGACGACCTTGCCGAAAGCTAAGGTTCTGCAGCCGTACTTCGAGAAACTGGTGACGAAGGCGAAGAGTGGCACCATCCACGACCGTCGGATTGTGGCTCGGAAGGTCACTGACCGTGACGCAGTGTACGAGCTGTTCGACGTCATCGTCCCGGACATCGACCCGGAACGTCAGGGTGGTTACACTCGCATCACGAAGATCGGCAACCGCAAGGGCGACAACGCTCCGATGGCTGTCATCGAGATCGTGATGGAGCCTCTCGTGAAGAAGGCGAAGGTGAAGCCGGCCTCGGACGAGGTCGCCGAGGAAGTCGAAGAACTCGTCGAAGAAGTTGAAGAGGAACTGGAAAACTAACTGGTTCCACTCATGCGGGGGGACGGGCCCAAACGGGTGCCGTCCCTTTTGCATCCACTCTCTTGCATGTTGGGCGGTAGATTGAGGTTATGAGCACGGGATCTCCGCTGACACTCGCGGTTGACTGTGGCGGTGGGGGCATCAAAGCTTCCGTCGCCGACTTTACCGGGCACCTAGTCGCCCAGCCGGTCCGCAAACCCACGCCGTACCCCCTGCCCCCAGGTCGGCTGGTTGACGTTGCTGTGGAACTGGCGGGGCAGCTGCCCGCTGCCACCCGAGTCACCGTGGGGATGCCCGGGATGATCCGTCACGGCAGGGTGATTGCGACCCCCCACTACGTGACGAAAGAGGGGCCACGCTCCAAAGTACTGCCCCACTTGGTGGAGGAGTGGGCGAACTTTAACATGCAAGGTGCGATACGGGAGGCGCTTGGCTTGCCCGCCCTCGTACTGAACGACGCTGAGGTGGCGGGTGCCGGCGTCATCACGGGCACGGGTCTCGAAATGATCATCACCTTAGGAACCGGTTTAGGCAACGCCGTGTTTGACGGGGGCGAGTTGGCGCCTCACGTGGAAATTTCGCGGGGGTTCGTGAGATGGGGCCTCACTTACGACGAGTACTTGGGGGAACACGAGCGGCTCCGCCTTGGGGATTCCCACTGGTCACGTAGGGTGCGGCGCGTGATCGACGGGTTGCGGCCCATGTACTTGTGGGACCGGCTTTACGTGGGGGGCGGAAACGGTGTGCGGGTCGTGCAGACCGTGCGCAACCCACTGCCCCAAGATGTTGTTGTCGTCCCCAACGATGCGGGGATGATGGGTGGAGTCCGCGCGTGGGATCTTCTCACTAAAACCAGTGGGAGCGCACGGAGTTGAGTGAGCGGTTACGCCTAGATCTCCGGTACGACGGGAGTGGGTTCCACGGGTGGGCGAAGCAGGACGGTTTGAGAACCGTTCAAGGCGAAATCGAGCAGGCGTTGGCGACCATCTTCGGGGAGACCCTCACTCTCACAGTCGCGGGCCGCACCGACGCGGGCGTTCACGCATCCTCCCAAGTAGCGCACGTTGATGTCCCCACCGAGAAGCTGTCGGCGATCGGCTTGGACGAGGACGGTCGGGCGCGGTTGTGTTCCCGCTTGAACGGCCTGTTGGCCATGCAGTATTCGCGGTGGATCCACCCGGAGCACCCGCGACCACCCGTCCCGAAGAGTGCTTCCGCGAAGGGGGATTCTGACGTGGTCGTCAGCCGCGTAGAGGTCGTGGATGACAGTTTTGACGCGCGCTTTTCAGCCGTCCGCCGCCGGTATGTTTACAGGCTGGTGGACGGCGCTTGTGTCAGGGACCCGATTTCTAGATCGAACCAGTGGTGGGCGTCGGAGCGGGGACTGGACGTGGAGAAGATGCGTGAGGCCGCCACCCACCTGCTGGGCGAACACGATTTCCTGTCGTTTTGTCGCCCCCGCGAGGGTGCCACCACCATCCGCACGGTGAAGGCTTTAGAGGTGGCGCGGGACACTGACGGGTCGATCCTCATTTCGGTTGAGGGGGACGCGTTCTGCCACAACATGGTGCGCTCAATAGTGGGCGCCCTGTTTGAGGTGGGGAGGGGGGCGAAGGATCCGTCGTGGGTGCGCTACTTGGTGGACCACCCATCCAGAGACCACGGTGTGATGGTCGTTCCCGCGAAGGGGCTCACGATGGTGGGTGTCGACTACCCGGATAAGCCCAGTTGGGGGACCCGAGCCCGTGAGGCCCGGAAACGTCGGACCCTTGAGTAGTCGGGCACACTTTCCCCCCTCCTTTGACCGCGTTTTCCTCCCTTAGTACACTGTGGATGTTGCTTGGGAGCGTGTTTTTGGCCTAATTCCCACTCGCCGAAGACACCCGAGCCCCATCACTACGCTGAGCTAAGCCGGCCGGCGGAAGGTTTTGCGGGGCGCGCCCACGCGGCGAAGACTTTACCAAGAGTCGGATCGCCTGCTGCCCGCTGCCGGCGGCGTGCCGGCTCCTGAGCTAAGAGAATTGAAGGCAAAAACTCGTGCGCACCTATACACCTAAGGCAGGGGATGCGGACCCTAAGTGGTACGTGATCGACGCCGAAGACGCGGTTCTTGGGCGTCTGTCAGCGCAGATCGCTGCGATGCTTCGCGGCAAGCACAAGCCCACGTTCACACCGAACGCAGACATGGGTGACAACATTATTGTCATCAACGCGGAGAAAGTGGTCCTCACTCGAGGGAAACTCGACAAGAAGGTTGAATACCGTCACTCCGGTTACCCCGGTGGCTTGAAGGCGACCCCGTACCGGACCATCATGGAACGCCACCCCGAGCGGATCATTGAGAACGCTGTGAAGGGCATGCTCCCCAAGAACAAGCTGGGTCGGGCCCAGGCCAAGAAACTTCACGTTTACGCTGGCCCGGATCACCCGCATGCGGCTCAGCAGCCTATCCCGTACGAAATCAAGCAGGTCGCTCAGTAGAGCCGGCCGCTAAGAGACCATTAGGAGAGTCGTGGCTGAGACCACAGAAGTTTTAGAGCTGGAAGAGGAAGAGGTCCCCAGCTCCTACACAAGTGAAGCGGT
>CAYFUO010000173.1:0-3119 GCA_964346255.1 uncultured Actinomyces sp. | reverse complement strand
GGCCTTCCGCTCCGGAGGCGGACGCTCTATCCCCTGAGCTATCGGGGCCGCACCGTATTTCTACGGCAAAGCAACTTTACCAGCTCACCGGTCAGGCTGGACCCACTGGCCCCTGTCAACCAGTATCTGTTTCGCCACATTGGGCACGTCCGTAACCACACCATCGACACCCCAGTCGAACAACCGGTTCATCTCGTCAGGATCGTTCACAGTCCACACGTGAACCGCCAACCCCGCCTTGTGAGCGGCAGCGATGAAACGTTTGGTCACGATGGGGATCCCACTGTGTTTGGTGGGAACCTGAGCTGCGCGCACGCCCTTCTCAACGCCCGGCACTCCCCAAGCTGACGCGCCCATTCCTGTTGCGGCGCCACCAACGAGCCTCACGACCCCACCGACACCCAAAGAAGTGCAGAGTCCGGGCAGGTTCTTGGCACGAACCCTCTTCAGGCGTCCCTCGGAGAAAGAGCTGACTAGGACCCTGTCGAAAGCGTCCGCTTCCGCCAGCACGGCCAATAGGGGTTCGAGAACCTCTTCTGTCTTCGCGTCAATGTTGAAGTACATGTCGGGGTATCGTTCAAGCGCCTCCGACAACAGTGGCACCGGCTCGCCGGAAGCATTCGGGAAACGCAGCAGTTCTTCGTACGAATACTCCGAAACCTTGCCGGGGTGCCCGTAGCAGCGCTCCAAATCACCGTCATGCATGAGGACGACGCGCCCATCCGCGGTCAACTGCACGTCAGTTTCGTAGTGGCTCACGCCCAGGTCCCAAGTGTGTTTCAGGGAAGCGAAACTGTTCTCAACACTTTCTTTGGCCCCACCCCTGTGTGCGATCACCAAGGGGTTCGGGGCGGCCGCAACTGGGATCACTAGCAGCCTTCGCCAAGGTACACGGCACCCTGGCTTTCCAACCATCCCAGAGGATCAATGGCAGCGCCTGAAGCGTCACGAACCTCAAAATGCAGGTGGGCGCCAGTGGAACGCCCCGAGTTTCCCACGTGGCCAATCTGGTCGCCCGCGGACACCTGTTGTCCCTCATGTACGGTGATCTGGTCCATGTACTGGTGAAGATACGAAGACCGGTAGACGCTGCCATCTTTACCAACGTGCTCAATGACGACGTAGTCACCTTGGCTTGGGCCGGAAGTGACGGAAACTACGACCCCGTCGGCCACTGAGTAGATGGGGGTGCCGAGCGGCGCGGCCATGTCAACACCCTCGTGAAGCAGGACCTGCCCCAACGTGGGGTGCACCCTGTAGCCGAATGGACTGGAGTAGGCGAACGTCCCCTCCTGCAAAGGCATGTAGGCAACATCCTGCTGCACCATTTGGCGTGCCCCGTCCGCAGCGTCAACCGGTACGCAACGTGAAACCTCGATCGGAACGCGGAACTTAGCGCGGCTCGCGGCCCCCGGCTGCCTATCTAAGCCCACCGAAGGGTCGACCTCGTTTGCCTCAAACTCAGCCCAAGAATCCTCGGCTCCGAACCGGCCGGCAACTTTCCCGTCCCCATCCTCGGCGACGTCTGCAACTGCCACCCCACCGGGGATAGCGAACACTGCAGTCAGGATGCCCGTGGTGACGGTAGCCCCAGTTACCCCGATCCCTCCCCGAGAGCGGGACAAGCGTTGGCTAGGGCGCTGGTGGCGGAGGGCCCTCGCGTACTTACGCGAATATTCCTCTATGTCCATCCCGTCCCAACCGGTAGGAGAAACACCGCCGGCACTCCCAGTGCTCGACGGGCCACCCAGTACGGCTGGGCCACTTACAACAGCGGACACGTACACCCCCAAAAAGACTCCCTCGTCACCGCGCCAGCGGCGACCTTGGCGCATCTCGAACCTACTAAACCACGGATCGGCCCGACGCGAGACGTTTCCCAACCTGTGGAAACCCCTAGACACGCAAATGGCAGTTTACGCTTTTCACCGGTAGAGGAAAGTTACTATCGGTCACAAACCCGCGTGTTTGTGGCCCATCTTGCAACCACGTCACTCGCTCACGCGCACGAAAACGCCATACTTTTTCCCGAAGATCTCCAGTGTCTACCGGACTATCTCTCCCACTCTTCGCGCTGCAAAGAGTCACTCACTTGTCCGACGAGCTCCTCCAAGAGGTCCTCCAAGAACAAGACACCCACCAGACCTTCACCGTCGGGCCCCTCAACCCCAACCATGTGGGTGGCGCTCGCCTGCATTTCCCGCAGCGCTTCACCGGCCTCGTCCGCCGAAGAAATGACGCTCAGGTCCCGGATCCGCCAGTCGTCCACAGGCTCCTCCCGACGCTCACCCGACGCGTGCAGCACGTCTTTCAGGTGAACGTAGCCGCCCACATTCCCCAACTCGTCAACCACAGGAAACCTGGAGAAACCCGTTTTCGTGACCAGCGACTCCACCGCGGAAGGGGTTACGGGCGCCTCAATGTTCACGAGGTCACCGATCGGCACCATGAGGTCCGCTGCGGTCAACCCGGAGAACACAAGTGTCCCCCCAAGCAAGCCCACGTCGTCCATCAGCTTCCCCTGCAGTCGGGACTCCTCCACGATTGTTGCAACCTCTTCCAGCGTGTAGGCGGAAGCGATCTCTGACTTCGGCTGCAACCCGAAGATCTTCACAAACCATTTGGCGAGGGCATCAAGGGCTCGCACCACTGGCCCAAAAATGCGCCCAACCGCGACCAGTGGAGGCGCCAGCACCAACAGCGCGTCGTGTGATTTCGCGATCGACAGGTTCATTGGGACCATTTCGCCGAAGACGACGTGCAAGAAAATCACTAGGAGGAGAGCGAAGAGGAAGGACACCACTTGCACGCCCGCCTCACCCAACCCGACTGCCCGGAGTGGGGCCTCGACCAGGTGTGCGATGGCGGGCTCTGCGATTGCGCCGAGTGACGTGGACATGACGGTGACACCCAGTTGACTGATCGCGAGCATCAAAGACACGTGTTCGAGGGCGAATAACGCTTGAGTTGCCCCGCGCCGGCCCTTTTCGGCCAGCGGCTCCACCTGTGAAAGTCGCGACGAAATCACGGCGTATTCGGCTGCGACGAAGAACGCGTTCACACTGAGGAACAGGACGGCGAGGAAGAGTGCGAGCCCCGTGTTCACGCCACTTCACCTC
>CAYFUO010000172.1:0-3162 GCA_964346255.1 uncultured Actinomyces sp. | reverse complement strand
CAAACCAAGTCGTGATCGAGGTTGGGTGGGTGATGGCAGTGCCAACCACGACCGCCCAAGCGCCCCTTGAAATCACGTCGGCCGCTTGGGCGGGCGTGTGTACGCGACCCTCACAGATGACCGGTGTGTCGGGGAATTCTGCGACCATCTCCTCTAAGAGCTCGATGTCCGGGCCCTCGGTCTTCTCACGTTCACCTGAGTAGCCGGCCATGGTCGTGGAAAGGATGTCGGTTCCCGCGGCGAAAGCCATGCGCGCATCCTCCATGGACCCGCAGTCGGCCATCACCAAGATCCCGTCGTCGTGGAGAGCCTCGACGACCTCAGCGTAGGTCCGTCCATCAGGGCGAGGGCCGCGCCCCGCGTCGATTGCCACAACATCAGCGCCCGCAAGAGAGCAGGCGCGCGCGTGACGCAGGGTCGGGGTGATGTAGGGGATGTTCTCTCCCTCTTTCCACAATCCTATGACGGGCACCTGCACTTGGCCCTTGATGGCGGCAATGTCTGCGACACCCTGGCAGCGGATGGCAGCAGCCCCGCCGATCTGGGCTGCCAGTGCAATCCGGGCCATGGTGTCTGGGGTTCGCATGGGCTCCCCCGGGTAGGCCTGCACAGAAACTACTAGCCGGCCCTTCAAAGATTCAATAAGTGGGTGAACCACGTTTTAGCCTTTCAGTGTTTCTTGAGTGATTATTGAGGGGGGCGCGATTGCCCGCGCCCCCGTTGAGCTTTAGAACTGGACTTCAGTTGGGCAGTTGCGAAACGACAAACTGGGCGGCCCCTAATAGGGGCGCATCCGATCCGAGTTCTCCGCGAAGAATAGGGGTCGGGCACACAGCATCCATCGCTTGATCTTGGAAGCCTTGGCGCACCGAATCCCACCAAAGGTCCCCAGAGTTCGCAACGGAGCCAGAAACGATGATCACGTCCGGGTCCCAAGAGTTCGCAAGTCCCGCAAGGGACTCCCCCAGAGCCCTGCCTGCGGTCTTTACAACCTCAGCGGCCGCCGGGTCGGTTTGCGCTGCCTCGTCGACCTCTCGACCCGTCAGAGACTTACCTGTCTTACGGTGATACTCGTCAGCGATTGCAGTGCCCGAGGAAATGGCTTCCACGTGCCCTTCACGACCGCAGGAACACTTGAGGTCGCGGGCAAGCGGGTGCCGGAGGTGGCCAATGTGGCCGGAGAGGCCTCTAGTTCCAGCTCGGACACCTTCTTCTGTAACGAATGCTCCGCCGATTCCAGTGCCCACTCCGACGGCTAGAGATGAGGCATGACCGCGCCCCGCGCCGAAAGCGTCTTCACCCATCGCGTGAGCAAGAACGTCTCCCGTAACACCTACGGGAATATCGAACTCCTCAAGCAGAGCAGGTCCTAGAGGAGAGCCGGCCCAACCAGGGATCAGATCAGTCGCCGAAGTGATGACCCCAGTCTCTGGGTCAACGACGCCGGCGGAGCCAACACCGATCCCTTGGATGGGTGCTGGTGGGTCCACGAGCATCTCGGAAACCACGTCTTTCACGGCCTGAATCAGGCCGTCTCCCCCACCTGTTTCTGCGGTAGGCAGGGACCGCCGCCCCGCGACAACTGGGTTTTCACCCAGTGTCACGTAGGCGGCGGCTACCTTGGTTCCCCCAATGTCGACAGCGATGACAGTGGGAGGAGTTGCTTCTTGCATCAGTCGAGCAGTCCAGCCTCAACCAGGACACGCCTGACGGCCTCAACATTCTCACCCTCAAGGGTTGGAACGGGCTCTGGCATCTGGTTGGTCTCAAACACGCCCAACAGCATGAGGGCCGTCTTGAACGCGCCAACACCAGCGCCGAAACCGGTCACGCCAGACACCACGCTTGTGATGTCCATGATGCGAACCAAGCGTTCCTGCTCGGCCCTCACCGCATCCCAATCGCCAGCCTGGTAGGCGTCCCACATGCGCACGTACCCCTTCGGAGCAACGTTCGCCAAACCCGGGACGGAACCGTCAGCGCCAGCAAGGTAAGCACCGTCAACCACAATCTCGTGCCCCGTGAGTAGCGTCAGTGGGCTACCCACATCACGGTTGCCCATGATGAGGCGACGGAAGAACACGTCATCACCAGAGGAGTCCTTCACACCCGCGAGCACGCCCTCAACACCCAACTGAATCAGCATGGGAGCCTCAAGTTTGGTGTGAACCGAAACAGGCAGATCGTAAGCCCACAAGGGGATGTCGATCGCGTCCGCAATCACCCGGAAGTGACGCTCAACCTGGGGCGCGCCGCCGAGCCCATAGAAGGGGGCGGTCACCACGATGCCGTCAGCGCCAAGGGCCTGCGCACGAAGCGCATGGTCGATCACGCGAGCGGTCTGGGTGTCGATAGCGCCAACCAAAACGGGGGCGCCGTCAGCGACCTCCAAGGCCGCGCGAGTCACTTCGTCACGACGCTCATCCGTTGAGAAAGCCACCTCACCGGAAGAACCCATCACGAACAACCCATGCACACCCGCATCCAGCATGCGCTTCGCGTTGCGGTCGAAGGAGACTCGGTCAAAAGAGCCGTCCTCCTTGAGCGGGGTTACGACGGGTGGAACTACACCACGAACAGTCATTATTATTGTTGCCTTTCCAGTTGAGGTTTAGTTGCCCACCGGGTGCAGCAGCGAGGGCGCCGCTCCCAAGAGGGTCTTCGTGTATTCGTGATTTGGGTTTTCCAGAACCTGTTTTGCGGTGCCCTCTTCCACGATCCGGCCACCGTTCATCACGATGATCTGGTCAGACACGTAACGAACCGTTTGGATGTCGTGAGAAATAAACACCATCCCTAGCCCAAGGTCCTTCTTCAAGTCCGTGAGCAGGTTCAGGATCTGGGCGCGAACCGACACGTCCAGCGCTGAAGTGGGTTCGTCAGCGATGATCGCGTCCGGTCCAAGGGACAAAGCCCGCGCGATTGCGACGCGTTGCCTCTGCCCACCAGACAACTGGCCGGGAAGCGCACCCAGAACGGACGAGGGCAAACCCACCAAGTGGGTGAGCTCCCGCACGCGCTGCTTCCGCTCAGCAGGGGTGCCGACCTTGTGCACACGAAGGGGATCCAACAGTTGTTCCTCAACAACCATGCGTGAGTTGAGCGCCGTGGCTGGGTCTTGGAACACCACGGAGACGACGCGCCCCATCCGCTTGCGGTCAG
>CAYFUO010000171.1:0-3171 GCA_964346255.1 uncultured Actinomyces sp. | reverse complement strand
TCGGCATCACCAGTAAACAACTTAGGGAACACCTGTCGGACCGCGGAGAGTTCGTAACCTCCGCGTCGTCCATGGTGGAAGCACCCATTGTCCGCCAAGTGCGTGGACATTATAAGGCTGAGGCCGCCAAGAAGACGGCGGAAGCCAAGAAGCCTGCGGCTAAGAAGCCCGCAGCAGCCAAACCGGGGGTTCCGGCGCCCAAGCCGACCCCGAAACCTGCGAAAGCGGCTGCGCCCGCTGCGCCGCTCCCAGGCCCGAGGCCCACGCCTTTCACGCCGAAGCCCGCAGGACCCGCGGTCTCTAAACGACCAGTTTTCGCTTCACCCGCTGACCATGCGAAAGCTCAGGCTGGCGCGCCACGAGCGGAAGAACCAGCTAAAGAAGCACCGAAGCCGGAAACCCCGAAACCTGTGGCACCAGAGCCGGAAACACCGAAGCCGGTGGATGTCCCCACACCCGGGGATGTGCCGTTCGGTAGGCTCGCCGCCGCTAGGCGTGGGGGTGCACCCAAGCCGGGTCGCCCGGGCGCTAGACCCACAGCGAAAGGCTCTCAGGACAAGGGGGGCCGCCCGAGTGCGGCCGCCTCACCGAAGCCGGGTGGGCGTCCAGTACCGAAACCTGGTCCCGCCATGCCTCGCCCGCGCGGCCCGCGACCCGGGAACAACCCGTACGCGTCCAGTCAAGGAATGCCGCGACCGGGTGGACCGAGGCCAACAGCGAGACCCGGGTCAGGGGCACGCCCCGGGCCCGCCCGCTCCGAGCGCTCATCTTCAGGTGGTGGACCACGCCCGAACCCAGCCATGATGCCCGGGTCGGCAAGCTTCTCGAGGGGCCGACCCCAACGTCCAGGACCCCGCACAGCAGGTGGTAGGGGACGACCGGGCGCGCCCAGGCAGCAACGCCCAGGAGCAGGCACCACTGGGGCGCCTACGGCACCCGGTGCACCACGGCGATCCCCAGGCGGGTTCCCCGCGGGACCACCGAGAGGCGGTCGTGGGGGCGGTCGCGGACAGACCCCAGGGGCCTTCGGTCGCGGTGGCGGCCGGGGTAGGCGTGGGAGGAAGTCGAAGCGCGCCAAGAGGCAGGAGTTCGAACAGCAGGCAGCGCCGGTCATCGGTGGTGTTTCGATCCCTCGCGGCAACGACCAAGAGATTCGGATCCGCCAAGGCGCTTCCATCGCTGACTTCGCAGAGAAGATTGATGTCAACCCGGCGGCCCTTGTAACCGTTTTGTTCCACTTGGGTGAGATGGCTACCGCCACTCAGTCCCTAGACCAAGACACCCTTGAGGTTCTAGGTGCGGAACTCGGTTACCAAGTGTCAGTGGTTTCCCCTGAGGATGAGGACCGCGAACTACTCGAGTCCTTCGACATTGACCTTGAGGCTGAAGAGCTGGATGACGAAACGTACCTCGAACCCCGTCCTCCCGTCATCACCGTCATGGGTCACGTGGACCACGGTAAGACCCGCCTGTTGGACGCGATCCGCCACACGAACGTCATTGAGGGCGAACATGGTGGGATCACGCAGCACATTGGGGCATACCAGGTTCAAGTTGAAACTGACGAGGACGATGCTCGACCGTTGACGTTCCTGGACACCCCGGGTCACGAAGCGTTCACGGCGATGCGTGCCCGCGGCGCTGAGGCGACGGACCTCGCAATCCTAGTGGTCGCAGCCGACGACGGCGTGATGCCGCAAACGGTTGAGGCCGTGAACCACGCTCAAGCGGCTGGTGTTCCGATCGTGGTTGCCGTCAACAAGATTGATAAGCCGGACGCTAACCCGGACAAGATCCGAGCCCAACTAACTGAGTACGGTCTCGTTGCCGAAGACTACGGCGGGGACGTCATGTTCGTTGACGTTTCGGCCCGGGAAGGCATAGGAATCGATGAGCTGCTCGACGCTGTTTTGCTGACCGCGGACGCGACCCTCGATTTGGAAGCGAACCCGCAGGCGGAAGCACGCGGCATCGCGATCGAAGCGAACTTGGACCGTGGTCGCGGCGCTGTCACGACCATGCTGGTCCAGCGGGGCACGCTGCGAGTCGGGGATGCTGTTGTGGTTGGCTCCTCTCATGGCCGCGTGCGCGCCATGTTCGATGAGCATGGGGACGAAGTGACTGAGGCTGGGCCCGCCCGCCCAGTGCTGATGATCGGGTTGACGTCAGTGCCGAAGGCTGGGGACTCATTCTTGGTTGCGTCTGACGACCGCACTGCCCGCCAAATCGCTGACAAACGTGAGGCGATGGAACGGCAGGCCCTGCTCGCGCGCAGGCGCAAGAGGGTCACCTTGGAGGACTTCGACAAGGTCCTAAAGGAAGGTAAGGTCGACACACTCAACCTCATCATCAAGGGTGACGTTGCGGGCGCGGTCGAAGCCTTGGAAGACTCCTTGCTCAAGCTGGATGTTGGCGAAGATGTTGCTTTGCGGGTCATCCACCGGGGTGTTGGTGCTGTCACCCAAAACGACGTCAACTTGGCAACCGTCGACAACGCGGTCATCATCGCGTTCAACGTGCGCCCAGCGGAACGCGTTGAGGAGCTCGCCGACGAGGAAGGCGTGGAGATCAAGTACTACTCGGTCATCTACCACGCGCTGGAAGAGATTGAGGATGCCATGAAGGGCATGCTCAAACCGATTTATGAGGACGTGGACCTTGGTTCCGCCGAGATCCTGCAGGTCTTCAAGTCCGGCAAGTTCGGTAACATCGCCGGTTCCCTGGTCCGTAAGGGCATCATCAAACGTGGCAGCAAAGCACGGTTGGTTCGCGATGGGGTCGTGGTCGCATCGGACCTCAAGATCGAGTCTTTGCGGCGGGAGAAGGACGATGTCACCGAGGTCCGTGAAGGGTTCGAGTGTGGCATCACCTTGGGCCACAGGGATATTCGAGTTGGCGACATGATCGAAACTTGGGAGGTTCGCGAGAAGCCTCGCGAGTAACCCAGGCTTGGGCGGGTCCCCTTGGGGACCCGCCTTCTTCACTTGCACAACAATCAGGTAGTGCTGGTTTCGCTGGCACCCATTCTTTGAAAGGACTGACAATGGCTGACGAAGGACGGCAGAGGCGCAGGGCCGCGCGCGTGCGCCAGTCGGTGACCCACGCTTTGGAGCGGAAGGTGAAAGACCCCCGCCTCGGTTTCATGACCATCACGGACGTGAGGGTCACCGG
>CAYFUO010000170.1:0-3201 GCA_964346255.1 uncultured Actinomyces sp. | reverse complement strand
GCGCGTGATCCAAGGTTGGTAGCGGCCACCACAACCACGGGCCGACAGCGCTGACACAGACTCGGCGCCGCTCAAAGCGAAAAGACTTGGCAGGCTCGCAGCAGTTGAGCCGAAACTTGGTTGCCGTCGGTAAACGCGGACCTAACGCCTAGTATTGGGGCATGCGTAAGTTCACAGAGTCTCTGCTCTTCGGTGTCCTGTTCCTGTTCGCTGTCGCCTCCTGGTGGATCATGGATTTGACGGGGCAGATTCCCGCGTTGAACCCGAAAGAACTGGCGCCCATGACGGTTGGGATAGCCGTAATCATCGCCACCCCCGCCCTGCTGGTGCTAACCATACTGGCGTTCGTGAGGGCCCTAACCGGCACGAACCCCAAACCGTTTTGGGCTTGGGTCACCACAAGCGCCGCTCTGGTGGCGGGCGCCCTCACGCTGGGACGGATCATCACGCAGATAGAGGGTCTCCAACTAGGGTTTTCCAACGGTGTCTGGTTCTCAGCGGTCTTCGCCCTGCTGGGCCTAACCGGCTTCATCTTGGCATTGACTGGCGCCATCCCCACGCCCATCAAACTGTCACCTGAAGAAAAGAAGGCGGCGAAGAAAGCGCAAAAGCGTGAAAAGGCTGAGGCGAAGAAGGCCGCGAAGGCTGAAGAGAAGGAACAAGCCAAGGTGGAGCGAGCCCTAGCGAAGCAGGCTGAAGCAGACCAGATCGCGGCCCAGCAGGCGGCCCAAATCGAGTCATCAGAGCCAGAGTCAACCGCTTGGGTGGAGGAGACAGAAACAGGGGGGCCACAGGGATTCGACGTAGACCTTTTGGACGAGGACGCGCTCACCGCCAGTGCGCCTTCAGGGGCGGCGGAGGAAGCCGTCTTCGAAACGGGCAGCGTGGAAGAGGTCGAGGCGGGTGAGGCAGACGCTTCCGGTGGCGCGTCGCCGGGGCAAGCATCTGACGGTCAGAGCTGGGAAGATGGAGCCCCAAGGAACTAGGTAAGCCGTTTCGCCCGCGCATGGTCGCCGGCGTCGACGAAGATAGGACATCGACATAGAAACCCCTTTTGCGGCCATTGGCTACAAGGATCCAGCGACCCCCACGCCACTTCCCTTTGGGCTGGTTGGGCAGACTCTGACATTCCCAGATGGGGACTTAGAAGTAGTGCGCTCAATCTTGCCTGGTGGTGTGCGTCTCATAACCCAGAGCCTGCCGGGCAACCTGTCCACTAGCGTCGGATTTTGGTTCGGTGTTGGCTCCCGAGATGAGGAGCCGAAACAGGCGGGGGTCAGCCACTTTCTGGAGCACCTCCTGTTTAAGGGGACGAAAGATAGGTCCGCCTTTCAAATAGCCGAAGCGTTCGACGCGGTGGGCGCAGTTTCGAACGCGGCAACCTCGAAGGAAGCGACCTACTACTGGGCTCACATGGTTTCCGAAGACACGAAGCAGCTGTTGCCGGTGCTAGTGGACATGGTTTCCGGTTCTCTCCTCACGGAGAAAGACGTGGAGATGGAGCGCGGCGTCATCTTGGATGAGTTGGCGATGGGGGATGACACCCCAACTGACGTGGTGTCAGAGACGTTCGCGCGCGCTGTCTTCGGTTCCGCTCCCTTAGGTCGACCTGTTGGCGGGTCTCCCTCCTCCGTTTCAGACCTGACGGGCGAGGAGCTACGAGACTTGTACAGGAGCCGGTACGGCACGTCGGATTTGACGATCGCTATTGCGGGTGGGGTGGATCATGAGGAGGTAGCGGACCTAATACTCGAGGAACTCGAACGTTCCCCCTGGGCGGCCCAGTTGGGCCAATTGGAACCCAAGCCGAAACGGAATGTGAACGTTGCCTGTCCCGGAGGGGAAGCGCAAGAGTCCCGGCGTGCGGGTGGAATGGGTCTCTTGGAAGACTTGGAGCGCAACATTTGGGAGCGCCGCGACGTGGAACAGGCCCACATCATCACCGGTGGGGAATGGATGGGTGCGCTGGACCCCAACCTCCCCGTTTCCTCGGTCGCACTCAACATTTTGGGTGGCGGCATGTCTTCTAGGCTGTTCCAAGAGGTTCGGGAGAAAAGAGGTCTCGCCTACTCCACTTACTCGTTTGCGCCCGCCTACTTCGACACCGGCTACTTCGGTCTTTACAGTGGTTGCGCTCCGAAGAACCTGAAAGAAGTGGAAAAACTGTTGTGGTCCGAGGTTGAAAAGCTGGCTGAAGCGGGCCCCACTGACTGGGAGCTTCAACGCACGAAGGGCCAAATGCGGGGGTCGGTGACCCTCGGTTTGGAAAACTCCGGCTCCCGGATGACTAGGCTCGCAAGATCTGAGATGGTGGGACAGTTCCTCACGGTTCAAGACGCGTTGGCGCGCGTGGAGGCCGTGTCGAAAGAAGATGTGCAGGAGGTCGCGAAACAGATGCTTTCCGTACCCAGGTCGACGGCGGTGGTGACAACTCATGACGAATGAGCCGGTGGGACGGCCGCCCATGTTTGTGCGGCCCGCGAAGGACGGCGACCAAAACTTCATTGCCAAGACTCAGAAGAACGCGATGATCCGCCTAGTGAGGGACGTTCACGAAGGTGGCGCAACTGAGGAAACAGAGAACGCCTTCAACGAAACCCAAATGGCTGACTCTTGGGGACACGCAATAGGGGAGGGCATGGGCGGGGGCCACGGAGTGTTCATCGCTGAAGATCAAGGTGTCCCTGTCGGTTTCGCCGCATTTTATGCGGACCGAGACTTTCCCGGCATTGAGGCGGGTGAGGTGGGGCCCATCGCGGTGGCACCCGGTTCCGCACAAATCTTGGCGTTCGAAGTTCTACCCACCCATGTGAACAAGGGCCACGGGTCCCGCCTGTTGGCGGCGGTCGCTGACGCAGCGCGGGCCGCGCGGGTCAATGGGTTGGCAGCTTGGATAGTCGCGGATGACGCGCCGCGCGTCCAGTTCTTTCAGAAAGCGGGTTTAGCTCCGGTGGGTTTAAGGCGTTCTCTTGAAACCCCGTCAGGAAACTTGGTGGAACACCTCTGGTACGCGGACCTGTAATGCGGTTTCGCTGCTGGCGAGACTATCGCACGGTTCACCAGCAGCGTTAGCCTCCTACCCTGATAGCCGTGGCAGACTTAGGTCATGATTAGTCTTTACGAAAACCTGGGTGAACCAGGCAAGGTACGAAAAGGCGCTTTGCGGGTGCTCCCCCTAGGCGGCTTGGGTGAGGTTGGGCG
>CAYFUO010000169.1:0-3212 GCA_964346255.1 uncultured Actinomyces sp. | reverse complement strand
GTGAAAAGTTGGAGGGGCCGAGGCGCGCATCCACTTTCGACGAGGTCGTGCAGGGCTTGGACGAAGAGTCCGCTGTGTTCGAGGCCCGCCGCTGCATGAGTTGTGGCAACTGTTTTGGTTGTGACAACTGTTTCGGGGTGTGTCCAGATAACGCGATCACGAAGATCCGCCCGGGTGAGTACGAGTTCAAGTACGACTACTGCAAGGGCTGTGGTCTGTGTGCTGAAGAGTGCCCGTGTGGTGCGATCTCGATGATCCCTGAGGACGTCTGACCGGTTCCCTGACCTGCGGGAGGCACCCACGCGGTTGCCTCCCGCGTGGGGCCGCGTTCTCGGTGAGCAACCAGTGTTAACGGTGTAATCTGTTCCGGGGCGGCGCGCCGCCCTGTTTGCCCCGCTGACAAGGATGAGCGGGTCCCATAGGGTTTTGGCTAGGAGTGGTCCGCGTGAATCAGCAGCCTGCGCCGCAGGGCAGTCCCAGTGGTTTCCCGGACCTGGTTTTGACCGTGGATGGGCTCTCTTGGGTGTTGCCGCCGGTGGGACCGTACGTGGTTGGCCGCGGCACGGAGGCGGACGTGCAGCTGTCTTACCCAGAGGTTTCCCGCAAGCATTTCACTTTGAGCGCGGACGATGTTGGCTGGTTCATTCGAGACCTGGGTTCCACGAACGGCTTGCATATTGATGGGTCCCCCCAGAGCGCTTACCGGATCGTTAAGCCAACGGTCGTGAACCTCGGGGAGGGCGCCCCTCTAGTGGAGCTGCACCTGCAAGAAGCTGCGGTGCCCCCACCGCCACCCGTGCCGGATGCGACCGTGTTCGCAGCCCCATCGTCGGCCCCCGAAGTTTTTCAGCAGCCCCCACCCCAGGTTGCGGTCCCAGCTCCCACTCTTTCCGGTCCTCCCGTTCCCGCTTCCCCCGTTTCTGGTCCCCCTGTCGCGCCACCCTCCGGGTTCGGTTTGCCGACGCCCCCACCACCTCACCAGGCTCCTAACCTTCCCGTGGGACCTGGGGCGCGTCCAGCGGGCGCAGGTGAAGCGAACCCACTGTTTCAGGACACGACGCTCCTGTTCGGTTCGGATGGTGCTGAGAAGGCCACGCGAACCCTCACGAGTGGTGCTGCGCAAAGGTACGTGGCGGGCACGTTCAACTCCAATGTTCAAAGCGAAGCGACCATTGGTAGGGGTGAGGACGCGGCTATCACGGTCACTGACCCCTTGGTTTCCCGGAGTCACGCGTCCATCCAGAACACCAGTTCAGGTGTGGTCCTCACTGACCTGAAATCTTCGAACGGGACGTTTGTCAACGGGCGACGCATCCGCGAAGTGTGGTTGGAGGAGGGGGACGTTGTCACCGTTGGTAACACCGACCTCGTTTACACGAACGGCGTGCTGGAAGCAGTCGTGCGGGGGAAGAGCTCTAAACCTGCGCTGGTCGCCAGTGAGGTGGTGTTGGACCTCCCCAACGGGAAACGGTTGTTGGACGAGGTTTCAGTGGCTTTAGGGGAGGGGAGCCTCACAGCCATTGTTGGTCCCTCAGGCGCCGGTAAATCCACGTTTGCGAAGGTGGTGGCGGGCCTCGCCTCAGCCACGTCGGGTGGTGTCTATTTGGATGGTTTCGACGTTCACGCCAACTACGAGTCGCTGCGTTCCCGCATTGGTTTCGTCCCCCAAGATGACGTGGTGCACGGGAAACTCACTGTCGACCAGGCACTGCGGTCCGCAGCGAAACTGCGTTTGCCCGGCGCGACCACCGCGGACCGGGAGGCGACCATCGACCGGGTGACCGACGAACTTGGGCTGACTGAACACCGGAAGACCCGTGTGGACCGGTTGTCGGGTGGCCAAAGGAAACGCGTGTCCACAGCCATCGAACTGTTGACGGGCCCCCAACTCCTTCTGTTGGATGAGCCCACTTCCGGCCTTGACCCCGCCCTCGACCTGACCGTCATGCAGATGCTGCGTAGGCTCGCGGATGCGGGGCGCGTGGTTGTGGTTGTCACCCACTCGGTCGCCCAGTTGGAGGAGACGTGCGACAACCTGCTGTTCCTCGCTCCCGGCGGCAAAACTGCTTACTGGGGCACCACGAAGGGCCTGCGGGAAGCGTATGGGGAGCAGGATTGGGCGGAGATTTTCGCTGATGTTGCCCGTAACCCGGCGCTCGCACACGCCCGCTACTTGGATCGCCAGCGCACGAAGGAACCACCGGCCCTACCCGAGCCGAAGACAATGGCTCCACCCACCCGCGCCTCCAAACACCATTGGTCCCAGTGGAAGACCCTCATCGGTCGCCAACTGACGCTCACGGTCGCTGATCCGGGGCTGCTCGTGTTCCTGATCGGGTTACCGCTGATCTTGGGGGCTCTGGCTCTGATAGTCCCGGGAGACGCGGGTTTCGGTGTCGCGAACCCTGATTCCCCCGCGGAGGCCAACCACCTTCTTGTGCTCCTCATCTTGGGGGCAGCATTCATGGGTGCCGCACTGTCGATCAGGGACCTAGTGGGGGAGAGGAGTATCTACCACCGCGAGAGGGCAGCGGGCCTGTCACCTTTGGCGTACGTGGTCTCAAAGTTTTTGGTGTTGGGCGCATTCACCGCGATCCAGTCCGTTGAGCTCACGTTGGTGGTCGGCATTTGGAAGGATGTTTCCGGTGAGGGCTCCGTCCTTCCCAGCCAGTGGCTCGAATTGGGGCTAGTGGTTTGGGGGACGGCGTGGGCGTCGGCGATGTTGGGGTTGCTCGCCTCCTCCCTGGTCAAGACGGGTGAACAGACCATGCCCGTCCTGGTCGTCATCGTCATGGTGCAGCTGGTGATGACGGGTGGGATGATCCCAGTGTCGGGCCGCAGCGGTTTAGAGCAGGTGTCGTGGCTGGTGCCCGCCAGGTGGGGGTTCGCTGCCGGTGCGTCCACCGTCGACCTGCAAGCCATGGTTGTCGGAGCGCAGGAGGATAGCCTGTGGGACCACACGGCTGGCCAGTGGTGGATGAACATGGGGATCCTGTTGGCGATGATCGCTATCACCACGGTTCTCACGTGGTGGAACGTGCGCCTTAAGAAGGGGCGCCGCAAACTCTAGGGGCCGGTGCCACCCAACTTAAACCGAAACGTCCACGGTGTGCCCCGGCTTGAACTGGAACGGACGCAAATGGGGGGAGAACAAAGTCAATCCGCGCGTGAATTCAGGTTGGGGGATTGGCCTGGCTCTTGTCGTTTTGGCG
>CAYFUO010000168.1:0-3214 GCA_964346255.1 uncultured Actinomyces sp. | reverse complement strand
GCCCCGGATTCTCGCCTTGGATGAGCCAACCGCGAACCTCGACCCAGTGGGAACAGGTGAAGTGTTGGAGGCCACCGGGCAGGCTCTGGAGGCTGACCCGAAAACACTGGTTGTTGTAGACCACAACATCAGTCAGTGGTTGGACCTCGTTGACCGTCTGATCGTGATCTCCCCGAGTGGGGTGGTCGCAGATGGCCCACCTGACGAGGTGATTGAGGACAAAAGGGACCTGCTCACCAACCTGGGCGTGTGGGTTCCAGGCTCCTCCCCTTCCCCCACGAGTCTGCACTTGGAGGACCACGCGCTTCCCTCCGATAGGGGCGAGGACGAGAAGCAAGTGGGTGGGGGCGTCGCGGTGCATGCGGAGAACCTCACCCTTGGCTACAAGGAAGATAAACCTGTGGTTGAGGGGATCAGCGTGGACATCCCTGAGGGTCAGGCGACCTTCATTGTTGGCCCCAATGGGTCCGGGAAAAGCACGCTTTCCCTAGCGCTTGCAGGCCTGATGAAACCCCTGTCTGGGACCCTTCAGGTCTCGCCCAGCATCGCGTCGGGGCTGGAATCCCTCGACCCTAACGAGTGGAAGACGGGGGACCTCTTGGGCCGGGTGTCCATGGTGTTCCAGGAACCCCAGTACCAGTTCCTCACCCAAACGGTTGGGGAGGAGCTGGCGCTTGGGCCCACGCTTGCGGGCTTGCCTGCCGCCGAGGTGGAAGCGCGGACTGACGAGTATCTTGACCTGCTTGGTCTCACCCGTTTGAAGAGCGCTCACCCCATGTCGTTGTCGGGTGGGGAGAGGCGTCGTCTCGCCGTCGGTTCCGCCCTTATCAGCGCGCCGAAACTTCTGGTCCTTGACGAGCCCACGTTCGGCCAAGACCGCAAGACTTGGCAGGGGCTGGTGGACTTGCTCGCCAAAGCGAAAGAGCAGGGCACGACCCTCGTCGTCATCACCCATGATCCCCACTTGGTTGAGGCACTCGCCGACGTGGTGATCGACATGGGAGAAGTGGGGCGGAAAGTGGGTCCCACTGAGGCGGCTGCGCGCCCCGCCGACGCTGATCGGGCGGTTGAGGGCGTGAGCGCCGGTGGCGTGCCCGAAGGTGAACCTGAGGAGGGGTGGAAGCCCGCACCCTTGGGGCGGGTGAACCCCGCAGTGCAGATCCTGGGCCTCATCATCATGACCGTCCCTTTGATAATGACGATCGACCCTGTGTCAGCGCTGGTCGCTCTTGGCCTAGAGCTGTTGATGCTGCCACTTGCCGGCCTGAAACCGAGGCGCGTTCTTGTCCGCGTCTCCCCACTACTCATCGCAGCGCCCCTTTCCGGGATTTCCATGCTGTTATACGGGAAGGTGGGGGGACAAGTCTTCTTTGAACTGGGGCCAATCGTGGTGTCACAGAACTCTGCTTGGCTCGCAGCGTCCCTATCTCTACGCGTGCTCGCAGTGGGCTTGCCCGCGGTGGTCGTCCTGCCCTCCATCAGCGCCACAGCTTTAGCGGACTCCCTCATCCAAGTGGTCCACTTGCCCTCCAAGTTCGTGGTCGCGTCCCTAGCGGGCATGCGCATGGTGGGGTTGATGATGTCGGATTGGAAGGCTTTGGGTCGCGCGCGGCGTTCCCGCGGGGTTTCCCACAACAACTTTTTCAAGAGCACATTCCAACTGTTGACTTTCGCTTTGCGGCGCAGTGAAACGTTGAGTGTTTCCATGGAGGCCAGAGGTTTCGGTGGCGACCTGCCCCGCAGCAACGCTCGCACTTCCACTCTTGGGCGTGCGGACATAGTGATGCTGGTGGTATCAATTGCGATCCCCGTCTTGGCGCTCGCGGCTGCCGCTATCGCGGGAACGTTCACTTGGTTTGGGATGGGTGGGATCAGCGGCTAATGGCCCGCGCGACCCCCACCCCGCGGCCCCTCCGCATCATCATTGATGGGCCGACGGGCAGTGGGAAGACGACGTTCGCATCCCAGTTGGCGAGGGAGCTGGGCGCCCTCGTCCTTCACAGTGACGACTGGGTTCCCGGGTGGAACGGTTTTGAGCGGGGGACGAAGGTCACTGAGGACCTAGTGTCGGGGGCGCGGGACTCCTACACGCGTTTCGACTGGGAAACCTACCAAAACGGAGAGGAAGTCTGTCCCGACGCCACCCGGGATTGGGTGGTGGAGGGCAGTGGCTCTTTGACGCGCGAGACGAGGGCTCATGCGGACATCACCATCTGGGTGGAAACCGACCCCAAGAAGGCTAAGGCGCGCGCCTTGGCCCGCGACGGTGAAGACTTCGCACCCTGGTGGGACACGTGGAAAACGCAGGAGCGCCAGCACGAATCCCAAAACTCTCCCCGCGACCTAGCCGACTTCATTGTGACAACCTGAGGACCCTGCCCTTTCGTGGGGATCCCGCTCGACCCTAGGGATTTGGTGGGCTGGCCGCTACCCTGAAGTTGGAGGTGGGATCCATGAGGGTAGTGATAAGTGGGGCAAGCGGCACACTCGGCTCAAGGCTTCGCGCCGCGTTGCTTCAGCGCGGAGACGAAGTTGTTTCCCTAGTGCGGCGCGAGACAGGCTCGCCTGACGAGAGATATTGGGACCCAACATCCGGCTACATCGAGGCCCCAGGCCTAGCAGACGTTGATGTGGTGGTGAACCTTGCGGGCGCCCCCATTTCAGGGTCTCGCTGGTCCAAGAAATACATGGACACCATTTTGGACTCCCGCCTCGATTCGACGGAGACGCTGGTGGAGGCGATAGGGGAGGCGAAGAAAGAGGGGCGGGGCCCGAAATTGCTTTTGTCAGCGAGCGCCGCCGGCCACTACGGACCGCACCCCGGGGATGTGGCGCTCACGGAAGACGCGGGGGCGGGCCCGGGTTTCCTCGCGCACGTCACCAAACAGTGGGAGGTTGCAGCGAACCGGGCGCGGGACTTCGGTGTCAACGTGGTTACTTTGCGCACGGGACTTGTCCTTGCCCCCGAGGGTGGAATGATCGCGGCACTTCGCCTACCAACGCTCGCGGGTCTGATCGGTCCCGTAGGCAAGGGGGACCAGTGGTTCCCGTGGATCACCGCTGAGGACCACGTCCGCGCGATGATGCACCTGATCGATGAGGGCGTGGCCGGAGGGGCCGGTGGCCCCGCGAACCTAGCGTCACCCAACCCGGTGACGAACAAAGAGTTCATGAAACGCTACGCGCACTCACTTGGCAGGCCCGCTTTCATGCC
>CAYFUO010000167.1:0-3215 GCA_964346255.1 uncultured Actinomyces sp. | reverse complement strand
CCCAGAGGGACTCGAACCCCACTGTCCCTCCCCGCCGAATCCCACGCTGTCCAGCCGTTTAGTCTTGGCGGAAGTAGACGGGGCCCATGTGGTCGGGAACGGACCAGCCACGCATGTCCCAGTGGAGACGCAGGCGATCGCGTTGCTCCTCCCCGGGCACCGGGTTCTCTATGCAGGCGAGAGCTGAAGTCCCCGCGCCGTCGGGGTCAACGGGCCCGGAGCTCACTATCGGGTCGGCACAATCACGTTCCACTCCGGCCGCCATGAAGTACCAGTTCAGGCAGTACAAGTTGGGGGCCCCCGCTTCGCAAGTGATGAACTGGCCGTCATTGCCCGGGTCAGGGATCTCGTAGAGCGGCTCGCTCCAAGACCCGTCGGCCGCAATAGCCCTAGCGGACCTTTGACTGTTCCCTGCCAGCCACTCTTCGAAGTTGATGCACTGGGTCATCCCCGCGTCTTCCGCAGGATAGCCCGCCAAACTGTCCGTGCACCAAGTCCCCCTCAACTGCGCGGGAACCGTGGAGGAGCCACCCTCCGCCAAGACTTCCAGCGACACCTCTTCTCCCTCCTCGAAGGGAACGAGGTCGTACGACCCCCAAGCGCCAACTGGGACCGACAGGTTGAGCGCATAAGGGAGCGACTGCGTCACTTCTCCACTACCGACCTCAGCGTAGGTCTGCACGATGCGTGGGTAGGAGACGTCGTGGTCGCCCTCGACAGAAGAAACATCAGTGGGGCAGGTGTCGCCCTCGTCCAAGCACTCCCACTGCGCGCCAGGCGGGTAGTAGGTGAGAAGATATTGGGCGCCGTCCTCACCCAACAGTTCGAAGGTGGCAGCAGTCGTGGTCCGACCGGTCTCGTCGAGGGCCCGCAGAACCGTGTCCTGGTTTTCGGTGCCGAACTGCACTTTTCCATCCTCGAGCAGCGTTCCAAGGTTCACGCAGGCGCCATCCGAGGCGTTCCCGCCCATCGCTTCCGGCAGGCACCATGTGCCGACCAACTGAGTGGGCATGGAGGAACCGTCCGCCAAAGTGTATTCGCCGTCGCGGAGGCGTTCGAGGACGGAATCTCCTTCCGCCTCTTTCGTGAGCAGGGCGATTTGGGTGGCTGCGGCGGCGTTGACCAAGGGAGCCTCACCCGCTAAGTCTGCGGCGTCTTCAGCTTCACCTGACGAGTTCCAATAGAGGAGGGGAGTGTGATTCGCGGTCTCGACGATAATCGCCTTCAGCTGTTCAGCCGTCAAGTCTGGGTTGATGCCAAGCAACACTGCTGCCATGCCGGAGACGTGAGCAGCCGCCATGGAGGTGCCGTCCCAGACCGCATAGGAGTCGGGGGCCGCCTCCCCGTCTCCACTCGTTGCAACGGTGGACCTAATGGACGTTCCGGGCGCCAGAACGTCGACGCCCGCGTTCGAAAAGGGGGCGACCTGCAAGGCCAGGTCTTCGCTGCCGGTTTGGCTTGAGAGGTAGTCTTGTTTGCCTGCGGCTCCCACCGTGAGCAGGTTGGAAGAAAGATCGTCACCAGCGAGCCGCGCGGGCAGCCCCCCAGCCTGCGGGTCAGCGTAATCGGGGGCACCAGTCGCCCAGCAGCGCTCGTCCTCAGCGCAGCCAGGTTCATCGGGACTCCCGCAGTCACGCTCTGTTTCTTCCACTTGAGCTGCCGTGCACGCCTCACCCCCCGCAGCCTTCACGACGAGGACGTCCCAGGTTTCGCCATCTTCCATGGTCAGCGCGCTGCGTAGGGCGTCCGCGTAAACCTGTTCAGCAGCCTCCGGTTGGAGAGCATCGGAACCTTTTACCTCGAAGGCGTCCGGCCCGTAACGCAGCGCCTCCTGTAAGGAAATGTCGATGATCTCCGCGTCGCGTTCAACCAGGAAGGTGAGGGCCTCTTCCAGAGAGTAGGAGTCGACAAGCGCGGCTCCCTCATCCGCGTCTCCTGCGGAGGGGTCCTGGTAGGGGATTTCGTGTGGGCTTGCGACCAGCAACGTCACGTTTGGTGCCACCCCACGCACGCCGCCATCTTCGATGGCGGTGATGGTGCCCGCGACGTGCAGGCCGCCACTGGAACCCGAGTTTGCGGAGGTCGCGCCCGTTTCCTCAGCCTCCTTAGGGACAAAACGGTTATTGTCCTCGAGTTGCGGTAGGTCGGAGTGCCACTGGTCGCCCTCGAAAAAGTCGAGCACACCAACTACGACCTCGTCCAACTCCAACTCTGAATCCCAGACCGCGGGAGCGCCTATGGCTTGCATCCCCCAGTTGTCTTCACCGAGGGTGGAACCCCACTGGCCAGCCCACTCATTCCCCTCATCCTCGCTGGAGGTGGGCTCAACGCGGGTGAGGTAGTTTGGCCCCACCGCGACAACGGAGGCTTCTGTTTGCAAAGTGTCGATGACGGAGGGCAGGGAGTCTGCCGAGTGCCTTTCGTTGAGCAAGAGTTGGTAGGAGTGGGTGAAAGTGTTCACCCCAACCAGAGTCGCGTCAGCGTTCTTCGCGATGTCTCTTACCGTTTCCAGGTCGGTGTTGGGAGAGACTTTCACGATGACCTGGTTGGTGAGGAACGGGGCGTCCTCGTCAGTGAAGTCAACGTCTTCTTCGGATGAGCCGTAGTAGAAGAGGCTGGGGCCAGCCACGGTTTGTTGGCTGGTGATGCCATCGTCATTGTCAGCGAGCTTCGCTGCGAGTTTCTCCCCGGCGGTGACAGCGGACTGGGAGCCGAGTTCAGCCGCCGAATCTGACCCCACGGCCAGCCCATTGCCGCCCTTGAAGAACCAGTAGACCCCACCCAAAACAGCCAACGTGACAACGGCGGACACTACCGCGACGATCAGGCCCTTCTTCTGACCTGCCTTGCCTGAGGGGGGCGTCTTCCCTGCAGGAGCCTGAACTTTTGGCGCCACTGGGGTCGGTGGCATTGTGGCGGGGGGCGCCTGCGGCACTTGGGCTGTTGCGCCGCGGGTGGCGAGGGCCGCGTCAACTTGCGGGTCTCCTAGGCTGGCCAGCCAACGGCCAAGCTCCGGGTAGAGCGCTGGGTGGACGGCGACTTGAGCCCGCAGGTCGGGGAACACTTCGCAGATGGTCGCCAATTGTTCCGGAGCCGCGTCTGGGTCTTGTAGTAGGAGCAAAGCTTCTTCGCGTTGCACGTGGGTCCCCCCCGATGGAAAAGTGGGGACCGCTTCACCGGCCCCTCCTGTAGGTTGCTTGGCTTGAGCGTAGCAG
>CAYFUO010000166.1:0-3242 GCA_964346255.1 uncultured Actinomyces sp. | reverse complement strand
GACCAGCTGGGCATCGGGCGGTGGCAGATGGTCATTGGCGGGTCGATGGGTGGGATGAGGGCACTCGAGTGGGCCGCATGCTACCCGGACCGCATCGAACGCGTCGTCCCGATCGCGACGATCGCCAAGACGAGTGCCGACCAGATCGCTTGGGCTCACAGCCAATTGGTGGCCATAACGTCAGACCCGGGTTTCCATGGCGGCGACTACTACGGCTTGCCTGATGGTGCGGGACCGCACGCGGGATTGTCTTTGGCCCGCCAGATCGCGCAGACCACTTATCGCTCTGCTGAGGAGCTACAGGAACGTTTCGGCCAAAACGCCCAAGGTGAAGAGGATCCTTGGCGTGGAGGACGGTACGCGGCGCAGTCCTACTTGGAGTACCAGGGAGAAAAGTTTGTGCGCCGCTTCGACGCTAACTCCTACAAGACGCTGACGGAAATGTTCATGGCACACGACTTAGGGCGAGGACGAGGGGGCGTGCAGGCCGCCTTGGCTACCATCAGCGCCCGCACGCTAGTCGTTGCAGTCGATTCTGACCGACTGTGCTTCCCGGAGGAATCGGAGGTGATCGCCCGCGACGTGCAAGATCCCGAGGGTGTCGAACTGGTGCGTTCTCACCGAGGTCATGACGGCTTCTTGATCGAGTTCCACCAGTTTGGGCCGCTCATCAAGAACTTCTTAGAGAACCCGGTGGCAGCAGCTCCTCTGGCGCTTGCGGTGTAGGGCCACCTTCAAAGACAGTGGCTATTGCCGCAACTTGCGGGTCGAAAGGTGAGCTTCTCGCCAGCGCGGTTGAAAGCGAGGCGTCGGAGCGCGCGTGGCGTGACATCATCGAAGCTCACAGGGCATCCTTAGCAGCCGCATCTCGACCTGTCTGCGGCGTTGCGGTGTTAGGGTCTGACCCATGATGTGCGCGTGGTGTGGTGCGGGATTCGCCCCTCAAGGTAGAGGTGCCTCTGATCAGTTTTGCAGTCTGCGTTGTCGGCGCAAGAACGTCATCTTTCACGCGAAGAGGGCGCTGTCAGACCTTCAGCGCACTCAATTCCGGCACGTGCTGGACAACTGGCGCTCACTTCCCAAATCTCGGCGGAAGCGCGTCGTGTGGCTGAAGAACGGAATCCGCTCAGCCGCGGTGTCGGCCAAGTCGGCCGTCAGCAATGCAACTTCTGGTCGAGCGGGGGCAGCCTCAACAACGAGCCGCCCCGCTGTGACCCCGCGCGTTGGGAGCCGAACAGTTCCCTCAGAGGTCGATGTGATCGCAGAGCAGGAGACCCAGACCATCGAGTTGGTGGCCTCACCTTGGAACGGACAGGGCATCGTTGACCTCGTGAGCGTTGAAAGCGCCGACGAGGCTACGACTTTTAGCTGTGACCAGACGATCGACAGGACCACGTGGTTAGAGGGTGGTCGGTCGTGGAGGTTCTCTGTCAGTGAGGCGGCCACGGCGATCATCAAGTTCCCAGACCCTCTTGAGGGCGGTGAGGCACTTGACGGCGCCACCGGCTTTGGAGTCTCGGTTTTCCTTCCGGAACCAGAGAACATCACAGATCTTGGCCTGTGGGTGTTCGCTTCTAACGGAGGCAGGTACCGGTGGTCGACGAAGAACGCTGCGGCACCGCGTTTGCACCGGGGTTGGAATCACCTGCGTTTCGATAGAACGTGGACCGAGGTTCCGCTTGAGAATCCAACTTGGGGTGACATTTCCGCAGTCCAGCTTTATGTGGCTGCGAACGCTGACACCTCCTTCAACCTCGGAAAGGTCTGGGCCGAGACCCGCCCGAAAGCGTCATTGCTTTTCATTCACGACGGCGGCTACTTGGGGTTCGATCAGTCGCCTGGCTACCGCGATTTGCGGAGCCGGGGTGTGCCGGTCACGTGGGCGGTGGATTGCGCCCTCATTGGGGACTCTAGCCACGTCACTCGGGACCGTTTGATCGAGGTTGGCAACGAAAATGGGAACTCCATCAGCTTCCACGGTTGGGATGGTGCGGTTTCGAACGAATACACGAGCGCCGAACAGGCTCGTGAGGAGACCTCCAAGTGCCAAAAATGGGTCAGCGATCTGCCCACTTCCGGGAACACTGGAAGCCGGTGGCGCGCTGCGTGGATGCAAAACCGGAGCCCTTTTTCACCTGCTACAGACGACATGGTGGAGCTGAACCCAATGTGGGATCCGGTGAACAAGCCACCTAAGGGGCCTGTTGTGTGGCCGCTTGCGAACCCGCACAGCTATAGGCGGGAGGCTCTCCACCACCTTTCTGCGAGAGACCTCAGGGAGTTGTTCGAAGAGGCCAAACAAACCCACGGGGTGCTGATCTGCTACACCCACAACGTGGGTGACGGGATCACCAACATTTCGCCGGAGCTGTGGGCAGAGTTCCTAGCCCTGGTGGATGAAGGGTTAGAGGAAGGATGGCTGGAGGGCGTGACGTTTGAAACGCTCACGTCCGACGACCGCGGGATTGAGGATTAGTCATTGGCCAGTCAGGTAGCGCTGGATGGAGGGAGCGACCGCATCCACCAGCTGGTCGTGGGGCATCTCAGCTAGGGCAGGGATTCCAAGCACGCTTCTGGCGATAGCGACCCCGAACAGGTGGGAGGCGGCCAGCAGGATCCCTTGGCTTCGTTGATCCCCAGTGAGGGGGACTTGAGCTTCGCGATGCACGCGCCCCGCAAGAACCTGTGAGAGCAACTCTGCGCCACGAGGGGACGTCATTGCTGAGCGGACCAGACCAGCCAAGATGGGGTGCGTCGACGGGTCCTCCCACAACCGCAGGTACGTGTCTGTAACCCTGCGCCCGAGCCCTTCAGGGGGGCCGGTGAGAGCCGCGGCCAAACGCTCAGGAATGTCTGTGTTCTCCGTCATCGCGGTCACAAACAAAGTCTCTTTGTCACCGAAGTGGTGCCGAATCATTCCTAGATCTACCCCAGCTGTTGCTGCTATTTCTCGTAGGGAAGCGCCGTCGCATCCTCTCTCAGCAAAGAGGCGTCTAGCGGACTCCAATAGGGGATCGCGAGTGTTAGAGCGTCCCGGACGCCGCCCAAGGGGCTTTCCAGATTCGTTGGGGTTGGCAGTGTAGTCCATGCGTCGAGCATACGAGATCCAGACACAATTCTACAGCTGAGGAATTACTGTAGGCTGGGCCGAGGCGAATCCAAGTAGGAGGTTGCCGGAAAAGTCCGCGGAAGGGGAGTCTTCCATGAGCTCAACGCCACCTATCGAAGTTGTGGGCCTAGAA
>CAYFUO010000165.1:0-3263 GCA_964346255.1 uncultured Actinomyces sp. | reverse complement strand
GGTGATGCTCTACCAACTGAGCCACATCCGCGAAGCTCTGCTTACGTTACACGAATCGACGCCGGCAGCGGGCACGAAGACATGAGAAAAAGGTTACGTCCTGTCAGTCAGAGCGCTGAGCTTGTGCCTTGCGCCCCTAACAAGGTCTTTCGTCTTCGCCATGCCCTCTCTGACAAGAGGCAGTGCACGCGCCCAGACGGGATACAGCACGGACAATGGGACCTCAACTGCTGGGTGAAGTTCATCTCTGTGGGACGCGAAACCAGTCTTGAACTGCGTGATTCCCTCGCCAAGCAGGCCGTTGAGGTCGTAGCGGCGGACCCCCGCTCTTTTCTGATCCAGGATCGCTTCCCACTTGAGCCCAAAGTTGGCTCTGGCTTTTCTACCCAAGTCATTCGACCCCCCGTACAGCTCAAGAGCCGTGTCAGCAGAGGCCAGCAGCCACAGGAAAGCCGCCAGTTCACCATCGACGTAAGCAGCGTAGAGCGGCGCGTAGGGACCCAAATCCCGGAAGACCGCCCTGTAGTAGTCCCGCCCATGGAGAGCGAAATCGGCTCGGTCCCCAGTCTCTTCATAAATGTCTAGGCACGCCTCAAGAGTTTCGGGGTCAGACACTTTCTCCACGACTAGGCCCCTGCGTAAGGTCTTGCGAACCTCGTAGCGGGTCTTCCGCCTCATGTCAGCCAGTAGGTCGTCCTCGCTCTGCGTGAGGTCGAGAATGACGGTGCTGGGCAACAAAATGGTCGACTCGATCCCCAGCCCACCCTCAGGGTCGAATGGGAAGTCGTCGGAGACAAACGGCTCAAAGAGGATAGACACGGCAGGCGTGTTGTCGCCGACGTAAGCGGCAACGGCGTTAGCGATTTGGACGAGGTCGGCGTCCTCACCGAAGGGGCCTCTTGGAACGTACGCGAGGGCCCTGAACGGGAAGGGCAGGGTTCTGAGTAGGACCTGCGCGCCACCAATCACGACGCGATCTTCGTTCATGACAGCGAGACGGAGAGCTTCCCAAGAGCCCGTCTTGGCTTTCAGGTCCCCCCAACCCCAAAGTTGAAAAGGGTTAGCGCTCAGGTCGTTGACCAGCAGGTCCCAGTTGTCCCTGTCTTCAACCTTTTTCACCATGAGCCGCGTTCCCATTGTTTCGTCCCTTCTCGAAGAGTGTCGGTCCTTGCCTGGCGGGCTCAGAACCTCCAGTAGGCCTTAAACTTACGGTAGTAGTTGAACCTTTGCAGGAAGGCAGTGGCCTTCCGTTTCACGGAGGTTTCCACCGGGGAACGCAGAGGGTCGAACAGGAGGCCTTCCCGCGCTAAATGAGTCGCCTCCCGTGACAGCTCTGGATCTGCCACATACTTCTTGATTAGCCCCAGAGGCACGAGAGAAAACAGGGCCCGCCTAGTCGTGCTAACCGGTTTGGGGTTCTCCCCGAAGCAAAGGTCCCTCACCATCGGCACCATCGGGTTCACCCCGCCTGCAACCATGTAGTACGACGTGCGGCCGATCCTAGGGTTGGCGTCAAGGAAATACGGTACGGACGTGTTGGGGTCGATCTTCACATCAAAGTTTGCGAAGCCCCTATAGTCCACGGTGCGCAGGATTTTCTCCGCCTGATTCCACAGTTCAGGCAGCTCCTGGGAGATCATGGCAACTGGGTTGCCGATCAAGGTGGGCGACGGGTCCTCCAACAGGACTTGAGCACCTCCCCGCAAAAGCACCTTTCCGTCCCGCCCCACATACAAGGTCAGGTTGCGGATGCCGGTGTCGTCGCCAGGTATCACCTGCTGGACCACGAAGCGGTCCCTGAAACCTGCGTCGCGCAGGGTCACCCAAAGGGCCTTCAGCTCTGCCTCGTCATCTACGAACCAGATCTTCTTCTTCCTGGGGAAATGGACGCGGTTGTAAGCGTCACCCGATGACGCTTTGGCAACCACGGGGAAGGGAACGTCCGTGGTCGGAGGGGTCCACTGGGGGTCGCCAGCAGCAGAGAAATCGACGACTTCTGAGGCTGGGGCCGCGATCCCCAAAGACTCCGCTAAAGCGTAGAAGGTGATCTTGTCGGCCACGACCTTCCCCGCCTCTTCACTGGCGTAGGGGATGCAAAAGTCTTTGTCTAAGAGCGCGCGATTCTTAGCGAAAGTGGCGACGTGGGAATCGCTGGTGCTCAACAGCACCTTCTTTTTGTCCGGGTACTGTCGCGCCACATCCGCCAAAGCCCCCAAAACCTGCTCGTCGGTGGCCTTCGCTGGGAACGGCCTGACGTCGAACAGTCGAGATTCAGTGATCATGGCGACAGGGCTGGCCGCCAAGCAGAGGCTGCGCACCCCGAAAGCCTCGTAGCATTCCAAGCCCAATGAGTAGGCGCCCACATCTCCACCCATCACCACTGGCAGAACATCTGGGTTGCGGCTCGCACCTGCGGACATGTTCACTTCTCCTCTGGCCCTTCGTCGCGGTTTTCCCGCTGGCCGCCCAACCTTTTTGCACAGGCTTGGGCGAGCGCCTCTGAGGAATCCCACATGGGTAGGTCTCCCTCAAGGTTCGTGCCCCCGAGAGCCGCAGAAACCTCCGTGCATCCAAAGATGATGCCTTCCGCCCCACGCTCCCGGAAAAGGTCGATCGACTCTAAAAACAGCCTACGTCCCTCTTCGAGGTCCCCCGCCTTCACTGCGTGGATTCCCTGGGGAACAGGGTTCAGTTCACCCAAGTCCGTTAGGTCGAGGACTGTGTGCCCGCGTTCGCCGAGGAGCGAATAGACGCCACTCTTCGCTGTGCCATCCGTGGAGAGAAGGCCAAGGGTCATTGGGCCTCCCCCATCGGAAGCGATCCGGTCAGCAACAGCCTCGACAATGTTCGCTATCGGGACGTCAGACGCGGCCGCCAAGTCATCGAACCAGTGGTGAGAACTGTTACAGGGAATCGCAATGAGATCCACGCCCATGCCGTTCAGGAACCGGATTCCATGCAGGAGAGCAGGTAGGGGGCTCTCCCCACCTTGGAGTATCGCGGTCGAGCGGTCAGGGGTTGAAGGGTTTTGGTAGGTGATGGAGGCAATGTGCTCTTGGTCCACGGAAGCGTCCGTCGCTTCGGTGAACTTGTTGAGGAAGTCAGCTGTCGCTGCGGGCCCCAACCCTCCCAGCACTCCCAGAACGGGCCCCGCTGACTCAGGCATCGCACTCGCTATGGCACCCACCCCCACCGCTGCTCGGAAAACAAAAGCCGCCTCTCGGCGGCTTCGTGGGCCGTACTGGGATCGAACCAGTGACCTC
>CAYFUO010000164.1:0-3417 GCA_964346255.1 uncultured Actinomyces sp. | reverse complement strand
CAGAGATCTTGTGCCACTCGTCCTTCGTGATGCCCTCAACGGTGAGGCGGGTGAGCTCTTCGGGGGACAGGCCCTCCGCCCAGTCGTGCAGAACTGGGGCGAGCAGCGGCCCGAGCCGTTTGTAGTTGACCGAGTTCTCTAGAACGTAGGCTTTCGCCTCATCGATCGCGAGGGTTTCTGTGAACAGGTCCCGGAACTCTAAGACGTTCACGCCCTGGCCGCGCATGGTTTCGGTGAAGAACTCGTGTTCCGCCCGGGCTCTTTCGGGGGAGAGCAAGTCATCGAAAAGGAGTTCCCCGTGGTTTGGGGGCGTTAACCTTTCCATTTCGGGGCCGGGCTGGTGAACGATCACCGTCTTCAGCGGCGAGATCTCGTCCACAATGTTCGGCCGCAAACCCACCTGCTGGTCGCGTTCCGTTGTGGCTTGGGCCTTGGGGCTATCCTGCCCGTCACTCATTGGGAAGTCCTCACCTTGCAGTGGTCTTAACGGTTTTCACTAGTCCCAGGCCCTTCTCAAGCGCTTCACAAGTGAAAGCGACTACCTTCAACTGGGTTCGACCATACTCCCATGGGGGTGGGAGTGCCCCTTTGTGTAGTCCGCGGCACTGCAGATCAGGCATGATTGGCTTATGAGCGAAGCACAAACGAACCAGCCCACGCCAGAACAGCCCGCCGCGAGTAGCCAGCCCACCCAAGACACTCAGGAAACGCAGGCCACTCAGGAAACTCAGTCTGGGGCCTTGTGGGGTGGAAGGTTCCGTCAGCCGCCTTCCCCAGAGTTAGTTGAGCTGTCCCGCTCCACCCAATTCGACTTCCGCCTCGCCGACGACGACCTGGCGGGCTCGAAGGCTCACGCGCGCGCCCTAAACCGGGTTGGACTGTTGTCGGATGAGCAGTTAGAGGGGATGCTCGCCGCCCTCGACGAACTGTCAGAAGACCTTTGGGCCGGCGACTTCGGTCCGACGGATGAGGACGAGGACGTTCACAGCGCCCTCGAACGCGGCCTGATCGAACGGGCAGGGAAAGACTTGGGTGGCAGGCTTCGTGCGGGCAGGTCCCGGAATGACCAGATAGCGACCCTGACCCGCCGCTACCTGCGTAGGGAGGCTCGAAGGGTCGGTGCGCTCACCCTGTCCGTTGTGGATGCCCTGATCGAGCAGGCAGTCAATGCTGGTGAGGCTGTCATGGCTGGACGCACCCACATGCAGCACGCCCAACCCGTGCTGGTGGCTCACGCGTTGTTGGCGCATGCGTGGCCGCTGGTGAGGGATGTAGAGAGGCTTGCCGATTGGGACAAGCGCGCCGCACTGTCCTCTTATGGTGCTGGGGCCCTCGCGGGGAACACCTTGGGGTTGGACGCTGAGGCGATCGCTGAGGAACTCGGCTTCGACGGCGTGGAACCCAACTCGATAGACGCGACGGCCTCCAGAGACCAAGTGGCGGAACTGTCCTTCATCTTCACGATGATTGGGATCAACCTGTCGCGACTGTCCGAAGAGATCATCATTTGGAACACTCACGAGTTCGACTACGTGACCCTCGATGACCGCTATTCCACTGGGTCGTCAATCATGCCGCAGAAGAAGAACCCGGACATCGCGGAGCTCGCTCGCGGTAAGGCGGGCCGCATGATTGGGGACCTCACGGGCCTGCTGGCTACGCTCAAAGCCCAGCCGCTCGCCTACAACCGGGATTTGCAAGAAGACAAGGAACCCCTGTTCGACCAGATTGACACCCTGACCACCTTGTTGCCCGCGTTCTTCGGGATGGTTGCGACCATGAAGTTCAACTTTGAACGCATGGAAGACCAGGCTTCCCAAGGGTTCTCTCTAGCGACAGATGTTGCGGAGTGGCTGGTGCGTGATGGCGTCCCCTTCCGGGTGGCTCATGAGGTCGCGGGGAACCTTGTCGCCTACTGTGAGGCGAAGGGAATCGAGCTGGGCGATTTGACGGAGGAGGACCTAGTGCAAGTTTCACCTCTATTAAAGCCCGGTGTGCTGGAAGTGCTGACCGTGCAGGGGTCCGTTTCAGCCCGGAACGAGATCGGTGGCACCGCGTTCGTTGCGGTCGTGGACCAGATTAAGGCCCTGCGGGACGCGACGATTGACGCCGCCAAGTTTTGCGAAGGCTGAGGGTCTCAGTTAGGCGCAGTTTTCGTTTACGACAGGCCCCCGCGTAGAATCGGGGCGTTCAACCCCAGCTGACACCGCTGGTGGGTGTGGTGGGGAAGTGATTGTGGCGCGTGGTGCGCGCGTGAGGAGATGTGGTGAGCGACCTGATTGACGAGCTCCGTTGGAGGGGTCTCATTGAGCAGCACACGGACCTGGATGCGTTAGATGAAGCGTTTGAGGCGGGTCCTGTCACCTTCTATTGCGGGTTCGATCCGACAGCTCCATCCCTCCACCACGGGCATCTTGTCCAACTGATGCTCATGAAGCACCTGCAGAACGCGGGACACAAGCCCCTCGCCCTAGTCGGTGGAGCCACCGGTTTGGTTGGCGACCCGCGTGACGTGGGGGAGCGGTCCATGCAACCCACCGACGTGGTGGAGGAGTGGGCGGAGCGTCTCCACGACCAGATCGAACGGTTCTTCGACTTTGAGGGCGAGTCCGCTGCGCGCATGGTGAATAACCTTGAGTGGACGCAGGATCTGACCGCCATTGAGCTGTTGCGGGATGTGGGCAAACACTTCCGTTTGGGTCCCATGCTGTCCAAGGATGTAGTGGCGCGGCGTCTGAAGAGTGATGAGGGGATCTCTTACACCGAGTTCTCCTACCAAATCCTGCAATCCTACGACTTCCAGCAGCTGCTGAAGAGGTACGGGTGCACGCTGCAAACCGGGGGTAACGACCAGTGGGGCAACCTGGTGTCGGGCGTGGACTTCATAAGGAGGGTGGAGGGCAAGACCGCTCACGCTCTCACCACCCCCGTGATCACGAAGTCGGACGGCACCAAGTTCGGGAAGTCAACGGGCGGCGCCATCTGGTTGGATCCAACCATGATGAGCCCGTACGAGTTCTACCAGTTCTGGCTGCAAACCGCGGACGCTGACGTCATCAAGCTGTTGAAAGTGTTCACGTTCCTTGATCGGGAGAAGATTGAGGAGCTTGAGGTAGCCACTGAAGAGCGACCACACGCCCGCGCTGCCCAAAAGGCCTTGGCCGCTAACGTGACCCGCCTGGTTCACGGTGAGGAGCAGTTGGAGCGGGTCCTCCAAGCAACCGATGCGCTCTGGGGGAAAGCGGACCTGTGGGAGGCCGACGGCGACACCCTGCGCGACGCGATCGCTGACTTGCCCAAGGGTGAAGTTGTGATTGGTGAGGCGAACTTGGTTGACGCAGTGTTGGCGTCCGGATTGGAACGAGGGCGTGGGGCTGCGCGGCGCCTCATCTCTTCCAACGGTTTGGCTGTGAACAA
>CAYFUO010000163.1:0-3483 GCA_964346255.1 uncultured Actinomyces sp. | reverse complement strand
GTGCCCTTCCCCTTGTCGGAAAGGCCTTGGATACGGTCGATCAGTGGGGTGATTGGCTCTTGGGCCGCGACCACTAGTTCGCGCATGCGCTCATCGCGGATCATGAGGTTGGTGGCGGAAGTGTCCTCGTCGATCAGCAGGAGGGGCGTGCCCATCTGGATTGCCTCAATCATGGAGGCAGCCTGAGAGGTGGAGCCCGACGCGTTTTGGGTGGAGAACTGGTGGGTGTTCGCCTCTGTCGGCAAGTGGTTGATGAAAGGTGAGACATCCACTTTCGTCACTGGGCGCCCATCGGCGGCCCTGATCTTCATCGCATCTGGGAGGGTCGCAACTAGTTCGCGTCCGTCCCCCGGAACGTGGGGGTAGACGCCCCGCTGCAAGGCATGCAACAGGGTGGACTTGCCGTTGTAACCGCCACCGACGATCACGGTGATGCCAGGCTCGACGATCATGCCGGTCACTTCGCCCGCGTGGGGGAGCGTCACCGTGCGACGCAGCGACTCTGGGGATTTGAACGGGACAGCATCATCCATGGGCAGCTGGGAGACCCCGGAGCGGCGAGGCAGGATTGAATCATCCGCAACAAACGCCAACCAGTCGTTGTCCACCAACGCCTTTTGCAGGGCTCGGTGGTCTTCGAGGGTGTGAACGTGTTCCTCCAGCTTCAGCCTGTACTCGGCAGCCTGAGGAGTGGCAAAGTCGAACGTCTCGTTCACGGCGTCAGGCAGAGCCAAGTCGAAAATGGTTGCGGCTTCGAAGCCTTGGACGGTCCGCCCTCGTGCTGGCATCTGAACTTGGATGCGCAGTTCCACCCTCGTTGGCGTCACAACCGCAGCGGAACGCTCAAGTAGCGCTTGGGTGACGTTCGCGATTGAGATGTTGTGGAAGCGGCGGTCCGACTTGATGGTCGCTAGGAAGTTGCGGATCAGGAAGTCGCCGGTCGCCACCTGCTGGTCGCGCGTTGTGTAGGTGAGGGGGTCCAAACCCATGGTTTGCGGGTCGGAGACGATGCGCACAGCCGAAGGCGGCGCGTAAGGGTCGGACTGGATCCGGTCGATCAGGACTTTGAAACTGCCGTAGTTCCACTCGCCGATCGCGCGCTTGTAGGAGCCGTAAGAGTTCCCATCTAAACCCCTCAGGAGGGAGAGCAGCTCCCTGTCCGAGCCAAACTTCGGTTGGATTGGTTCGCGGCGCCGTCCACCTTGACCGCCGCGTCCACTTCTCCCACCGCGTCCCCCATCGAAACCGCGGGATCCGCCACGCTGGTCGCCGCGGAAGTTACCGCGGCCTCTGTCTTGTCCTCGGCCAGACCCACGCTGGCCACCCTGGTAAGCATCTGTTGTCATGAGCTAAAGAATACGCTGAAAGCGCCCCATGGTGAGGTGTGGGCCCTAGATCGGGGAGGTCAGGTGCGCTTCGGCGTACCATGGGGCCGTGACTATTACAGCGGCTGTTGACGGCTCCTCCCTAGGCAACCCGGGGCCGGCTGGGTGGGCGTGGGTTGTTTCGGATGACGTGTGGGCGGCGGGAGGCTTTCCGTCCGCAACCAACAACATCGGTGAGTTGACCGCTTTGTTGCGCCTCCTTGAGGACACTGAGGAAGCAGGGTTTGCCTCCGAACCGCTGGTAGTGCTGGCGGACTCTCAGTACGTGATCAACTCGGTTACCAAATGGATGAAGGGTTGGAAGCGTCGCGGTTGGAAGAAATCCGACGGCAAACCCGTGCTGAACCGTGACCTCATGATCGCCTTGGATGCGGCCATGGATGGTCGCGACGTCACCTTCCAGTGGGTGAAGGGCCATGCCGGCCACGACCTCAACGAGCAAGCCGACATGCGGGCCCGAGCAGCAGCGGAAGCCCACCGCTCTGGCGCCATCGTGCACGAGGGCCCCGGCTTCACAGAGGCTTTCGGCTCCCGCACTGCGCTGAAGAAGGCCAGTGACAAGCGTGTTGCACGAGGACGGAGAACGCGGGCGGACTCTGAGGCGACTTCCCCCATTGTTGCGGTCAGCGCTGAGGACGCGATCAAACGGTGGAGTGAGGTTAGGGCCGCCGCCACCATCGAACCGGTGACCATCACCCAGCCGGGGGGTCCCAGCCTACTTTTGTTGGATGCGGACACCGCGTGGAAGGCCCTCGCACTGCTGGACAGTTTGGGGCCCACCGACCACGGACACCTCTTCTAAAGGGGTCTAAAGGGGCGCCCAAGGGGGAACCCCCAAAAACCCCCACCAAGCCGGCCTTTGAAAACTCACCCCCAACCTGGTTTTGGGTGGGCCACTCGCGCCCTCGGGCGAACAACCACAGGAGATTTTGGATGAAAACCGAGACGTACAAGCAGCATTCCGTGACCGTTCACGAACACAGGATGAAGGTGCCCCTCGACCACACTGGTGAAACCCACCCGGGTGAAGAGATCGAAATTTTCGCGCGCCACTTGGTAGCGGATGGGGGCGAAAACAAGCCCTACCTGCTTTTCCTGCAAGGCGGGCCGGGCGGTGCGGGCCCACGTGTCAGCAACTTCCTTGAAGGTTGGACCGGGGAGGCTCTCAAGGACTACCAGGTGGTGCTGATGGACCAGCGGGGCACCGGACAATCCACGCCCATCGACGCTGAAACTGTGATGGCCCAAGAGGACCCCGCCGGGTTCCTCACCCTTTTCCTCCAAAACCAGATTCTGGCTGACGCTGAAGCACTGCGGGAAGAGATAGCGGGTGGCGAGCAGTGGAGCACGCTCGGCCAGTCCTACGGCGGATTCTTGACCCTCGGCTACTTCTCCCAATACCCGGATGCGATCCGGGAAGCCTTCATTACTGGGGGCTTGCCCCACTTCGGGGCGGTAGACGACATTTACCGGGAAACATACCCGAGGACGGCGAAGAGGAACCGCGAGTATTTCGCTCGCTACCCGAAAGACCAGCAGACGATCCGGGAGGTCGCCGCCCACCTGCTCGAAGTCCCCGAGTTCCTACCGACGGGCGAACGCCTTTCACCGACCCGCTTGCGGTCTGTTGGTTTGAACTTGGGTGGAAACATGGCTTTCGACCAAATGCACTACTTGTGGGAGGGGCCGTTTGTCATTAGGGGTGGGAAGCGCCGTCTTTCCAGCCAGTTTTTGGCGGACGTGGGGTCGCGGGTCTCCTACCAGGATTCCCCGCTGTACTGGCTTTTACAGGAAGCCATCTATGGGTCCAGCACCGCGGAAGCCACGGGGGAGGGAACGAACTGGTCCGCGGAGAGGGTCTCTAGCGAGTTTGAGGGTTTCGACCTAGACGCGGATCCGTTGGACACTTCCGCACCGTGGTACATGACTGCGGAGCACATGTTCAAGGCTCTGATTGAGGAGGACCCCGCTTTAGCGCCCGCCATGCCTGCGGTTGAGGAGTTGTCGACGAGGGCGGCCTGGCCGCACACCTACGATCGTGATGTGTTGGCAAAGGTGGATGTGCCAGTTGCCGCCCTCGTGTACAACGACGATATCT
>CAYFUO010000162.1:0-3495 GCA_964346255.1 uncultured Actinomyces sp. | reverse complement strand
GCGCTTCCTTCACACGGAAGAGGTCACTGGTTCGATCCCAGTATCGCCCACCACCGCCGCCACCCGGCGGCATTTTTGTGGGCGGGGGAGGCGACTTTATGCCAAGTGCGATGCCTGAATCGGCGGGACCCGTACTGGGTGTCCTAGGGGGACTGGGGCCGGCGGCGGCAGCGGACTTCCTCGCGAAGCTGACTGAAGCCACGGACGCTTCACGCGACCAAGAGCACATCGCCTCCATAACCTACCAGGACCCGACCACCCCGGACCGTTCCGACGCTATCCTGCGGGGTGGCGAAAGCCCTCTAGAAGCGCTTACTCATGGGGTGCGTTTCCTGAATGACGTTGGGGTCGCCGCTATCGCTATACCTTGCAACAGTTCTCACTACTGGTATGGGGAACTCTCTTCGGCGTCAGCGGTGCCGATACTCAACATAGTTGACGCCGTGGCTTCGGAAGTGCACGCCACCGACCACGCGCCGCGCATTCTTGGACTGCTGTCGACGGACGGAACAGCTAAGGCCGGCGTCTATGGGGCCCTAGAGGACCGCGGGGACACCGTCTTGGACCTCACTGACTTGGGTGAAGAGAACCCGACTTCGCGTGGCATACGCGCTGTGAAAGCCGGGGATCTGCGTGGCGGGCAGCAGCTGTTCGAAGAGGCCATCGACCTGCTGGTGCAGCGCGGCGCGGAAGGCATCGTTTTTGGGTGCACGGAAGTTTCAGCGGTTCTAGGTGGCACAAACTTAGAGGGTGACGTTCCAATGTGGGATGCTTCCGAAGCTTTGGCTAGGGCGTGCGCCGCTCACTTCGGGAAGTCCCGCGGTGAGCGGGGGTAGGAAAACATGACGGTAAAGTCCGGAACTGTCGAAGAGCGAATCAAACAGCAGTTGGCGGAACATAGCGCCACGCAGCCCCAAGACTGGTACCTAGTCTTCAAGGCCCGGTACGGGTTGGAAGCCGTTTTCGCCGGGATCCGACAGGAGCGGGGCCCAGGTAACGTGCTCACCCAGCTCTTCACCTGCGCCACCGCGGTGAACCCAGTGATCGCTGCAGGTCTGACACCCGTGTACGGCGAAATCTCACCGGACACCGTCGCCTTAGATCCGCAGACACTGCCCGACTACCGCCACCTTCGGGCAATCGTCTTGCAGAACACGTTCGGAATCGTCTCTGATAAGACGGGGGTCGCGCTGAAGAGGGCGGCTGAAGAGGCTGGTGCGCTGCTCGTGGAGGACAGCGCCCACTCGATCGGTCGCATGGCTAGGAACGCGGACGGGTCTCCGGTTGCGGACATCTCCGTTCACTCCTTCGGCGTGGAAAAAATGTTGCCAACCAAGTTCGGTGGCGCAGTCTGGGTCAACCCCGAATCTGACTCGGCCCTGTCCGCGGCTGTCCGCTCGGCGCTCCAGCAACTTGAATCCCCTGGGGCCCTACTGGCATTGGCGGCCACCACCTACCGGGTCCAGCTTGGTGTCCTGAACAGGTTGCCCAGCGGAATCTCAGGAGCAGGCCGCAAGGTTCTCACGAAGGTTCAACTGTTCGACCCACCCATCGCTCCCGCGGAGCTGGAGGGCGCGCAGGGGAGCCCCGTTCCACTGGCCCCCACCCCTTGGGTTGCCAGACAGATGTTGAGGGCTTTAGGTGGCCTGAGGGCAACGGAAAACACCCGTTCCAACGCGGTCGCAAGCTACGTGGAGTTGTTGTCGGGTGAGGTTGAGTTCCCTGCAGCAATCACAGGGGGAGCACCGTTGGTCCGTTTCCCTTTCTTCGTCGCTGAGGGGGAAGATGTGGAGGCGGTGTTCGACCGCCTGCGAGCTGAGGGGGTTTATGCGGGCCGATGGTACAGGCCCGCCTTGTTCCCCGGCGTTGCCGACCCGGCCCGTTACAACTGGGACCCAGCCGCACACAGGTTCCCCATCACAGAGGACCTGATCGCCCGGGTGGTGAACTTACCTACTTCTGAAACGATTGAGGAAAGCGAGCGGGTGGCGCGCGCCCTCCTCTCCATCCTTAACCGTTGACACCGTTGTCGTGGTAGCGGATCGTCTTCTGGATCACGCGAGCCTCGTATTCGAGCAGTGTAACCACGCGCCTCACACTTAGATCCTCCCGGTACCACAGGGTGTCCCCCTTACCGTTCCGCGCGGCCTCCGCGGCTAAAGCCAGTAGGGCTTTGGGTGCGTACCTGCGAAGAAGTGGGTAGGGGACGTTGAGCCACAGTTTCTTTTGTGGGGCGGGACTTGGAGAATCCAACCTGCGGTGGATGAAGCTCTCCACGGATCTGGCGGGCAGGTTTATGCCAGCGAGGGTCGCGTAGTAGGAGGCTCCACCCAGACGCACATTAAGCTCTAAGACTTTGTAGACCCCGGTTCGTTTGTCTAAGAGCAGGTCAAAGTTCGCGAACCCGGCGTACCCTAACCCCTCCAGCAGGCGTGCTAAGTCCTCCTCGGAGGGCCCATTGACGACGGGGACAAGCGCTTCGAAGTTGCCCACGAGGGTGGGGGACTGGTCTGCGAGGATGACTTGGGCGACGACCACGGAGTCCACCAGCCCACTGGGCGTGGAGAAGGAGTTGGCGACCTGCATGATCGTCTCGTTCCCGGGGAGCATTTCTTGGACTATCAGGTCGCCCTCGTAGCCGCCTTGGAAGACTAGCTGCACCACTTCCCTGAGCTCTGTTGGGTTCGCGACCCGATAGACTTTTTTTCGGCCCGCGAAGGACAACCTGGGGTAGATGGAAGTGTCAGATGGCTTCACGACCGCGGGGTACGGGAAGTCGAGGTTCTCGCCCAACAGCGGGTCATCTTGGTGGGTCTCGTTGACTATCGTGTAGGCCGGGTAGGGCACCCCAAACTCTTCGCAGGCCTCGTAGAAGTCGCGCTTGTTTTTGACGCGAGAGAACGCAGCCGCGTCCGGCAGGGGCACCACGATGTTCTCGCTTAGCTCTGCGGCCCGTTCGATGACGGTGTAGGCGTACATTTCGATCGTTGGGAACACCATTAGTGTTCGGCCGGGGAACTCCTCGGTCAGGGCGTTCAACGTTCTGATGATGAAATCGGCGTCGTCGAACTGTTCGTAGACTCGCACGGCAACAATTTTCGAATGGGCCGTTTCGCGGAGGTGGGCGCGGCCCAGCGCCAACGAGTGCACACCGTATTCTTCGTGGAGGCTGCGGGCGATCCCGTAGGCGCTCAAGCCAGTGCCGAGGATCACCGGCACGAATTCTTTGCTTCCGAACTTCATAGCTCACTCCTCAAGACCGGGCTAATCGGGCTCCATCCCTATTTTCTCGCCGGAGCCGCCCGCGGTTGACGTCCGGTCGAACGCTACCACGGCGCTGGGGTGCGGCTCCCTGCGCATTGGCCAGGCAAGGTGCAGCGTGAGGTGCGGGCGTTAAACGAAAGCGTTCAGTTGGGGCGCGACAGCCGTTCCCGCTGCGGGTTCGTGAAATCACTTGCAACCAGCCCAAGTTCCTTCGAGGTGCACTGTCCAAGC
>CAYFUO010000161.1:0-3573 GCA_964346255.1 uncultured Actinomyces sp. | reverse complement strand
ACCACGTCCCCGTCAGCCATGACGTAGTCTTTGCCCTCCATGCGCAGTTTCCCTGCCGCGCGGACCTCAGCGACCGACCCCAAAGTGTCCAAGTCATCGAAGCTCATGACCTCAGCCATAATGAACCCCCGCTGGAAGTCAGTGTGGATCACGCCCGCAGCCTCCGGAGCCGTGTCCCCCTTGTGGATGGTCCACGCACGGCTCTCCTTCGGACCCGCCGTCAAATATGTCTGCAAGCCAAGGGTGTCGAACCCGACGCGAGCCAACTGGTCCAGCCCAGACTCTTCCTGCCCGGTTTCAGCCAGCAACTCGCGGCCCTCGTCCTCGTCCAACTCGACCAACTCGGCCTCAAACTGGGCGTCGAGGAAAATCGCTTGGGCGGGGGCGACCATCTCCCGGAGGCTCTCCTGCAATTCCGTGTTGTTCATCCCGTCCTCGTCCATGTTGAACACGTAGATGAACGGTTTCGAAGTCATCAGTTGGAGAGACTTGAGGACCTCTTGGTCCAGTTTCTGGCCCTCGACTCCGGAAAGGACGAGCCCTTCAGCGAGCAGATCCTGAGCTGCCAGCGCAGTGTCAAGGACGATCTTCTCTTCCCGCTTCGCGCGCACCTCCTTCTCCAGGCGCGGCAGACGGTTCTCAATGGTCTGTAGGTCGGCGAGCATCAGCTCGGTGGTGATCGTCTCAATGTCGGCTTGCGGATCGATCTTGCCGTCAACGTGGGTGACGTCCGTGTCCGAAAACACGCGGGTGACCAGGCAGATCGCGTCAGCCTCACGGATGTTAGCGAGGAACTGGTTACCGAGCCCCTCCCCCTTAGAGGCGCCCTTTACAATCCCAGCGATGTCAACGAAAGACACGACAGCAGGAATCTTCTTCTTCGAGTCGAACATGTCCGCCAAACGGTCCAACCGCGCGTCGGGTAGGGGCACCACCCCAACGTTCGGTTCGATGGTTGCGAACGGATAGTTAGCAGCTAAGACGGTCGCCCGAGTCAGCGCGTTGAACAGGGTCGACTTACCGACGTTGGGCAGTCCCGCAATACCAATAGTTAAAGACACGCCGCCCAGTCTAAATGCGGCGGGAAGGAAACACTAAGGTAGCGCCGCCTTCTTGCCGCACGTCACAGCGCAAGGTGCGTCTACGCTGTGTGTCCCGGAGCGGGCGTCCGACCGCGCGCGTTCTTCGGCACCAGCCCCTTATCCACTAGGTCCTTCTTCAGGTTCCGTGGCAGGGCGAACGTGATCGTCTCAACCTGAGTTTGCACGGTCTCAACCTGCCAGAACCCCTGCTCTTGCAACCAGGCGAGCACCTCCTTAACCAACACTTCGGGCACAGACGCACCTGAAGTTAGGCCCACCGCTTGAGCGTCCTCGAACCAAGCGGGGTCCAGTTCGCTCGCTGAATCAACCCGGTAAGCGGCGGGAACGCCCGCGTCCAACGCCACCTCTTTGAGGCGAACAGAGTTCGATGAGTTGGCGCTTCCCACCACGATCATCACGTCAACTTGCGGCGCGATGGCCTTCACGGCTTCCTGACGGTTCTGGGTGGCGTAGCAGATATCGTCCGAGGGCGGATCCTCCATGAGCGGGAATCTCTCCCGCAAGCGGTCGACGGTCTCCATCGTCTCGTCAACGCTCAGCGTGGTCTGGGACAGCCACACAACCTTCTCCGGGTCACGCACAACCACCTCATCGACAGCCTCCGGGGTGCCAACGATTTGAATGTGATCGGGGGCTTCACCGTAGGTGCCTTCGACTTCTTCGTGGCCGACGTGGCCGATGAGGATGATGTCGTAATCATCCCGAGCGAACCGCACGGCCTCCCTGTGCACCTTCGTCACCAAGGGGCAGGTCGCGTCGATGGTGCGTAGGTTGCGGGCTTCAGCGTCCTCGTGAACCTGGGGGGACACCCCGTGGGCTGAAAAGATGGTGAGCGACCCCTCAGGGATCTCATCAACTTCTTCCACGAAGATGGCGCCCCGCCCGCTCAGGGTCTCCACAACGTACTTGTTGTGCACGATCTCTTTGCGAACGTAAATGGGGGGCCCGTACGCCTGCAGGGCCCTTTCAACTGCCTCGACCGCCCGGTCCACCCCAGCGCAGTATCCGCGGGGGGCGGCGAGAAGAACACGTTTCACATTGGGGCTGGTCGCATCGGGGCCGGCGTCAACATTACTCATGCCCCCATCTAACCAGTGACTCCACCCCATTTGTTGGTGAGCTTCATCCACAGAAGACCCCCTGCCCGTCACAGCCACCAAACAGTCATGGCAAGCTGGTGGGGTGAGAAACGAAAGCCAACTGGCTCCCCGCGCCAACATGACCACGCCAGAGAACCCTTGGCCCCTGTCCCTGCTGACGCACAACATTCGCCTGTACGTGGACCGCATGAGCGAACTGTGGGTGGAAGGCCAAGTGGTGGAGTACAAGGACCGTGGGCCCACCCGCCTCTCCTTCTTCACGCTTCGCGACGTGGACGAGGACGTCTCCATGGAAGTGAACGCGTTCGGTGGAGTGCTACGCCAAGTTGGGGAAGGTTTCGACGAGGGGGCCCGCGTCGTCGCCCGCGTCAAACCCAGTTTTTGGGAGCAGAACGGGAGGCTCTCGCTACGCGCCGCGGAGATCCGCCTGCAAGGCTTGGGTTCTCTGCTCGCCCAGATTGAAAAACTGCGGGCCCGACTGGCAGCCGAGGGCTTGTTCGCAGCTGAGCGCAAGAAACCGCTCCCCTTCATTCCCCGCAAGATCGGGTTGATTTGCGGTCGGGAGGCGAAAGCGAAAGACGACGTGCTTGTGAACGCTGCTGCCCGCTGGCCGGCGGCACGCTTCGAGATCCGGGAGGTCGCCGTCCAAGGCGTCAACGCAGTCACCCAAGTTTCGGCCGCCATCCAGGAACTGGACGCGATGGGGGACGTGGACGTGATCGTCGTGGCCCGTGGGGGCGGCTCCGTCGAGGATCTCCTCCCCTTCTCAGAAGAAGCCCTAGTGCGCGCCGCAGCCCAGGCGCGCACTCCACTGGTCTCCGCGGTGGGACACGAGGGCGACGCGCCCCTCTTAGACTTTGTCGCCGACTACCGTGCCTCCACCCCAACCGACGCTGCACGCAGGATCGTCCCCGACTTGGGGGAAGAACGCCAGTCAGTTTCCCACGTCACCGCTGCCCTCGACGCAGCGTTTCAGCGCAGACTCTCGCGTGAAACTGAACTGCTCGCTTCGGTTTTGTCACGTCCCGCGTTCCTCAGCCCACTGGCGACCATTCACGTGCAAAAGGCGTGGCTGGAGCGCGCCCGCCTGCAAATGTCGGCCGCGATCCAAAGGGTGCTTGCCACCCAAAAGAATGAGGTCACCCGCTACAGCGCAGCACTTGCGACCCTGTCCCCCCAAGCGACCCTTGAACGGGGGTACGCCATACTGCGCACCCCCTCAAAAGAGGTTGTCGAGGACGCGTCGAGCCTGAAAAGTGGGGATCTCCTAGAGGGCATGGTTGCGAAAGGAACGTTCGTGGCGAGCGTGGTGGGATCAAACCCCTCTGGCTCGTTCCTTGAACCTAAAGGGAACGGAGACTAGCCTGCCA
>CAYFUO010000160.1:0-3577 GCA_964346255.1 uncultured Actinomyces sp. | reverse complement strand
GTGGGAGCGAACTTTCCGGCATCTAGTACATAGGGGGACCAAATGGCCTCAGTCTGTGAGATCTGCGGTAAGGGTCCGCGATTCGGCAAGTCGGTTTCGCACTCACATGTGCGCACCAACCGTCGCTTCAACCCGAACATTCAGCGCGTCCGCGCTCGGGTGAACGGCAGAACGAAGCGTATGAACGTCTGCACGACCTGCATCAAAAGCAACCGTTTCGAACGGGCACTCTGACCAAACGGACAGTCACCCCGAGGCTCAGCCTCGGGGTTTCTTTCTGCCCAAAACCCTTTCGGGGGTGGGCTGGGAGTCGGTTGGGAGACGGCTGGCGAGGTGACGCATCGTCGGCGTCCCCCCAACCGAACACACGACGAAGCTAACAGCGGCCTAACGTCGTCATTCGCGCTGTGGGTTCGGTCGGGGGAAACTGTGCGTTCGGTCCGGGTGCGCCCAACCCGGGAATGGTGCGCAAAGCCCCACTTTTCGGAGGCTACAGTGACGGACGCGCTCGATGGGAGCCCCAGCCACCCAATGCCGGCAAGGACCGCTATTCAGCGTGCGAACCCAAGATCCGAAACTCTTAGCGAGGACCACAGGCTGCATCCCGAATGCCACCAACCGCACCCCGCATGGGCCGGGAGCCAAAGGGAAGTGTCACGACAATGAGAAGGCGCCACAGAACGGTTCTAACGGGCTTAACCGAAGTGGTCGAAGCCTCCAGTTAGGGGCGCGCCGTCCAAGGTCACGCGCGAACCGCTGTCTTCCCCCGCGCCGACGTCAAAACTGCCCACCGTGCCCGCGGCGCGGAAAGGCTCCGGCACCAACACGTAGGGCGGGAACGTGGCGAGCAAACCATGGTCCTCCCCACCGTACAAAACCCACTGCATGGGATCCACGCCGAGAGCGCGGCCCGCGTCCTCCAAGTTGGCCTTCGCCCCGCTCAACCCATAGCGACTCAAGTCGACTCGGACACCAGACGCCTTCGCTAAACGGCCCGCATCCCTCACCAAACCATCCGACAGATCCAGCATGGCGGTCGCACCCAAGCCCGCGGCCAGAGGACCCGCCTTCAAAGGTGGCTTCGGGCTCCTGAACGTTTCCACGGCCTTCCTGAACACAAAAGGGATCTCATTGCCCCTAAGCGCGGGAGATACAGCCCCAGACTGGAGCGCCGCAAGCCCTGCCGCACTCAAACCCAAGGTCCCCGCAACAGCGACCGTGTCCCCCGGCTTCGCGCCGGACCGCGTCACTGGCCGCCCACCCAAATACCCGTGGGCAGCAACCGAAACGGTCAAAACGGGGCCGGCGACAATATCCCCACCAACGACCCCTGCGCCCGCTTCAAACGCTTCAGCGCCCAACCCTCCCGCGAAGTCCTCCAGCCAAGATACGGGCAGGTCAGGCGGCAAAACCATGGAAACCACAAGTGAGGTTGGAGTAGCGCCCATGGCTGCTATGTCCGCTAGGTTTTGGGCCGCAGCTCTGGCCCCAACCTCAGCGCCGGTTGACCACTCTCGCCGAAAATGTGAGCCCTCCACGAGAACGTCAGTGGTGACCGTGAAACGCGCCCCCGGAGCCGCAACAATCGCGGCGTCATCTCCGGGTCCTAAGTCGGTGTGTGGACCGACCGGCAAAAACTTGAGGATCCTATCGAGGATCTCACCTTCAGACAGGGCCGCTACGGTCTGTCGGCCCGCCTGCTCAGGAAAACCCACTGGTGCTCACAGCCCTTCCGCACTCAAATGTGAAGCGTGCAAACAGATCGCGGCAGCCGCGGCGGCGTTGAGTGACTCCACTTTCGCGGCGATCGGAATGGAAACTAGTAGGTCGCAGGCCCCCTCAACATCTCGGGACAGGCCACGCGCCTCATTGCCGAACACCCAAATGTGGGTCCCAACTAGGGGGTTAGCGGGTGCAAAGTCCAAAGAGCCGCCCTCAAGGCAAACAGCGCCGACAAGGAGAGTGTCCAGATTCTCTGTGCCTGGCCCACCGGCGGCGCCCAGCACTGTGGCTCCCCCACCAGCGAACTGTGAGGCAGCCTCCCCCAGGTCAACAGTGAAAATGGGGACTTGGAACACGGACCCGGTGGAGGACCTGATCACCTTCGGGTTTGTTGGATCCACTGACCCCTTACCCAGAAAAATGGCTTCAGCCCCGAACGCTGCCGCCGACCGGATGATGGTACCCGCGTTCCCGGGGTCCTGCGTTTCTGGAAGAGCAACCGCGAAACTGTTCGCCTTCACGGGGAGGGAAGAAATCTGCTGTCGGTCTTGGATGATGGCGCTCACCTTCGCGACGGCCGCAACGCCTTGGCAGTCAGGACTGATCGCCCGCGCCACGTCCTCGTCCACCAAATGCACCCAACGGGTCGCTAGGGAGGCCGCCTCGTAGAGGTCCCCACCGAAAAGCGACTCTTCAAAGTAGACGTCGACCACGTCGCCACCGCGGTGGGTGACAAGTTCGCGAACAGCCTGGGGACCCTCCACGAGGATGCGCCCCGTCTTTTTGCGTGCAGAACGCCCACCGAGCGCCCGAACCTTCCTGATCCTCTCAGACCTGGGGTTCGTGAGCACTGGTGGGCGTCGCACTAGTGTCAGCCTTGCTTACGCTGCAGCTTTTGGCGCGTTCACGTCTTCAGGTAGCGCATCCTTCGCGACCTTGACGAGGGCGGAGAACGCCGGCGGGTCGGTCACAGCAAACTCCGCGCGCATCCTACGGTCCACCTCAACACCCGCCAAGTTCAAGCCTTGGATGAAACGGTTGTAGGTGAGCCCCTCAGCGCGGGACGCAGCGTTGATCCGCTGGATCCACAGGCGCCTGAAATCGCGCTTCTTTTGGCGGCGGTCACGGTAGCGGTAAACGTGAGAGTGGGTGACCTGCTCTTTCGCTTTCCGGTACAGGCGTGAACGCTGGCCGCGGTAACCGGAGGCCTGCTCCAGTACGTCGCGGCGCTTCTTTTTAGCGTTGATGCTGCGCTTTACTCTTGCCATCTGATTCCCCTAATCCTCCAGCAGTCACTTCCCGAGAAGTGACCGCACCTCTTTCCGGTCCGCCTTCGCGATTTCAACGTCGTTCTTCAGGCGACCTTTACGCTTGGGTGCCTTGTGCTCAAGCAGGTGGCGGCGGCCAGCACGTTCACGCATGATCTTGCCGGAGCCGGTCACCCGGAAGCGCTTCTTCGTCCCAGAGTGGGTCTTATTTTTTGCCATCTTACGTCCTCACTTCATTCCCAATGTTGGCGGGGATCACCCGCCCAAGTCTCACTAAAAGTCGCTTCTTTCAGCGCGAGTCTGTCCTTTGCGGGTGCGCTCCTCATGTTTGGCGCGCCTCTGGGCCCTCTGGGCTTGGCGGCGAGCACGCTGCTTCGCCATCGCATCCGACTTGCGTCGTGTCGGGGCGAGCACCATGGTCATGTTGCGGCCATCTTGGCGGGGGGCAGATTCGATCACGCCGAGTTCCCCAACTTCTTCCGCCAACCTTTGTAGAAGCCTGATTCCCGCTTCAGGCCTGGACTGTTCGCGGCCCCGGAACATGATCATCACCTTGACTTTGTCGCCTCCCTCAAGGAAGCGGCGCA
>CAYFUO010000159.1:0-3628 GCA_964346255.1 uncultured Actinomyces sp. | reverse complement strand
GCGTGAAGGAAACAGCCTTGGACGCGGCGCAAATGGACTCGATTGAAAACGTGCGGGTCCTACTTGACCTCACTGAGCCCGTGTCCCCCGAACTTGGGGAGGCAGCGCTGGAGGAGATGGGGAAAACGCGTATCCAACTGGTACGCTCCACCGACTGATTCAGTCGCCTTTGCGCGCCAAGGCTTCCCTGTAAATAGTGTTGGCGCGCAGCCCCGGCGCGCTCTTAGCGACTTGGGCCGCCGCGTCCTTCAACCGGATCCCATCAGATGCTGCCAGCGCCAGCGCAGCATCCGCGGCACCGAGCACGTCAGTCTCTTGCGGCGCGCCGTGGCCTGAGACGACCAGCGTGATTTCGCCGCGCGCCTCCTCAGCGTCGAACCGGGCGGCTAACTCGCCGAGTGTTCCACGCACCACCTCTTCGTAGGTCTTCGTGAGTTCCCTGCAAACTGTTGCCTCCCGCTCAGAGCCGAACACCTCCGCCATCAGGTTCAAGGTTTTCGCGACCCTGCGGGGGGATTCAAAAAAGATCATGGTGCGGCCGAAGGTCGCCAACTGCGCTAGCACTTGCTTCGCCTGCCCACTCTTCCTAGGCAAGAAGCCCTCAAAAATGAACCTATCGGTTGGGAGCCCCGAGACGGAAAGAGCCGCGAGCGCAGCGCTGGGCCCCGGCAGTGGGCTCACTGCCACGCCGCGTTCAGCCGCTAGTTTCGCCAAGTGGAAGCCGGGGTCCGAAACAGTTGGGGTCCCCGCGTCCGACACCACTAGCACCATCTGGCCCTCGTCAGCGGCGTCCAGGAGCTGCGCGGCGCGCTCCGTCTCATTGTGATCGTGGAAGGCGATGACTTTGGCCTTGAGTTCCACGCCGAGCCTCGCCACCAAGTTATGCAAGCGGCGAGTGTCTTCCGCTGCTATCAGGTCGGCGGTCGCCAAGGCTTGCAGCAGTCTGGGAGACGCATCATCAACATTGCCGATGGGGGTCGCCGCCATGTAAATGCGGCCCCCCGTGAGAGCAGGTTTCTCTTCCATTTCCTCACTATCCCAAACGTATTGCGCAACTACCACCTGCAGGAACAACAAAAACTGTGTCCGGCAACCTAAGCTTCTAATGTCAACTGGTGGGGATGGCCCCGCCACCTAAGCAAGCAGATGAAGGAACCCTACATGGCTAAGGCGGACTCACCGTTCCAAACGCTCCTGAAAACCCGATTCCTAGTGGGGTCGTCGATCCCTTCCTCAGGAGGGTCACTGGCAAAAGCACTGAACTCGGCCCTCAGGAAGGTTGTCGGCCCGAAAGCCAATGAAGATGCCGTGAGTGTGACGATGGATGCGCCCCCAAACATTGAACTGCTCCAAGCGAACCTGTCGGGAACCCGCATCTCCCTGTCCCCCGACACGAAGGCAGCTGCTGAGAGCCAAGTGTCCACCGACGTCACCTCCGTGAAGGACCGCCTACCCGCAACGCTCGACAAGTTGATGGTGGAGGCCCACCCGCTCATCGTTGACGGGATACCCGCAGAGTTCGACCTGCAAGTTGAGTCGGTTCCGTTCGACTGGGTGACGGACACGTCAGGTCAAGTGTGGATTGGCGCCAACCAAGACGACTTGAGTGACATGAGTGGGGAGTTCGCTGCCCGCATTGAGACGACCGCACTGAAGCAGGTTGTTCGTGAAGCCGTCAAAGTGGGGGCCGCGAAACAGGGGTTCACCCTGCAGGACCTAGATTTCACGCTGCAACAGCAGGGCCAGAAAATCATGGTCGTCGGCTACGCGAAAGTGAAGAGGAGCTTCATCAGTGCGAAGGCCGACGCGAAAGCCATGATCACTTACGACCCTAAGACGTTCACCCTCACCATCGACAAGATTGAGGTGGGCAGTGGGAACCCAGCGATCGCAATGGTGTTACGGATGGCTGAAGGGAAGATCGAACGGTTCCAAGGGAAGAAGATCGACCTGAACCGTCTCTTAGCGGGGACGGGGCAACAGTTGAAAGCCGCCGACGTCACTGTCTCAGACCACGATGTTCGGGTGACAGGCAAGTTCGCCTAAACAACTTAAACGAAAAGGTGGGGCCCGCAGTCTTGGGCCCCACCTTTTTCTTCCACAAACCCTAGGCCGGCCTTGCGGACCCCGCTCCCCGGCTACGCCTTCTTGTAGTGGACCTCGGTGGAAGGCCCAGTCAAGGTTAGTTCTTCACCATCCACTTCGCCCGCGTCAACTGAGTCCAAGGCCTGCGTGTACTTGGTTTCCAGTTCCATGGCGTCCTCCTCACAGGCCATCATGGTCTGCCCGATGGGACCCATTTCGACGGAGCCCGCGTCAATGGTCATGGTGCCGAAAATGTTGTTGCACCCGCTGGTCCCAGAGAAAGAGCCGTCCGCCGTGATCTCCAGGGTGACAGGTTGGCCCGCGATCGGTTTGAAGTCGCCTTCTGGTCCCTTCCCACTCTCGAGGGTCCAAGACCCCTCAGCATTCGCTAAGTCGAGGGGCTCAGCAGAACCTCCACTGTCGCCACCCCCACAACCGGTCAGGGCCAGCCCCGCCGCCACAAAGACGGCGCTCACAAACATGGCTCTACGGGTTGGTCGCTTGTGTTGCATGTCAGTCTCCTAGCCAAAACAATGTCTGGGCGATACGCACTAAAACTACCACGCGGGCCTCTGGCCAACATGCGGGCCTGAACGCAATAATGGAGGAAACACAAGGGAGGGGGTGACCGCGTGCCTGATGGCCCATTTCTCGTGTCCTTCCTCGTGAGCTCTCCACTGGGAGAACTCAACATGGTGGCCTCGGCTCTCGGCCTCAGGAGCATTACTTTCGGCGCCACAGACGAGCACGCCTACCCCGACGACGGCCTGAAGGTGTACTACGCTGCTCGAGTCCTGGACTCCGATTCAGCCCGACCTCACCTCCAGCACCTTGAGGCGGCGCAAAAACAGTTGGATGAGTACTTTCGTGGAACTAGGCACAGCTTCGCTCTCAACCTGGACCTGACGGCGTCACGCCCGGGTGATAAGAGGGTGGGCTCGCCGTTTCGAAGGCGCGTTTGGCTTGCCTTGCAGGAGATCCCCTACGGGGGCACGTCCTCGTACGGGAACCTGGCGCGAGCAGTGTCTTCCCCCGGGGCTGCGCGGGCGGTTGGTACAGCCTGCGCCAAAAATCCCCTACCCATCGTCCTTCCATGCCACCGGGTTGTCCGCGCGGACGGGAAGATGGGTAACTATACGGGTGGGCGAGAGATCAAGGCCGCACTGTTGGCTTTGGAGGCCAAGTCTTTAGGCGCCCACTCAGCCGAAATCCGCTGAGCTGCGGTCCTAGGGTCCCTGCAGGTCCCTAACTCCCACGCGCGGCAGGCCGCTGACTTGGCCGCTGTCCCCGACCTGAGTCTGGTCAACGGTTGCGTCTTTTGAGGTTCTGGGGCGCGGGTTTCGGCCTGTTTGCGCGGTCTATGGTTTTCGGACAGGGCACCAATAGTGCTTGCTGAATGCGTACTGAAGGCTCAAGTCCATGGGCCTAAAACCGCCCGTGAGTGAGCGCCGTGCGCGCGTGCGCAAGCATCAGCGGGACACAACATGCCGCCACCACGTCGCCACCCACCTCGGCTCGGACAAAACCGAGACAAAACCTGTGA
>CAYFUO010000158.1:2289-3701 GCA_964346255.1 uncultured Actinomyces sp. | reverse complement strand
TTCACGGACGTGTTCGCTTCTGCGGAGGAGATTCCGAAGTGGGCGGGCACTGAAGACCAACCTGTCATAGTGTTCTTGGGGCGACTCGACGAGCCCCGCAAGGGCCTACCCGTGTTCGCGGCGGCCATCGGGGACGTCCTCGAAGAGCACCCGGGGGTCCGCTTCCTGGTTGCGGGCAGGGGAGACGCTGACGCGTTGCAGGATGCGCTGCGACGCTACCCGGAGTCGGTAAGCCTGCTGGGTGAGGTCACTGATGAAGAGAAGGCCTCCCTACTTAAGGGCGCCACTGTTTATGTGGCCCCGCAGACGGGTGGGGAGTCCTTCGGGATCGTCCTCGTTGAGGGGATGGCTGCGGGAACCGCCGTGGTCGCTTCAGACATCGCGGCCTTCAAAGCAGTCCTGAATGATGGGGATGCGGGCGTCCTGTTTAAGAACGAGGACGCGCACGACTTAGCAGCGGAACTGAACGAACTTTTGGCCGACCCCGCCAGGAGAGCGAAGATCGCGGAGGCGGGGGAGAAACGTGCGGCGCGCTTCGACTGGTCGACCATAACTGACCAACTGATCGCCGTTTACGAGACCGTGGTTGAGTGGGGGGCCCCTCCGGTCACTGGCACTCCTTACGAGACTCTACGAAACCGGATTAGCGGCGGGACTTCGTGACGTGGAGGCGTTGACGGACCTACCAGTTTGGGTGTGGGTGTTGCTGCTCGTGGTCCTCGCCGCCTTGTTTTGGCTGTGGCGTCTGGCGGGGCGCATAGACCGACTGCACCGGCGAGTGCTGGCAGCGCGCACTCGACTGAACCGGCATCTCGTGAAGCGCAGCGCCCAGGCGATCCAAATCTCTGAACTGCCCGTCGTGGCGCGCGAGGACGCGGATGCGTTGCGGTCGGCGGCAACAGAGGCGCTCCTGGTGTCTGAATGTCCCCTCGCAGCCGACGGCTTGAATGGGTCAGTGGCCGCGGGGAGTGCGGAAGCGGTTTCGCGAAGACTGCAGGCGGAAGACCACCTCACCATGGAGCTGCAGCGAGTGCTCACCCCCGAACTGAGAGCGGAGACGGCGCGAGAGGCGCTGTGGGAAGCGCAGTTGGAGGCTTGCGACCAGGAGTCTTACAAGGCTGGACTGGCCTGCTCTTTACACAACCAGGATGTCGCTCAGGTCCGCGCCTTAAGGAAAAGGGTCGCCTCGAGACTTTTCCGTCTAGCGGGAACCGCTCCCCTCCCACTGCCTGTCGAACTGTGGTCACCGTGACGGGGGAGGACCAGTCACAAGGGCCTGCTTGGGAACGGTTCCGCCTGCAAACTCAAGAGGGGGAAAGGGCGGGTGAGGGCCACCACCTAGAAGACGGTAACCCTTACACTTCCCGGCAGCAGGTCAAAGAAGACGATGCTGACAGCAAAGGCGCGGGCAG
>CAYFUO010000158.1:0-2189 GCA_964346255.1 uncultured Actinomyces sp. | reverse complement strand
CAGCAAAGGCGCGGGCAGTGAGGGGAAGAAGCGTCTGCCGTCCCCGCGCAGTTGGGGGCTCATGGCGAGGCTGGCCCCCTCCCGGGCCGAGTTCGCCCTAATCATTGTCATTGCGGTCATGCTGGTGGCTGCCGCAGTCTTTTCAGTTAGGTCTTCAGGTTTCACCAAAACCGGGGTCTTCGCCCTAGTGGCGTTGGCGCCCCTAACGTTGGTAACCGTGGTGCTGTTGCACGCCGACAGGTTAGCGCCACTGCGGTTCCGTTACCTCGTCTACGCTTTCCTGTGGGGCGCGGGTGTCGCCACCATGCTCGCCTCCGTGGTCAACAGCTCTCTGTACAGCGATCTGCTCGCCTACCTGGGCCAAGTCGATCGGGCCGAGACCTTGGTTGCGGTCGTAGTCGCCCCGGTGGCTGAAGAGTCCTTCAAGGGGGTGGGGGTCGTCCTCGTCCTGCTGCTGGCCCGCCGCCACCTAGTTTCCACGAAGAACGGTGTGGTCACAGGGGGTTTGGTGGGTGCGGGGTTCGCGTTCACGGAGAACATAATCTACTTCGTGCAGGCCCACGCCGAAGGCTCCGCTGTCCTCGGCGTCACCATTTTCGCTCGCGGGGTGATGAGCCCGTTCATCCACCCGATGGCGACCTCGTTCACCGGGCTAGCGGTAGCGGCCGCCCTGCTGAGCGCCGCCCGCGTGTGGGGTTGGGTGTGGCGGGTGACCGCGGGTCTTGCTGCTGCGATTGCCATGCACGCATTGTGGAACGGGTTCGCAATGCTCGGATCCTGGTGGATAGTCCTCTACTTGGCGGTTGAAGTTCCCCTACTGGTCGCGTGGCTGGTGTGGCTGTTGAGGGGAACGAAGAAGCGGTTGGAACAGATCGGTGTCGGCTTGGGCCCGTACGTGGAGACCGGTTGGGTCAGCGTTGAGGAACAAAGGATGGTGTCCAACCCGGTTGGTAGGCGCTACGCGTTAAAGTGGGCGAAGAAAGTGGGGGCGAAGGGGCCAGTGCGCAAACACATGCGCGCGGCGGGTCGTCTCGCCCTCGCCCAAAACAACATGGAGAAGGTGGGGCCGCGGCCTGAGCAACAAGTGGTTGCCTCAACGTGGGTCGACGACATTCGCGGGGCGAGGGAAGACTACCTACTGGTCGGGTCGGTGTATGCGCAAACCGGGGAGAAGGGCCGAAGCAGGCTCAGCCTCCGGAAACGGAAAAAACCGTAGTGACGGTGCGCCCACGCCTAGGACACCCGAAGGGTGAGCGGCAGGCGTTGAGGTGGCGCACGGATGGGGGAGAGAGTTGACCAAGTTGGGCCCAGAGTGGCGCGCGGATGAGGACGGCGTGCCCCGTAGGGAGGGCGCCCGAATCGTCCTGTTCGACCGTCAGGGGAGAGTCTTGTTGATCCGCGGTCACGACGCTCATGACCCCACATCCACCTGGTGGTTCACCGTCGGCGGGGGGCTGGCGCCCGGGGAGACCCCGAGGGTGGGGGCCGCCCGAGAGTTACTGGAAGAGACGGGGATTTCTCTGGACCCGAACCAACTGGTGGGGCCAGTCCTCTATCGGGAGGCTGAGTTCGTGTTTTTGTCGGTGCGCGCCCGCCAAGACGAGTTCTTCTACCTGGCGGGGTACGAGGGCGACCCGGACGCCGTCACCACCGACGGGTTCACCGACGTTGAGCGCCAAACTTTGGATGAGCTGAAATGGTTCACCGTCAGCCAAGTGGAAGAGCTCAGCCGAAACGAGCGCATATACCCGCAGGTTCTCCCCGAACTGATTGCGAAGTGGGCGGGCGGCTGGGACGGGGAGATGGCGAACATCGCTGACGTGACGTTTGCGGACCCGGACGCAAGCGACGACGAGGCCTGAGGGTGCGCGGCCGCGTTCCCTCCACCCTTTTAGGGGTGCGGTGAGCGACACCGGTTGACGCTGGTAAGATCAGGCGGGTAAGAAAACAAGTGGAGGGACGTACATGGCGGGGCACTCGAAGTGGGCCACAACCAAGCATAAAAAGGCGGCTATCGACGCTAAGAGGGGCAAGCTGTTTGCTCGTCTGGTGAAGAACATCGAGGTTGCCGCTCGGAACGGCGGCGGTGATCCCGCGGCGAACCCTACGTTGTACGACGCTATCCAGACCGCTAAGAGAAACTCTGTGCCCTCCGACAACATTGAGCGGGCGGTGAAACGTGGCTCCGG
>CAYFUO010000157.1:0-3759 GCA_964346255.1 uncultured Actinomyces sp. | reverse complement strand
AAAAAACCAGCCAACAAACAGGCCTAAGCCTGGGAGCCGTGAGTGGAGGCTCAGCGCCACGGGCGCACTAATCCGCAAAACATTCGCTGTCCATCCATGCCGGGAACAAGGAGATGAGAGGACTAGGCCCAAGTAGGCTCCTGAAACCCAACAATGACGTTAGGGGCCGGCTGCGCCGCGGCCGCGAAATGGAGTCCCACTTTGAACGCCTGTGAGACCTCTACCGGTCCGCGTCCTCCATAGAAGCGGATGGCTCCGTGCTGGACAAGTTCTACTGGCTCAACGAAAAGGACCCCAACTGCTCCTACAAGCGGACCACAGAGAGCCAAGGCGAGAAAGGTGGCATTGACCCGCGCTTCGCCCTCGGTAATAGGGGCCAAAACAACCTGATGCAGCAGGCTATGGCCCTACCTAAAGACCTGTACGACAAGCGCGTCAACGAAGTGATTTCGAAGAGGTTCTCCGACTCGAACCAGATGTGCTCGTGGACCATCAGCCGGCAAGCCCAGTTCAGCAACCAGCCCGATGACCAGACAGTCGCATGGTTCCACGGGCTATTCGGGGCTCCGGGAGGGAACTTCATCAAGAAGCCACTGCGCGAATGCACTGGGGAAGAGATCACCAAGGAATGGCTGTGGCACATAGGCGCCCCCGAAGACGAGATCGACGAGTTGGCCTCCGAAGAAAACGGGGTCACCCGCCCCAGCATGATGCCGCTCATCACGGCGTTCTTCACATCCGCGACGGCACGGACCGATCGCAGATTGCGCCCGAGGACGTAACGAACTGCGCGTTCGTTAGACAGTTCGCCGAGTCGACGCGGGACACCACTTCCGCCACGGAGCATTCCGTACGCACCGCCATGGAAGCCGTGTACCGGTTAGCGAACGTGGACCGCGGGGTGCCGGAAGTATTCAACTCTATCTACGACGTTCGCGAACTGATGAAGGCGACCCGCTACCTGCGTGACGGCAAAGAGGGTCCCTCGCCAAAGTTGATCGCAAAGTTTATGGAGGGGGACGAGGCCGGACTGCTCCTCACCCAATACGGCTTGCTCCCCAAAGAAGGTGATGCTCCTGAGCCGACGGGCGCAGTCACTCCAGTCGGCGCCAACTAACAGTCAAGGAGCCATTGCCGCTGCAACTAGCGATCGGCTGGCGGGTCGGACTGCAGGTGGCGGTTACTGCTTGGGCGGTCATCCTGGGGAGAGGGTGGCCGCCCAAACCTCCGGATGCCCGCACGGCGAGGCGCAGATACCCGATGCGAAAATGCAGTTCAGGAGCATTTTGGCGGGCAGTCGTTGTTACTGTGGTCACAACGGTGTCGAGCTGCTACGGCGACGATGGCGTAACAGAAGTTAGGAAGCCTACAGAAGGAAACCCAACGAACGCTAGGAAGCGCAGCCGAGCCCTCCGGGCTGCCCTCAGCGGCCTCGGGGCGGCAGCGTTAGGCTTCGGCCTAATGGGTGCGACCGCTGCGGTCGCCGAGCAGTCCGAAGAGTCAGAGCTATTTATCCGGCCCTCGAACGTCACGGTCAACTGTGAAACGGGCAAAGCGAAGGTCCACGTGATTGGTAGGGGGCTTGGCAGCTCGATGTACCAGTCCTACCTAACCGTCAAGGGCCCAGGCGAACCCAAGTGGGAACACGGTCCGATGCCAAACAAAATTTGGCGTGTCGAAGATCTTGAGGTCGGCACTTACACCCTTAAGGCGTGGACCAGCGGCTTGCCGTACACAGCTGAAGCGACCCTCACCGTTGGTGAGTGCGTCGAGTCGGGCGGCGAGGATCCAAACTCGGACCATTCCTGGTTTGACCCGTGGGTGGACTTCGAAGACACCGAACCCCTCTTCGTGTGTGGTGACCCGGCGAGCGCAATAATCGGGGTAGGCGGAGGCGCCGACCTCGACAACATCGTGTCCGTGAAGGTCCAAGGGGAAGACAGTGAGGAGCTGATCCCCACAGAGTTGGAGAAAGGCGAGGAAGGCACCTTCTGGTACGTGGCAAGCGGACTGCAGCCAGGCAACTACACGGTGTCGATGACAGTCGAATCTCCAGAGCCCGGCGCGGGAGAGGTGACCGTGGAGGGCTCCATGCCACTCACCGTCTTGGGGTGCCCAGCTGAGCTCATCGGCGTCCATTTCATCAGCGACACGGTTGAAAACGAGTGCCCCGCAACCACCGCAGCCACTCAGGTGGTGGGGAACGTTTTGGGCGTGGACTCTGACCAAGAGGTCACTGTGGAAGCCGAACTCTACGAGGGTGAGGGCATCCTCTTTGGGGACCAGGGCGAAGCAGAGCAGCCCAGTGCCTCCACACCTGTCGACATCGCAAGTGCCGAGGTCGAAGTGGAAAACGGAATCGGCACTTTCTCTGTCCCCTTCGAGGGCTTGGCCGCAGGTGAGTGCTACGCGAAAGTCACCGTCTTCGTCGACGGGGAGGCACACGCCTGGGACATCGCCGCCCCCCTGACCGTGACCATCAAAGATGGGACGAGACGCCCGGTGAGCCGGACCCCGAGAAGCCCGACCCGGAAAAACCAGACACCGACAAACCGGACGCCGAGAAGCCGGACGCCGAGAAGACGGATGCCAGCAAGTCCGGTTCCCTACCGAAGACGGGCGCGACCATCGGGTTGGCCCTAGTGGCCGGAACAGCAATGGTTGGTGGCGGGGCCTTCCTGCGCAGGAGATTCAAGTAAGAACCAGGCTCGATCGCCCGCGCATCACCGCGTGGTTGGCTGAGAAGAGGGGGTCGCAGGGAACTGCGGCCCCCTCAACTTGTCTGCTGGCACTTTCAACCGGAACCACACGGCCAATATTCGCCTAGGCTTCGCAGGCCCCAAGCAGGGTCGCTTTACCCAAAATGAAAAGGCCCCGAGCAAACGCTCGAGGCCCCCTCCTAGACGAATCTGTCAGTGCAGACAAACTTGTTAGCGGTCGGTCTCCACAACATCCACGCGAACGAAACCTCTCCCCTTCACGGAAGAGATCACCTTACGCAAAGCCCGCGCCGTGCGACCGTTACGGCCAATGACTCGGCCCAAGTCGCTCGGGTTCACCCGGATCTCCAAGACCTGCCCGCGGCGCTGCCGACGCATGTTCACCCGAACATCATCAGGGTTGTCGACAATGCCGGACACCAAATGCTCAAGAACCTCAGGCAACATCCGAATCAGGCTTCCGCTTCTACAGCTTCTTCAGCCTCTTTGGCCTTCTTCTTAGCTTCAGCGGCAGCCTCAGCCATCTTGGCCTTCACCTTCAGAGCAGCGTCATCAGCTTTAGCGATCGCCTCTTTGACGTCCTCTTCCGCGTGATCTTCAGCAACCTTGATCCAGCTTTCAACGTCCTCTTTACCGTTCGCTTTCGCGATGGCCCCGTCGAGGACCAGCAGGCGACGCACAGCCTGCGACGGCTGCGCACCAACACCCAGCCAGTAGACGGCACGGTCAGTGTTCACGTTGATGATGGAGGGGTCCGGGATCGGGTCGTAGTAACCGAGCTCTTCAATGACTCGGCCGTCACGCTTCTTACGTGAGTCGACGACAACGATCCGGTACTTCGGGTCATGGATAGCGCCCATGCGCTTCAATCGAATACGAACAGCCACTTTAGTGGTTTCTCCTCAAAATTTCACGGAAGGCTTGAGTTCACTGGTGGGTCAGCGTTCCCGCGCCTAAAAAACGTGGAATGCGTGCAGAGAGGGGGCACACGTCCCAAGTACAGATGTCATTGTGCCACGGCCCAACCCCGTTCCCAAGC
>CAYFUO010000156.1:0-3787 GCA_964346255.1 uncultured Actinomyces sp. | reverse complement strand
GTGGGAGTGCCGTTCACCGCGGCTCCGCCAACCTCAGGCCCTTCGACCGTGGGGGCGCAAAGAAGACACAAGGCTTCCCCGCATTTAGCGGTCACCAAGTGCTAACCCTCGAAAGCGCACACGACACTTCACTGTTCCTGCTGGTCCACGTCGGTTTGTGTGCGAGGGCGAAGGTACTTATACTTTCTGGAGTAGCAAGCGCCCGTGGCTCAATGGATAGAGCATCTGACTACGGATCAGAAGGTTGGGGGTTCGAGTCCCTCCGGGCGCGCAGGCCCTTGCTGGTGAGACCCACCGGCGAGGGCCTTTCACATGCCCTGGTCTTCGAAGTCCTCGTGCAGTTGCTCAACGTCTTTCGCTAACCAGCCCAAATACATGGCGTGCACTGCTTCGTCGAACACGTCCTTGTCGTCATCCGACTCTTTGGGTAGCGCCCCCGAAATTTCGAGTGCCGAGTACCCATGAATCAGAGCCCAGACGGCCACCCCCATCCGCTGCGGATCAAGGTTGGCCTCAGGGTTGGCTGAAGCTATTCGCTCGCAGACTGAGTGGATGGGACCGAAGAGCTTCTTATCCAAATCACGGAGCTCAGGGTTCACGCGGTCGGTGAGCGACCTGGACTTCCGGGTCTCTTTCAGAGCTTCAAACGCAGCGTTGAAAGAGTTAGGGTCCCCGACAGCGAAGTCGCGGTAGAGGGCTGCCACTGACCGCAGGTCTTGCTCCGGGTCGTCTGTCTCGGGAGGCATGCCCTCTTGGCTGATCAGGGAATCCAAGTGGCGGAGCACAGCCTCTGCCATCAGCGCTTCTTTGGAACCGAACAGTGTGTAAACCGCGTTCGTTGATGTCCCAACGTCCCGGGTCAGCACACGCAAAGATACGCCGTGGTACCCGTTCTCAGACATCATGTTGCTTGCGCGAAGGATGAGCTGCTCTCTAAGAGCTTCATCGTAAGTTCTTGGTCGCCCCACTTATTACTCCTACTGCCTACTTGTCGCGTCCGATCTGGCCGCAGCCACTAATGACGGTCGTCAACGCACCCTCCGGGTTTCACGAGGTGGTCCACTGTAACGCTCTCGCCCAACATGTGGAACCCCAACTAGCACCGACCGTCCCCCGCCTCCGCTAAGTTCGCTTTAGTATATACATGAAAGGAACTAATTACTCACGGGAGCTCTCGTGTTAAACGGCCCTGAGCTGCACACTTGCCTGTGTTCATTGAAAGCTGACTACATTCTGAGAATGCATGCAAAGGGATTTGCGATTTTAACTACAGCATGTCAAACGATGTTTCCCACATGGGTGCAGTTTTCTAGATTTCCCGAAAAACCCACGGTGACTGGGGCATAATACGCCTCGCGGCGGAGAAGGCGTCTAGGAAGTGCTGGGCATCAGAAACCTCTGGTAGCTCCAGTGATGAGGCGATCATCCTGAACAGTTCAGGAATTCCCACCCCTACTTCCTCCAGCTCCTTGATGGTGACTGCCCCGTCCCGCTTTGATAGCCGCTCACCTTCACGTCCGAGGACAAGCGGCACATGAACGTAACTGGGTTCGCCACCGCCAAGCGCATCACGTAGGTAGGAGTGCACCGGCGCGGACGACAACAGATCATCGCCGCGCACCACTTGGTCCACGCCCATCAAGTGATCATCTACAGCGACAGCGAGGTTATAGGCGAATGCGCCGTCCCCCCGCTGTAACACGACATTGTCAACCCTCCCGGTGTAGCTCCCATGCAGGACATCCTGAACAGTCCACGTCTCCACATCTGGTTTAAGCCGCAGGGCGGGGCGGCGGCCCACCCTGTTTAGCTCCGCCCGCCTCACGTTCCGCTGCTCTTCGTTCAAATGTAGGCACGTGCCCGGGTATTGGTCTGGGCTCCCGTGCGCCGCGGACACGGCCTCCCGAATGTCCTTGCGTGAGCAGTAGCATTCAAACACTAGGCCAGATTCTTTGAGGCGTTCGAGGGCGTCCTCGTACAAGTGGAGCCGCTCGCTTTGGGTTACGACTGGCCCATCCCAGTCGATGCCCATCAAACGCAGGTCCTCCAACTGTTGGTTGGCGCTCCGGTAGCGGCCGCGATCCAAGTCCTCCATGCGCATGAAGAACTTGCGGCCCGTGGCGCGAGCGAACGCCCACGCCAACAACGCGGTCCTCAGGTTGCCCACGTGCAGCTCGCCCGTGGGGGAGGGCGCGTACCGCCCAGCCCCACCAGGAGAGAAAGTGAGGTCGATCTCCTCACCACTGGACGTACGTGCCCCATCTTGGAGGGGTCTTTGCTGGTCAGACATGCGCGGGGCTTAAATCTTCGGTGGGTGGCGGCGAGTAGACGCTGGGGCCAGGTTCCGCCTAATGGTCCACCATGTGGGTCTCATTCTTGCCCCGTTTCCGCCCGCGCCTATGATCTAAGCGGACTAGCCATCAAGAGCAGCTTAAGAGACTCGGCTCGCCACAGCTGCAGCAACCGGCTTGGGAAACCCCCGGCAAGGTGCTTCTGCCGAGACCGATGGAGGAAAACTTTGATCGACCTGACGGATGTTCGTAAAGTTTACGACATACCCGGAGCGTCTCCCGTTGTAGCGCTTGACGATGTCACGCTGCGCGTTCGGGCTGGGTCGATGCACGGAATTGTTGGGCAAAGCGGTGCGGGCAAGTCAACCCTGATTAGGTGCTTAACCGCTTTGGAGCGGCCCACCGCGGGCGAGATCGTTGTGGATGGGATCGACGTTTCTTCCCTTTCAGGCAAAAGATTGAGGGAAGCGCGCAGGCACATTGGGATGGTGTTCCAGTCCCCGAACCTGTTGGACTCACGCACGGCTGCGGCGAACATCGCCTACCCACTCCAGTTAGCTGGGGAAGACAAAGGAAAAATTGAGGAGCGCGTCAAATACTTACTTGACGTGGTGGGGTTGGGGGACCGCGGCCAGTCCTACCCCTCCCAACTGTCGGGGGGCCAGCAGCAGCGGATCGGGATCGCGCGCGGAATGGCAACAAACCCCCCAGTCCTCTTATGCGATGAGCCCACTTCAGCGTTAGACGCGTCCTCCACTAAACAGGTGATGCGCCTACTTCGGCGCTTGCGGGACGAAGCGGGCGTCACGATTGTGATCATCACCCACCAGATGCAGGTGGTGCGTGACTACTGCGACTCCGTCACCCTCTTAGAGCGTGGCGCTGTCGTAGAGTCAGGGTCGATCACGAAAGTCCTATCCGACCCCGTGTCACCTTTAGCGGAGGACCTGATTCCTAGGCCCAACATTCACGGCGTTAAAGTGTCGGACCACCGGTCCTTGATGGACATTTCTTTCACCTCCCACCCGGGTATCCCCACGGGTGCCACCGTGTTGAACCTAGTCGCTTCCCTTGGGGGCGACGTCGCTGCGGGAACATTCGAGTCCGTCGGTGAACTGCAGGTTGGGCGGTTGGCGCTGACGGTGCCCGCTTACAATAAGGACGCGATTCAGAAACAGTTGGAACGCAACGGCATTTATGTGAGGGAGTGGAACTGAAATGAGTGTTTCTCCCGCCGCCATCGCCGTAGCTCGACTGCATGAAGCCGCGTTTACGTCTGCTGTCTTCGTCTCCGCGCCTGACCGGCCCAGGTGGCTGGACAACCCGGCAGTCACCCAAAAGTTCATGCCCGCCGTCTACGAGACCCTACTCATGGTTGGGGTTTCCTCACTGCTCACGGTCGCCTTCGGGCTGCCACTGGGATTGCTGCTCGCTTCCAGTGCGGCGGGGGGCTTGAGGCCAAGGCTCGCCCTCAACCAGGTTGTTGGCAGCATAGT
>CAYFUO010000155.1:1908-3834 GCA_964346255.1 uncultured Actinomyces sp. | reverse complement strand
ACAAGGTCCTACTACGCGGGGAACACGGCGAACAAGAGCTCCTCCGTCTTCAAGGAGACGTTCGCGTAGCAGAAGACCGAAGACACCAGTATCAAAACGAACAAAGCCATCCCCAACAGGCCCCCGCCTAGGTAGCCGTAGGAAAACAAGAAGTAGGCGGGAATGAACGTCCAAGTCAGGTAGTCAATGACCATGTCCGCGATGGCTCCGTCGAACTGCGCAGCGTACCGGCCCACTTCGAACCGGCGTGCGAGCGGTCCGTCGGCAGCGTCCGTAACGAGAGCCAAGCCTAAGAAGAGCCACATCGTCTTGACCTGTCCACTTTGCAGCGCATGCATGGCAAGCGCCGCCCAGATGAGCCCCGACAACGTCAAGAAATGTGCGACCCAGGCGCGGACGCGTTTGGCGCCAGATTCCGGCTGCCCGGATCCAAATGAGTCCTCTTCGACTTGATCCATGCTCCAAGTATGCACCCGCGCTGAGCAGGTCGGGGCCCCGATGGCAGCTGCTGCACGCGGGCCAACTTGAAGGTTCTCAACCCCGACCCGGAAGCAGCTACGTTCGCCATGGAGATTCCGCCTCACGTTGCGCCATGTTATGGGCCCGGACCCCCATAGGTCACCCCAGTTTCCCTCTGGTCCCTTGAGGCCACTTCCTAGTTGCGTGTGATTAGGATCACTTGGCGTTCCTTGCTCATTTGTGAGGATTCGCCGACTCAGAGGACCTCACCGGCACGCCGACCCAGGACGCCGCGGGCGGCAGTGACCCCCAAGGCAGCCCAACGCAGGCCCCGTCACATGCGCTTTCTCAGGTGGACGCGAACCGCGACCAATGCCACTCCACCAGCCAGCAGCCCAAACCCAAGCGCGGCGAACGGTAGGACGTTAGCCCCCGTCCTCGCCAATCCCCCACCGAAACCGCCGGAGGCGCCCCCGCCGACAGTCCAGTAACCGCTTTGTGCCCCCTCACCATCGCCAAGCTCATACCTCCACATGGCGAACAGGGTCACGTCCTCACCGGGGATCGTGAACAGGTCACCCGGCTGATAGACGTCACTCCCGTCAGCCCAACCCATGAACGTGGACCCGGGCCGGGCGGGAACAGTGGCCGGCAAAGTCACCTGCTCGCCCTCAAGGCCAACGATGTCCGGGAAAGTCCCTTCTCCGCCCTCAAGGTCAAAGCGGACCTTAAACTGCTTTGGAGAGAGCTCCTTCCACCCCGCGGAGAACTGGGTCGTCCCAATGCTGGAGAGCTCAACGGTGACTCCCCCGTCGACCAAACCACCCGTGCACTCCCCACACTTCCACTCCCCTTGGCACCAGCCCGTGAACTCCACTTCCGAAGGTGTCTCAGAAACGACGTCGGGGGTCGTCACCAGAAACTTGATGTCGGAGCCAAGGAAAGCCGTAGGATCCAAGGTCGGGACGTCCGCGTAGGCAACCGCCTGCTGCTCATCGCCCAAAGCGGGGTATACGTACAGTTTGTCGGGACTGCTAATGAGGCTCCCCCCGTTAGCGTTAAACTGCGCAACGCGAGTGCCCCGCAGGTAGTACTCGCCTCCACCCCTATTCGCCAAGGCCCTATCTATGCTCACTTCGTCGCCGCCAAACCAAACCCACACGGCGTCCTCGACTGTGGCATATTTTGCGATGAAAGAACCTAAAAGCAGATGCTTTTGATCGAAAGGGAAGAACATTAGGGTCTTGGAGACTGTCCCTGCCAACGACTTCTGGTAAAATCCCTCCGTTTCAATCCTGATGTCCTTCGGTTTAGTGGGGAACACTACGCTTGCTAACGCGGTGCTTCCAGGGCCATTGGCCCACTGGCCGAACGCGCTGTACTCCACCGCCAGGTAGGTGAGACCCTCAGGAAAAACCACGCTGGCCAACGCGTTGTTTCCTCCTCTTGCGTACTGGGCGAATGCCT
>CAYFUO010000155.1:0-1808 GCA_964346255.1 uncultured Actinomyces sp. | reverse complement strand
AAAACCACGCTGGCCAACGCGTTGTTTCCTCCTCTTGCGTACTGGGCGAATGCCTTCTGCCCCATCGTCAAGCTGCTAAGCCTGTCCGGGAACTTCACGAGCGCCAGCGCGTTACCCTCGCTGCCCTTCGATTCTTGACGGAACGCGTGTTCCCCTACGGTGAGTCTCGTGAGACCGTTTGGGAAAACCACGCTCGCTAACGTGTTGTCCGCGTCGCCCACCATGTTTTGGTAGAAGGCACTGTCTCCGATGGTTAAGGAGGTTGGGCCCTCCCCCCTGAAGAGGACCGCAGTGACCTCGGCTACGCAACTGACCGTGCCTCCGTCCCCCACGACGAGGGCGTCAAAGTTGGCGAAATCGGCCATGTTGATAGTCACGACACCCTCATTGAAGTAGTCCGAACACACTTCAGCGTTCGTAATCGTGTGGCTGCCACCCGCGCCGGCTGGAAGCGCCGCATCGACGGGGAGCACCGCGCCTTCTTCGGAGCCGTCCCCCGATCCCTCACCCTCAGAGAAGGCCGGCTCAGCCTCCGCGACTTGCGTCGATCCGGGATCGGGCTGTGGTTCCTCAACTGTTGCACCGGCAGCTGCACTCACAGCCACCAAACCGACCGCGGCGAGCACCGCCGCCCCAAGTCGGACGAACCCATTGCGAACCATTGCAACCCCCAGAAGTCGTGCCCACCCAGTCGACAGGCCATCTATCGATGGTGCGGCTGTGCAGCGATCGGATCTCTAAATGCGCGCAGGTCGCACTAAGTCGCAAGACGTTTGCCCACGGGGTCAATATGTCTTAGACGACGCGCGTCAGCTTCCTCGCGAAACACGCGTCCACGGGTCGCCCAACGTCAACGGCCCGCCCACAGCGACGTGGCTTGCATGCACCTATATCCAGGTCAAAGGACGCTGCCCTCCGGTCCCATTCCACCCAGAGGAGTGTTCACGGTAGCATCGGTGCCGTGCCGATTCCCGACCCAACCTGACATTTAGGAGCCGCGCGAAGTGACCCGCCTCCAGGAACCCACCGGAGACCTACACTGGCGCCCCGGATACCGCCGCGACCCCCAAGGCACGTGGCTGAACGAGGACGGCACACCCGTGTCTGACCAAGCTGCGCTCGAGCGCCTAGCAAAACTGGCGATCCCTCCAGCCTGGGGGGACGTGTGGGCGGCACCAAGCCCCGAAGACCGGGTGCAGGCGCGGGGGATCGACAGTCGAGGGCGCACACAGTACCGGTACTCCGCCGCCGCCACCGAGCAAGCAGCGCGAGACAAGTTCGCTCACATGCTCCACTTCGCCAGCGCTCTCCCCCAACTGCGCGAGCTGATCCAAATGCGCCTGGCACAACCAATCGACAGCCCCGACTTCCGCCAAGTCACAGCCCTAGCCGGACGCTTCTTGGATCGCGGCTTGTTTCGGGTGGGCAGCGACCGGTACGTGCGTGACAACGACACCTACGGGCTCACCACCCTCCGGACGAACCATGTCTCGATCGAGGGCGATACGGTCACCTTCGATTTCATAGGAAAAGAACACTTAAGACAGCATCACGAAGTCGAGGATGCACTAGCAGCGCAGCTGACCGCGCGGCTCCTAGAGCTACATGAGGCGCGAGAAGACGGAGGGCTGCCTCCCTACCTGTTAAGTGTTCCAGCCCCGGACGGGGATCATAGCCCCATTCGTCGAGTGCGGGCCGCAACACTAAACTCTTACATCCACGCCGCGTCCGGCGCACCAGCCTCAGCGAAGATGGATCGAACGTGGGGAGGCACCGTGATCGCGGCGGCGGTCGCGGGGGGCGCACAC
>CAYFUO010000154.1:0-3846 GCA_964346255.1 uncultured Actinomyces sp. | reverse complement strand
CTTCTTCTCTTGACTCCCAGTTCGCTGAACTGGAGACAGACGCGAGTAACCTTGACATAGAGATGCGCCTCGCAGCCTTGAAGGACGCTCAGAAGGGCAACTAGGCCCGCAGTGTGGCGCGCTGAGCCGACCGAAGAATGAAAGGAAACGCGTGAAGTTCGCGGTTTTTTCAACGTGTGTTGGTGACGCGATGTTCCCAGCCGCCCCCGAAGCGACAACGAAGCTTTTGGAGCGGCTGGGACACGAAGTGGTTTTCCCGAAGGGGCAAGCGTGCTGCGGCCAAATGCACGTGAACTCAGGGTATTTGGAAGACGCTCTTCCCATCGTTCGAAACCACGTGAAGACTTTTTCACCCGTCCTAGACGGTGAGTGGGACGCAATCGTGGTCCCTTCCGGATCCTGCACGGGCGCCATCCAGCATGAGCAGGCCATGGTGGCACGCCATTTTGGGGAAACCGCTTTGGCGAACCGCGCTGAGATCATTGGGGAACACACGTGGGATCTCCCCGTGCTTCTCACCGACTTCTTGGGTGTCACGGATGTGGGGGCCTACTTCCCATACCGCACCACCTATCACCCCAGCTGCCACTCGATGCGGGTAGCGAAGATCGGCGACAGACCAATCCACTTGCTGGAGCGCGTGGAGGGAATCGACCTCGTACCACTCCCTGACGCTAAGGTCTGCTGCGGTTTTGGGGGCACCTTCTCATTGAAGTACCCCGACATTTCAACCGCGATGGTCACAGAGAAAGCGGGGAACGTGGAGAAAACGGGGGCTGAGGTCCTAGTCGCCGACGACTACACGTGCCTAATGAACATTTGGGGCCGCATGGCGAAAATGGGGTTGGACACGAAGATCGCGCACATCTCCGAAGTGTTGGCTTCAACTAAAGACGACCCGTGGGTGTACACGGTGGGAGCGCCCCTAGAAGGCGCGCAAACAGTGGGGGTGTCCCGTGACTTCTGAACGAACAGAAAACCCTCTGTCTTGGGGCGACACGTTTAAGCGCGCGTCCTCCCGGATGTTGATGAACGACTCCCTTGGGACGAACCTGAAGAACGCGACCCGAACGATTCGGGGGAAACGCGACACGCGGGTCGGTGAAACCCCAGACTGGGACGAGCTGCGTGACGCTGCCGCGGCACTGAAACGCTACAGCCTCGACCACCTACCCGAACTCTTGGTGGAGCTGGAAGAAAACGTGAAGAAGCGCGGCGGTCACGTGCATTGGGCGGTGGACGCTGAAGAAGCGAACCGTATCGCCTACGACTTGATCAAAGAGACCGGCAGCGACGAGGTCGTGAAGGTCAAGTCGATGGCCACCCAAGAAATCGGGTTGAACGAATACTTGGGAGCCCGCGGTATCCGCGCCATAGAAACCGACTTGGCTGAACTGATCGTTCAACTGGCGGGGGAAGCCCCCAGCCACATTGTGGTGCCAGCCATCCACAAGAACAGGGACGAGATTGAGAACCTGTTCAAGGAAACCTTGGGGGAGGATGCGCCCTCGTCCTCAGACCCGGAAGAACTCACGCGAGCCGCCCGCGCCTACCTGCGCAAGAAGTTCTTAGAGGCGGACGTGGCGATCAGTGGTGCGAACATGATGATCGCTGACTCAGGAACTCTTGGGGTCGTCGAGTCGGAGGGCAACGGGCGCATGTGCTTGACCCTCCCGAACACCCTGATCTCCATTGTTGGGGTGGAGAAGGTGCTCCCAACTTGGCGGGACGCGGAAGTGATCATGCAGCTGCTCCCCCGGTCCGCCACGGGGGAAGTGATGAACCCGTACACGTCTTGGTGGACGGGGGTCACCCCCGGGGATGGGCCCCAAAACTTCCACCTGATCCTGTTGGATAACGGGCGTTCGCGGGTGCTCGCCGACCCGGTCGGTAGGGACGCGCTGGCGTGCATCCGGTGTGGTGCGTGCATGAACATTTGCCCCGTTTACGCTCACGTGGGTGGTCACGCCTACCAGTCGGTGTACCCGGGCCCCATCGGCGCGATCCTCACCCCGCAACTGTTGGGCGCCTTCGAGGCGGGCGACCCCGCAGCGGAACTGCCTTTCGCTTCAACCCTGTGTGGCGCCTGCTACGAGGTTTGCCCCGTCAAAATCGACATTCCATCGATCCTGTTGGACTTGCGCAGCCAAAAGGTTGAGCAAGAGAAAGAGCGGGGCACCCTGCCCACCGGGTTTGACGCTCTGATGAAGTCGACGTCGTACGTTCTTTCCTCCGGGCGGCGCATGCGGCTCGTGGAAAGTGCTTTGCCGGTGGCGCGGATGGTGGGCGGCAAGAAGGGGCGCCTAGTGGATTTGCCGTGGCCAGTGTCGGTGTGGACGGACAGCAGGGACGTTCCCTCCCCACCTGAGGAGCCGTTCCGATCTTGGGCGAAGCAACATGGCTTGGATGGGAAGAAACGCGGAACTGGGGAGCGCAAATGAGTAGCAGGGAAGAAGTGCTGCGCAGGCTGGCGGAAGCGGAAAAGCTAAGCGGGCATGTTGGCGACAAACGTTCCCAGCGTGGAGGACCCGCCTACATTGTTGACGGTGAATACCCGCCGGGCAGTGATCGCGTGGTGGACAGGTTCACGAAGTCGGTTGAGCGCTACGGCGCTAAAGTGCTCCGCGTGCCCTCCGTCCGCGACGTCCCGAAGGCGTTAGAAGAGTTCTTGGGGGACGTGTCCAGCGTGGTCTTCCCGACCGGGGTGCCACCGACGTGGATCAAGACGGCCATCCGCGACAAGCAGGTCTACTTGGATTCACCAGAGGCGCCCTTACCGCACAAGACTCTAGATGAGATAGACGCCGTGGTGACGGGCTCCACCTGCGCGGTCGCCCAAACTGGGACCATCGTTTTGGATGGCACCGGAGACCAGGGGCGCCGGGCACTCACCCTGATCCCCGACGTTCACATTGTTGTGGTGGATGCGGGAAGCGTTTTCACGACTGTCCCTGAGGCTTTCCGCGCGTTGGAGGGAACGCAGAATCGTCCTCTCACTTGGATTTCTGGTCCGTCAGCGACCTCGGACATCGAGTTGAGTCGGGTTGAGGGCGTGCATGGACCCCGCAACCTACGCGTAATCATTGCCGGTGAGGTGAAGGGAGTAGACGACCTGCCGCCGGGCGCCGAGGAGTAGGCCGGGCGCGGCTCACTTGGCCGCCTGAACAACCGAGGCTTAGGCGAGAGGTTTTGCTGCGGCCCGGGCTTTTTGGCGGGTTCACGTGGCCTTTCCGGCTGAGGACTGGTTGCTGAGGTTCGATTACTGACGTTTGGTCGCTGACGCTTGGCTGCTGCGGCTCGGCTGCTGAAATCTATGGCGCAGCGTTCGCTTCGGCTGCTGTGAATCTTGGAACCTGCGACGGGAGGGTCCTCACCCACGTTGGGCGGCCGCGGCTCTCCTTTAGCGCGCCGTCCGTCACTGCTTAGAGATGAGTGCAGGCATGCGATTCAGTTTTGGTGGGGAACCTACCCGGACTGAACGCACGATTTACCCAGACTGAACGCACAGCAGAGTTTGCAGCGTTATCTCGGTGTTGTTTCCGTTGTACGTTCAGTCGGGGTGAGAATGAGCCAGCGTACGTTCAGTCGGGGTGAGAATGAGCCAGCGTACGTTCAGTCCGGTCGGGGTGAAGATGCGCCAGCATATGCTCCGTCAGGGTAGGAGATGGCCGCGGCGCCTCAGCATAGAACGCAGCGGTCCACCGAACTCACTTGCCTCTGTGCGGAACCAACGGGACTAGGTGCTGTGAGAAGCCGTCACAGAGAACAAAGTCAAACGTTCCGCCCCTCCCACGGAACCAGCGGCAGTCCCACGGGAACCGCAGCAGCCCCAAGCGAACCGCTGCA
>CAYFUO010000153.1:0-3894 GCA_964346255.1 uncultured Actinomyces sp. | reverse complement strand
TACGTGAAGAAGATGCTAGCCGCAATGGATTCTGCCGCGGACCTCGCTGAAACGCGAGAGCTCGCGAAGAACATGCGGGCCGTCAAAGATGGGCTGCAAGCCTTGTGGGACGCCGCAGAGGAATCTGATGACTACACCGAAGAGGTGGAGCAAGAGCTCATAACGATGACGCTCGCCCTCATGCGGGTCGCGGAAACCTGTGAGGCGGAGGGCGTGCCCTTGGAGGGTTACGACGATCTGATGGAAGACTCCGGGCTGGAGGACATGAGCGTAGACGAGGTGGAAGAGATGCTCGACCTGTACTACGACGACTAGCAGCAGCGGGCGGTCTAGCCGGGGTGCTGAAGCGGGGAACCTCACCTGTTTCAGCCTCGTGTTCGCTTTGCTCGCGCGACGACTCAGGGACCTCAGGTGAGAACCCGGTTCCTGAGTGTGTTCTTGCCGGTGGCGGTCTGAGGTTCTTCGCGGTCAACGGGTTGTCTTGTTTAGGGCAGTAGTGCGGTGGAAAACATTGCGGCGATTGGGGCTTCCCCTTGGAGCGTGACGACGCGCTCATGGAAGAGGCCGGGGCGGGAGACGTGACCGCAGACGAGGCGAAACAGATGCTCGACCTGTCAGATGACTAGCAGCGCGCGGTCCTTGGGCTGGAATGTGAGATCATCGGGCTACCGTTGCGCGAGGGCGTTGCGGCCGGGAGGTTCTCCTCCCGCGAAGGGAGAGGGAGCACATGTTCACTAGGGTGAAGAGAGCGGCAGCGGGTGTTGCAGCTCTGAGCTTGGCCGTGGCAGCTCTTGCGGGCTGCTCGAATGACGAAGAGGCGACCGTAGTTGAGGCGAGCGACGAGGAAGCCTGCAAACTGTTCAATGACGGCTTCAACCTCTGGGAAGAAGCCGAAGACGCAAACAACTCTGAGGGGGAAATCGACGAAGCCGTCGCTCTGTGGTCCGCCGCAGCAGATGTTGCTGAGACCCCCGCCCTCGGTGAGAGCATGCGCTCCGCCTCCGGCTCCCTGAAAGCCATGGAGATCTCCGCAGACGGCTCTGACGAGTTCTCTGAGGAGGAGGAAGAAGAAGCGGCGGGGTTCATGGTGGTGCTTGTGCGCATCGGTGAAGACTGCGACGCAGTGGGCGCGCCCATCGAACAGTTGGGCACGCTCTTTGCCGGCACCGGTTTTGAGGACTTCAGCGCTGACGAGTTAGAAGAGCTGTTCGAGCTCTATAAAAAAGCCGACGAGTAGGACGGACGGCCCTACGGTGCTAGCGACTGGCGGGTCCGCCGCGCTGGGAAGCGTCTCGGACCTGCCCCACCAATTCCTCCAACAAGTCCTCCAAAAACACTAGGCCTACAGGGCTACCTTCACCCACGCCCATCACGTGAACGGAGGAAGCCTGCATCTCCCGCAACGCATCGTCTATGGGGGTGTCCGCGTCAATGGTTTTCAGGGGCCGAACACGCCACGACTCCAATGGGGCACCCCTGCGTTCGGGGGGAGCGTACAGGGCGTCTTTCAAGTGAACGTAGCCTAAGACCCTCCCATCTTTCCCTTTCACAGGGAAACGTGAGAACCCAGTTTTCGCCACTAGGGCTTCCACGTCCTCCGGGGTGACCGGGGCGGATAGTGACTGCGACTGGTCTACGGGGACCATCACGTCAGCGACAGTTTTGTTGCCGAACTCGAGTGTCCCCGAGAGGAAACCAAGTTCGTCCTCAAGTTTTCCCGCCTCCCGGGAAGCGTCCACGATCGCCGCCACCTCCTGGGTGGTGAACGCCGCCGCGATCTCCGACTTCGGTTCCATCCCCAAATGCGAAATGAACCAGTTCGCCACCGCATCCAAGAAGCGGACGATCGGCCCGAAGAGGCGTCCCAAACCAACTAGCGGTGGCGCGAGCAGCAGGAGAGCCTGCGTCGACCGTGCGATAGAGATGTTCTTCGGAACCATCTCACCGAAAACCACGTGCAAGAAGAGGACGAGGGCGAGGGCGACTACGAACGAAGTCACGTGCACCACCGGCATCGAAACCCCAACGGCGGTGAGTGGCACCTCGAGGATGCCCGCGATCGCCGGTTCAGCGATTACGCCGAGGGACGTGGACATGACGGTTATGCCCAGTTGGGAGACGGCGAGCATCAAGGACACGTGTTGAAGTGCGTAGAGAGCCTGCTTAGCGCCCCGCTTGCCGTTCTTCGCGAGCGGCTCGATCGCGGAGTGGCGTGAAGAGGTCACCGCGAACTCGCCAGCCACAAAGAAGGCGTTCGCTGCGAGAAGGAAAAAGGTGAGTGTGAGAGCCAGCCCAGTGTTCACTTGGCGTCCCCCCCACTTGTCGTTGCTGTCGGCGTGGTGGGTGCGTCCTCGTCCGACGCTTCTTCTCCCACCCACAGGCGCGTGATGCGTCTACCCACCATCGCCACCACCTCCAACTTGACGTCGCCAAGCGTGAGGGTGTCCCCAACTTCCGGGATCGCACCAAGTTCCGTCATGACCAGCCCACCCAGCGTTTCAAACGGGCCATCCTCCGGAACTTGAATCCCAGTCTGCCTTTTGAGTTCGTCGGGCCGCAGTGTCCCTGGAACCATGAATCCGCCCCTCGGAGACGGTTTTATCCCTAGGCGGCGACGGTCATGCTCATCACTGACCTCGCCAACCAGTTCTTCCACCACGTCTTCCAAAGTGACGATGCCGGAAGTGTGCCCGAACTCGTCCACCACGAAAGCCATTTGGGGACCGGTCCGCAACTCCTCAAGGAGGGGGGCGAGGCGGAGAGTTTCCGGTACGCTCCGAGGCACCACGGACACGGGTTTCGCCCCGGCAGGCACGCTTTCCCGCCGCTGAAACGGTACGGACGCCGCATCCCTGAGGGAAGCGATCCCCACGAACTCTTCCCCATCAGGGTCTGCTATGGGGAACCGTGAGAAGCCTGTCTCCTTAGCGAGGTCAATGACGTCGGCAGCACTGGCATCGTAGGGGAGGCTCGCTACGCGCCCCCGGTCCGTCATCACATCAACCGCCTGCAAATCCCCCATCGCCACGTACCGGGTGAAGAGGGAGGCCGTGTCTTCCTCCATGGTGCCCGCCTGCGCCGAGTGGGTGACGAGCGCGGACAGTTCTGAGGCGCTGCGCGCTGAAGAGATCTCCTCAACCGGCTCAATGCCGATGACGCGCAGCACCGCGTTCGCCGTTCCATTCAGGACTTTGATTAGGGGGCCGAACAACCAAGTGAACCCCAGTTGCAGAGGAGCGGTGAGTTTAGCTGTTCTCAGGGGGTCAGCGAGAGCCATGTTTTTGGGGACAAGTTCCCCGAACAACATGGAGAAAACGTTGACAATGACCGCAGAGAGCAGCGCCGCGACTGTAACCGACGCGGCTAAGGCGAGCCCAGTGTTGGACAGGGCGTTGGCCAGAATAGTGTTCAAGGCGACCTGGGTGGTGTACCCCAACAGGATCGTGGTGAGCGTTATCCCAACCTGGGCGCCTGACAGTTGCGTGGATAGAGTTTTCAGGGCTGTGAGGACGGGGCCTAAGCCTTTCTCCCCTTCCTCCTGATGCCGTTTCACACTCGCTTGGTCTAGGGCAACGAAAGAGAACTCCGCTGCCACGAAAACCGCCGTGCCAAACGTGAGGACCACACCCAAAATGATGAGGAAAATGTCCATGTTGCCACAACTATAACCAGTGGGGAGGGAACGTGGAACTAGTGGGCGACGCTTTGGCCCGTGGCGTCCACAACTTTCACCCCGGGGAGGCGCGTGCGCATCACTTCGATCGCTTGCGGGTTTTCGTCGACGAGGACGTACCGGCGCCCCAGTTCCTCAGCGGCGTCCCCCGTGGTCCCGGAACCCGCGAAGAAGTCGAGCACCCAGTCCCCCTCACGTGAGGAGGCTGTCACCATTCTCCT
>CAYFUO010000152.1:0-3926 GCA_964346255.1 uncultured Actinomyces sp. | reverse complement strand
GAATCTTGGTCGGAACAAAGACGTAAGAACGCTGAGATCAAAGCTAGGCAGTTGGAAGAGGCGCAGCGAGCCGAGTCACGCGTCGCCGCCGGCTATTTACAACAGTTTGTGCGAGCCGCCAACGCTGAAGGTGTTCCACCCGTCCGTTTAGAGACGCGAAGTGGCGACGGCAGGAAAACAGCGAAAACGAACCTTGAGGGCTGGTATGTGAAGGCCGACAAGTCCATGGCGGTCGACAGGGACGGGAACTTTTACTTGCTCACTAGTCCCGTGAGTCTGAAAGATAGGCTGGTCGGCACCCACCCTAAGTCAAGTGAGCCTCCCCTGATCTTAGGTAAGGGTGGTCGGGACGGCGAACAAATCGACTTGGTTGAAGCCCTGACGAAAGTGGTCCCCAACTGGCGGACTTACTGAAGAGCGCCCACTGAAGCGCGCTTACCCAAGGAGGTCTTGCACGGCCTCAATCACCCGTTCCCTGTGCACCAGCGTCCACAGCGTCGTCAAATGGTGGGAGTCCTGGTAGACGAGGACGTGGTCGTCGACGCTGGGGCAAATGCCGTCCGGGCAGTATAGGTCCGCCATGGAAACGAACCTGAAGTTCGGGTCGTCAATCGGGTCGAGAGCATCGTTTTGGGAATAGTACTTGTCCGCCTGCTCCCAACAGTTCTCTTCACCTTTCGCGACCACGCATTCGGGAACGTTGTAGGGGATCAATGGGTTGTCCTCTATCGCCACAACCTTCGTCCCAGCGTCGAGTAGTTTCTCAATCGCGGTGCTGTACCCGTCGGGGATGATGTTCACCCCGTCAATCCACCGGGTTCCATTGGTGATCACGAGGTCGGGTGGGTCCTCGAGCAGCGTGTCCATTGCCGCTTTGTTCCACTCGATGCACACTTCGGTTGGGGTGTAACCGAAGCCTTCCGTGTCGCCGAATGGGCATGCGCTTTTCGTGACGGCGAAAATTTCGGCGTCGAGGTTGTCGCTCTCATACAGGATCGCGTCCAACCATTGGGCGGTGCGCGACCCACCCACGACAACCACGGTCTTCTCTTTCTCTCCATGAGTCCAGCGGCACTTCTGGACTTCTGGGGATTTCGCGGCGGCGATGCACCCAGGTTTGAATCCCAAGTGGAAGCCAGATTTGGGGTAGGAAGGGTCAGGGTGGATCCCCGACTGCGGGGTGAGGGTCTCCTCCCGGTCGCGGGCGTCGCTCACCGCTGCTTGCAGGGCTTTTGCGCTCTGGTCCCCCCACAGCGTGAGGACGCCAAGTGCCACCCCAATGAAAGCGGCGATAACAGCCAAAGTCGCGGTGGCGGAACGCGCGAGCGTCTTGGAAGACCGGACTGGGTTTTCCACGAACTTCGTGGTCAAGTGTGCGAGCAGGACGGACACGACAATGATCGCCAGCCCCCCGGCTAGAGAAACGTTTTCTCCCACCCTTTGCCGGTAGAAAACCAGTAGGGGCCAGTGCCACAGGTAGATGGAAAATGATGAGTCCGCGATCGCGAGCACCGGTTTCCACCTCAAAACGGTTGGCTCCGCGTCACCCCAAGAGCTAACAATGATGCCCGACGCGGCCGCGACGGGCGCCGCAGCCCAATACCCGGGCAGCAGCGAGCCGAGGTCCGCGACAGCGCCCAAAGTGATGATGCCGATCAGTGACACCCAGCCCAAGACTTTCAGCTGCGCGGACCCGATCGTTCGCCTTCCCGTCCTCGACAAGAGCAGGTAGAGGAGGGCGCCTGCCATGAACTCCCACAGCCGCGTGAACGTGTCAAAGTAGGCTTTAGGCTGATCGACCTGAGTGAGGTGCACTGAGTAGAAGAGGGACACCACGAAAACCAGCAGGGCGGGAACCACGAACAGGCGCGCCAAAGACGCCTCACGCCACCTCCGCTTAGCCACCCACGCAACGAAACCGAAGGTGAGGGCCGCGAGAACGTAGTACTGCATGTTCACGGCTAAAGCCCAGAACTGCTGGAAGGCTGACGCGGCGGTGTCTTGAGCTAAATAGTCGGTGCCGTGCTCAATCAGGTGCCAGTTTTCCGAAAACGTGATTGAGGCGAACCCGGCTTCAATGTTGTCCGCCCAAAACAAGTTGGGCATGAAAAGCAGGCCAGCCAAGGCTGTCGCGACCACCACTAGCGCCGCGGAGGGCGCCACGCGCCGCAGGGTGCGCAGCAGGTAGTTGCCGGTAGCGCGGAGGACGCCGAGCGGGGTTTCAGTGGTGGAAAAGAGCCTCAGTAGGGAAGCAATGGAGAAAAACCCTGCGATGACGAAGAAAACGTCGACGCCGCCCGAGACTCGCCGAAACCAAATGTGGTAGACAACGACGAGTAGAGCGGCGACGGTTCGGAGGCCTTGGACTCCGACCAAATACTTCCGTTTGGGGGCAGCCTGGCGTTTAGGGGTGGTTTGGGCGGTCACTCTTCTTCTTGGTCAGTGTGCTCCAAGTCGGTGAGGAACTTGTTCGCCCAATCGTCGATCGTGTTGTTCTTGACCTGGCGCTGCAACGCTTTCATGCGCTTAGACCTCTCCTTGTACGGGTCGGTCACAGCCTCCATGATGGTGTCTTTCATCCCATCCAAGTCGTAGGGGTTCACCAAGTAGGCGCGGTGCAACTCGTGAGCCGCCCCGGCGAACTCGCTCAGCACGAGGGCGCCGTTAGCCCCCGGGTGGCAAGCAATGTACTCTTTCGCAACCAGGTTCATCCCGTCCCGAAGTGGGGTGACCAGCATGACGTCCGCGATCCGGTACATGGCGGCCATCGTGGACCGGGGGAACCCAGCATGCCGGTAAGAGATCGCGGGCCTACCCACGCCACCCACACCAGAGTTGATACGCCCAACCAGCAGGTCAATGTCGTCACGCAGTTTCACGTACTCCTCAACGTCCTCACGCGACGGAGTGGCCACCTGCAGGAACACAGTGTCCTCCGGGTCAAGCTTCCCCTCTTCGAAGAGCTCACCGACGGCCCGCACGCGCTGCCTGAGGCCTTTCGTGTAGTCGAGGCGGTCAACGCCGAGCAACACTTTCTTGGGGTTCCCCAAGTCTTCCAAGAGCTGTTCAGCCTCTTTGATTACTTCGGGGGATTCCGCGAGCTTCGCGAAGCCCTCCACGTCGATGGAGATCGGGTAGGCGCGCGCGACACAGATGTGTCCGTCGCGGACCTTCACTTCGTCGCCATCCACCTCTTCTTGCGTGCGGGTGCGAACTAGGCGGAGGAAGTTGCGGGCTCCCTCCTCAGTTTGGAAGCCAACCAGGTCAGCGCCCAGCAGGCCCTCAATGATTTGGGTGCGCCACGGCAACTGCTCGAACAGTTCCACGGGTGGGAAGGGGATGTGGAGGAAGAACCCGATGGTCAGGTCGGGGCGCATCCGCCGAAGCATCGCTGGAACCAGTTGCAGCTGGTAGTCCTGCACCCAAACGGTCGCGTTCGGCGCACACACTTTCGCCGCCGCCTCAGCGAACTTCCAGTTCACCGTCTTATACGTGACCCACCATTCCCTGTGGAAAGTGGGGTAGGCAACCGAGTCGTGGTACAAGGGCCAGATGGAAGCGTTGGAGAAGCCCTCATAGTATTCCTCCACCTCCTGCTCGGACAGTTCCACGGGCACGACCTCGTACCCGTCGTGGGTGAACGGTGGGATGTATTCGTCGGCGACTCCCGCCCAGCCGACCCACGCGCCACCCTTACTCCGCATCAGGGGTTCGAGGGCGGTCACCAAGCCTCCAGGCGACGTCTGCCAAAAGACTTTCCCATCCTCAGTTGTTTTCCTGTCGACGGGTAGACGGTTGGCCACCACCACAAAGTCGGCGGGGGCTGATTCCTTGTCAGACATTCCTGCTCCTTATAGTCACGTCCACCCTAGTTGGGGGATCGTGGCAAAGTAGAGGCATGAGCACGTTTGGTTGGGAAACACATA
>CAYFUO010000151.1:0-4044 GCA_964346255.1 uncultured Actinomyces sp. | reverse complement strand
GCGGTGACCGCGTAGGTTTCGTCGGTGAGCGCGTACACCCCGTACGCTTTCGCGATTGGCGAGTGGAGCGCATCGATCGGGTAAGTGAACGCGTAGAACACGTGCCGGAAGTTCACGAGGAAACTGGTGAGCGCGATGGTTGCTAGTGGGGCGGTGGCGACGATCATGGTGATGAGGAACAGTTCGAGAGAGCCCGCGTAGACAAAGATGGATAGGGCGGGAGCCATCCACCAAGGGAGGCCCGCTTGGAGGACGAGCAGCCCGAACGCGACACCTAGGGGCACCATCCCCAAACCCACCGCAAAGGAGGATGTGATTCCTTTGCGCACTTCAGCCCACCTGTTCACGGGCACAATGGTGCCACGGAAGAGGTCGCCATGTTTTTTATGACCGGCGTTGGCGGGCAAGGTCCGCCCACAGTCGCGTCATCCAAGGCGGCGCCTTCACTTTCGGCACACCCTTTTCCATGCTTATTTCCCACCCGCTGGTGTCCAAAGTCCGATGGTGATGCCAGCAGAGGAGCACTCCGTTGTCAGTGTGCGTGGGACCACCCCGGGCGTGGGGGAGAACATGGTGGATTTCGCACCAAGTGGAGGGCACAGTGCACCCGGGAATCACGCACCCACCATCGCGGGCGGTGATGGCTCGCCTCTGGTGAGCGTTGAAAGCGCGGTCGGGGATCCCGATTTTAGTGATTTTCCCGTTTCGGTCTTGAACGACCCTTTGGATGACGCCCGCGCACGCCCCATGCCGCACCGTGGACAGGTGGACGGGCGCGGGTTGGCCGCGGTGGTTTTGGATGTGGCCGAATCCCTTCCCGCTTTCAAGGGTTTCCTCATCCACTTGGATCAAAACGGTGACGGGTGCACCTCCCAGCGTGGGGAGGGCCTCACTTCTCATCATGATGGACAGGACGGAGGCGAACAGGTCATGCCGTTTCTGGTCGGGGGTGCGTGGGTCCACGACTTTCTCCGGCACCTCAGTGCCGTCGAGGTCGATCATTGGTCCGCGCAGGTCCTCACGTGAGTAGATCTTCTCCCCGTCGCTCAGCGCCCCTTCTTCCGCGTCGCGGGCGGCCTCTTCGTCCTCGTCCGCAGCCTGGCTGGCTTCAACTTCTTCTTCGAAGTCCACGCGGGGGTTCCCGGCAGCATCGAGGACCCGGCCGAGCATCGCCGCCACTTCAGGCGTCAGATCCATTTCGACGCGGACGAGGCCGTCCTTCTCCGCCCCGAACCGCACGCCGCGGCTCCGCATCATCTGCTTCTCATCTGGCAGGGTCCCGTCAGGGTTCAGGGCTTCTTCCCACGCCTTACACATGATGCGGATGAGGTCAGCGTCGAATGGGACAAGAGCTTCTTCGTCCGGGCCCAGTTCGCGCTCCACCACTTCATCAGTTTCAGGATCCCGTTCTAGGCGGATGCCGCTTGCGGCTTCAACCAGGTCACGTTCGGCTGCTTCAAGGTCTTCCGGGTGGGCGAACTGCTCACATCGGTTGATGAGCCCGACGATGTGAGAGGCGGACTCGGCGGGCAGGAAACCCTGGTAGAGGGCTTTCGCGACGAAAGGAGTCTCAGGGGGCAGCTGGTGGCCGGTTAGCATTATGCGGGTTCGAGTGGCGTGAGCCAAACGGAGGCGGGCTCCGACTGCCCTAGAAGAGGCCAGGGTTGCACGCCGGATCAGCTCCCGAGCGTTCTTCGCCCCGAACTTTGTGGCCATGGAGTCGCTGTGGGTCGCCAAGAGGCAACGTTCTTCTGCGATGCCCGCCGACACTATCTCCACGGCCTCAATCTTGGACCGTTCCATGGCAGCCGCATGCAGGAGACCGACCAAGGCCTCATCCGTGAGGCCCCCGATCTCTTCCACGTCTACTTCTGAAATGTCCATACTTTATTAGACCAACAGCCTCCGACAGTTTCGAACGTGTGTTCGAACAAATAGGCGAAGAAAGGCTGTGGCGTTCGTCATAGCAGAAGGGGCTTGGACTCAGAGGACTAAGCCCTCCACCCAGTGGCGCCCCTCAACTGAGCTTCCGCCCGATTTCCCATGCGGCTTCGAACACTCCTCGTAGGGAGGCCCCAAGGTCCGTCAGATTCCTCCGCGCTACGTCAGGGCGCATCGCTTCGGCCAGAGGGTCGGGGCCCGCGGTGCCCCCACCCCCACACGGCCCCACCTTCCTCAATATGGAGAAGACGGCGGCGAAGGGGGTTTCGGCGTCCTCGGGCAAATCGACACTGCCCCCGACGGCGATGGTGGGCACACCGAACCCGGAGGCCGCCTCAGCCACTCCCATCGGCGCTTTCCCGCTGAGCGTTTGAGAGTCGATGCGGCCCTCACCGGTGATGACTAGGTCAGCTCGTTGCAGGTGTCGTTCCAGTCCAACTAGGTCGGCGATCGCCGCGAAGCCGGGGCGGACGGCCGCTCCGAGAGACATGAGCCCCGCCCCTATCCCACCCGCCGCCCCACTGCCCGGGGTTGAAGAGACGTCAAGCCCGCTGGCGCTGTCGAGGGCCCACCCCCAAGCGGCCATGAGCGCGTCAACTTTCCTGACTTGGGTTGGGGCGAGGCCCTTCTGGGGGCCGAAAACGGCGGCCGCCCCGCGCGACCCAGTGAGCGGGTTATTGACGTCGACTAGCGCCTCCAAGTCGACGGACAGCTCGGGTAGCTCGGCGTGGGTGGGCGCGACTAAGAGCGGGTTTCGCCCCGGCTTCCAGGCGATCTCCCGACCGTCGGCGTCCCTCGCGCGTCCCCCCAGCGCCAGAAGCATGCCCGTCCCACCGTCGGTGGTGGCGGATCCCCCCAGAGTCACGAGGACCCTGCCCGCCCCCAACCGCATGGCCTCCTTGATTGCTAATCCCAATCCGTACGAGGACGTCCGCTCCACCACTGTCTCGTCCACCACCCCCGCTTGGTGAAGTCCGAGGACGAGGGCGGACTCAATCAGGGCGCTCCCAGACTCCAACATGAGGATGGTGGTCGTGTGGGGTTCGCCGAAGGCGTTCACGACCTCGACCTCTGTTTGTTCCCCCAACCCTTTGAGTGCGGCGAGGGTCCCCTCACCCCCGTCCGAGATGGGGAGGACCGTCACAGTCCAAGGCCGCTTGGATACCGGCGGCTCAACGTGACTTCTTCGTAATCCCTCCGTTAGCGCGTTGCCTGCTTGCAGGCTGGTCAGGGAACCTTTGAAGGAGTCCATCGCCACCAGCACTCGCATGCCCCGCTCGTCGACCACCGTGGTCTCCTCCCCGAGTTCCTGCCTCGGCCTCGCCCACCCTATGAGTTGAGTCTGGCATGTAACTTGCGTTACTGCGCAGCGTCGCACTCCAGTGTGGCTGGTACGGTTCCTGATAGTTGAATGCCATCACTGGATTAGGTGGGACGAAGTGAATCAGACTCAAAGAGCCTCCTCCGCTAAGAACGCGAAGGGTGCTGCGCCGACCATGGAACAGTTGCAAACCTCCCTCAAACGCTCACGCACGTGGAACGTTGTGCTCGCGGCGATAGTGGTTTTCTTGGGCGTCGTCGTCCTCGCACAAACCCTGCAGGGCAAAACTGATGAAGAAGCGGTCGCGGCGGAAGAAGTGGTTGCTGTTGAGACCGACACCTCGGAGAACGGCGAAACAGTCGCCGCGGAAGAGAACGAGGGTGGGGAACGTGAGTTCGTCCGCCGCCAAGAGGGCGACCCGATGGCCGTGGGGGACGTGAACGCTCCAGTCGTGATGACCGAGTGGGTTGACCTGCAGTGCCCCTACTGCGCGCTTTTCGCGAACGACACTTTGCCCACCCTGATTGAACAGTACGTTGACACGGGCCAACTGCTCATCGAGTTTTCTGACGTCGCCTACTTCGGTGAAGGCTCAGTTGAGGGCGCCGTGGCAGCGAGGGCCGCCGCCGAGCAGGGCATGTATTTCGACTTCATCAAAGCTGTTTACGCGATGGGCGAGAACGCCCCCGAACTTGACCGTGAAGTCCTGATGGGTGTCGCTGAAGAAATCGGCATCCCGGACATGGCGAAGTTTGAAGCCGACTACGACTCTGAGGAGATCC
>CAYFUO010000150.1:0-4094 GCA_964346255.1 uncultured Actinomyces sp. | reverse complement strand
AGTCTCGGAACACCGGTCCACAGCGTCGGGTCCGTGACCCGACGGCCGTCGAACAACAAACGAATTCCTGGTAGGTCGGCTGGGGTGATCGTCTTGTACTCGCCGTGGTCTGCTTGGACGATGGCGACGTCGACGTCTTCACCTAGGTGGTAGGGCTTCCAACCGAAGCCTTCCAGCTCCTCGTCGGTGTACATGGGGTCTTCCACCATGACGTCGGCACCCTTATCTCGCAGAGCGTCAACGGTTTCAAACACCCCAGAGAATGCGGTCTCCTTCACGCCCCCACGGTAGGACGCACCAAGGACGGCGACCCTAACTCCCTCAAGTGATCCGATCAGGTCCTCAACTCGGTCGACAACGTAGTCGGGCATAGAAGCGTTGAACTGGCGGGCACTTCGAACAACTGAGGCATCTGGGTCGGTTGACAGGTAAAGGCGCGGGTAGACGGGGATGCAGTGACCGCCAACAGCGATGCCTGGACGGTGAATGTGACTGTACGGCTGAGAGTTGCACGCATCGATCACTAGGTCGATGTCCATGCCCTCTTTGTCAGCGTAGACAGCGAACTGGTTGGCAAGACCAATGTTTACGTCCCTGTAGGTGGTTTCGGCGAGCTTAGCCATCTCGGCAGCTTCAGCGGTCCCCATGTCCCACACTCCGTTGCCGCGTGGGAGGTCTGGACGCTCGTCGAACTGGAGGACCTCTTCGTAGAAGTTGATGCCCGCGTCGGTGCCCGCCTCGTTCAGCCCACCGACCAGCTTGGGGTATTTGCGCAGGTCTTCAAAGACCCGCCCTGTCAAGACGCGCTCTGGGGAGAAAACTAGGTGGAAGTCCTCACCCTCAGTCAAGCCAGAGATCTCTTCAATCATCGGCTTCCACCGGCCACGAGTAGTGCCGACTGGGAGCGTCGTCTCATACGAAATGAGCGTGTCGGGCGTCAGATGCTCAGCCAGAGACTTGGTGGCCGCGTCCATCCACTCAAAGTCCGGCTCCCACGTTTCGTCGTTGACGAATAGGGGGACCACTAAGACAACGGCGTCCGCCTCTGGGATCGCTTCTGCGTAGTCGGTTGTCGCACGCAGGCGGCCCGCTGGGACAAGTTCACTCAGCTTTTCCTGCAGGTGAGCTTCGCCTGGAAAGGGTTCCACACCAGCGTTCACCAAGTCCACAGTTTCTGGGTTGACGTCGACACCAATAACCTCGTGGCCTGCGTCCGCAAACTGGACCGCAAGCGGCAACCCGATCTTCCCTAAAGCAACAACAGCGATGCGCACGCTTCTCTCCTCTTCTGAGGTTTCGTTACCCACTTTTCTAGCCCAAATACTATCCGCTTCCGACCTTGGCACCCCCGCACCCAAGGGCATTAGAGTCCCGTCCCACACCGCCCGCCGCCTGAGTGGAGCGCAGCGTAGACTGCTGGCCATGCGTGTACTTTCTGTTGTTGGGGCTCGCCCCCAGTTCGTAAAGTTGGCCCCCATCGATAAGGAGCTGCGTTCCCGCGGCATCGATCACGTGATCGTTCACACGGGACAGCACTACGACCCGATGCTGTCGGACGTGTTCTTCGAAGACCTCGGGATCAGTGCGCCTCAAGAGCATTTGGGAGTCGGCTCCGGTTCCCACGGCAAGCAAACCGGGGCCATGATGGCAGCCCTTGACGACGTGTTTGAAAAGTACGAACCCGACTGGGTTCTGGTCTACGGGGACACCAACTCAACTTTGGCCGCGGCCATCGACGCCGCGAAAATGCATATCCCCCTAGCTCACTTAGAGGCGGGTTTGCGGTCCTTCAACAGGCGGATGCCTGAAGAGCACAACCGGGTTCTGACCGATCATGCTGCCGATCTGCTGTTGGCGCCAACCGAAGTCGCGAAGGACCACCTAGCGAACGAGGGGATCACGGAAGGCGTCGCCGTCACGGGGGATGTGATGACAGACGTTCTCTATGAGACTCGCGATTCGATACAAGGTCAGAGGCCACCATTCCACGACTCGTTGGATCTGCCTACGGGCTCATATTCTGTGGCCACCATTCACCGCGCGGAGAACACGGACGACCCCGAGCGGCTCGAAGCAATCTTGGATTCCCTTGGCAAAGTGGATCATCCTGTGGTGATCTTGGCCCACCCGCGGCTTCTTGCGAAATGCACCGAACACGGACTGTCTCTTGAAGGCGGAAACCTCATCCCACACGCCTCAATCCCCTACCCTCAGTTGGTTTCAGCGGTGCTCAATTCCCGGGGAGTCATAACTGACTCCGGGGGCTTACAGAAGGAAGCTTTCCTGCTCCGCGTTCCCTGCACAACCGTGCGCCCTGAAACCGAGTGGGTGGAAACGGTGGACCTTGGGTGGAACGTCCTCGTAGAACCAGGACCTACTTTGACAACTGCTGCGTCGCGACCGAAACCCGAGCCGACTGAGGCGGCGCCTTACGGCGATGGGAAGGCCGCGGCGCAGGTGGTGGACGCGTTGACCGACAACCTTAAAGTGCAGTAGAACCCGTTTCTCGGGATGCGCCTTTGAATGCAACAGGAGCTGCCGCCTAGGCGTCGCGAGAAGCTAGAGTCTTAATCTGTCTAAAGTCGCGACGGCAGAAAGGTCTAGGGAGGCGCGTGGGCGCAGCGGTAGAAGGCTTGGCGTCTGAACAGCCAGCACTGGGGACGGGCGGCACGATGAAACGCGCTTTCTCCTATGAGATACACGGTGTCCGCGGCTTAGCACTGACGATGGTGGTAGCCTTTCACCTCTTCGGTCAGGGGCGGGTCTCTGGCGGCGTGGACGTCTTCCTCGTCATTTCCGCCTACTTGATGACTTCGTCTCTCATCCGCTCTGTGCGCGCCCATCGCCTCTCACTGGTCTATAGGTACGGGCGTACGCTCTCTCGCCTCCTGCCAGCCGCGCTAACGACGATCGTTGCCACCATGCTGGTTGGCCTCTGGGCTTTACCCCGGTCCAGGTGGTTGGGACTCTTCGCTGAGGGCCAGGCCGCCGCCTTGTTCCAAGAGAACGTCTACTTAGCGACTGTGGGCCTCTCTTACGAAGCTGCAGGCGATGGTGCCAGCCCTTTTCAGCATTTCTGGTCGCTCTCAATGCAGGGCCAGTTCCTGTTGCTTTGGCCCCTGCTCGCCCTAGTGCTGATGCTCCTCCTCAAAGAGCTGAGGCCTGACCGACAAGTCGCTGTCTTTGCTTTGCTGACCGTAGCCGTCACCGTTTGGTCGTTTACCAAAGCGATGGAGATGGTGGCCATAGACCAGCCCGTCGCCTACTACTCGCTGGCTTCTAGGATGTGGGAGTTCGGTCTGGGTGCACTTGCAGCATTCGGAGCTGGTTTCGCCGCTCGGTTGCCGAAGATAGGTGGCGCGGCGGGCTGGATGGGCGTCGCGCTGATTGCATCCAGCGGGTTCGTGGTCGACGGCGCCTCCACCTTTCCAGGACCGTGGGCGCTGTGGCCTGTAGGGGGTGCGCTGCTGGTCCTTTTCGCAGCTGATTCTGGCGGCGCCGCGTATTTCGGACTTACGCGTGCTCTCTCAGCCAAGCCCATCGTGTGGCTAGCGGACCGCGGGTATCCTCTTTACCTTTGGCATTGGCCAATCCTCGTCTTCTATTTGGCGAGATCCGGTCACGACCAAGTGACGTTTACTAGCGCTTTGGGGATCTTAGCCGTCTCTCTGGCGATCTCGGAGTTGACCAGTCGACTGGTTTCCACGCCGTCAACCAAGCTGGCCAACAGATTGCAAGAGACGAAGGTGGGGGCCGTGGTCCTCCTCGTGGGACTTGCATGGGGGGCCGCAATGGTCGCCGGATTCGCTCAAACAGCGGAAGAGCGCGAAAGCACGCGCGCGACTGAAGAGCTAGAGTCCGCAGCTACCTTGCGCTACTCTGAGCAGTCCTCTGAGCAAGAGGCAGACATCCTCCCTCCCACAGACCCGGATAGGCCCCTAACGCCGGCGGTCGACGTGGCGCAGCAAGACGTCCCCACGATCTACGAGCTGGGTTGCATCCAGAACTGGAGGGACGGACCCGGCCTCGAAGAAGTGCTTGTGTGCCCCGATGATCCCGGTGAAGGTGCGACCACGGTTGAAAACCCAAAGAAG
>CAYFUO010000149.1:0-4096 GCA_964346255.1 uncultured Actinomyces sp. | reverse complement strand
TAGCCAGCGTTGACGCGGGCTGGGCCCACGCCTTCAAGTTCGCTTATCTCCGCCGAGTCCTGGGGCCCCCTCGGCGTCTTCTGAGCAGGCTCCAAAACTTAGGACCAGGGTGGCAGGCGCCACGACTGCTGATACGCGAGGTGACGTTTTCATCTCAACTCCTAGTTGACTGGGAGGGGCGTGACCTCATCGGGTTCCCTCGCTCGAGGGCTGGGCGACGCTGCGACTGTTAACCCCTTCTTAAACCTTAGTTGGGCAGTTTCGCGCCCGTCCCTTTTCAGGGCAGGTTGCTGAAACCCCTCTGAGGAACCCTGGTTTGCCTGCCGCGCGGCGGTTATTGTTTGGTCATGGCTCAAGATCGCCGATGGTGGCAGTGGATCGACGCGTCCTACATTCGCGAGCTGATTTTCCAGTCCAACGACGGCATCATGGCTGTAGCTGGGATGGCGCTGGGGTTGATCGGCGCAGACGTGAGCACGTTGACCGCAGTGGCGGTCGTCGCGATCAGCACGGCCGCGGGTGCACTGTCGATTTTCGGCACCCGCATGGGTGAAGCGTTCGCTGAGCGGGAAGCTGAACTCGCCACCGTGGAAGAAGAAGAACGCCTACTGAAGCTCAGCCCCGAAGAAGAGATTGAAGAGCTCGCCGACTGGTTTGAGGAGAAGGGCGTCAGCCAAGAGACGTCTCTAGCAGTCGCGGAAGAGCTGTCGGCTGCGGACGCTCTCGGCGCACAGTTGGAGCTGGAGTACGGGTTGAAGGGCGTGACCAGCGTCGGCCAAGCCTGGACCATATCGATCCTTTCTGCCGTGGCGTTCCTGTTGGGTGCGGCGGTCCCCCTGTTGATCAGCTACCTGGTGCCCTGGTCTTGGCGGGATGACTACACGGTGCTGGCGACGGTACTCGCACTGACCTTGACCTCTATCGCGCTGGCATTGTTCGGACGCTCCCGCTTTTGGCCAACCGTGCTGCGCACCCTCACCATCGGGCTGACAACACTCGCGATCACGTACTTCTTGGGGGACTGGCTCATGTGAGCCGGAGGGCGCGCCCTTCGCGAGGCCCGTGCCGCTCCCCTGGGGCCTTCTTCGCACCCAAACATGAGGAACTTGCCACACAAGCCTGATTTCGAACGTTTTTCTGGCAACTTGCGCATGTTTCGCGGCCGAACAACGATTCGCTCCTTCTCCCCACCGCGCTTCACGTCGCTTGCCGGTTTGTTAGCCTGAGGCATGACTAAGAGGGCTCGTGTCTTCGCGCTCGTGGTAACCGCGTTGGTGATCGCGACAGCGACACTCACCCCTGGGACTGAGGGTCTGCACCCGGCAGCGAACATTTCCGGCCGCGTCCGCCACCTACTCATGGACATGGGTTTGCCGTATCGGTGGGGGCCGTTCGGGTTTGAGTTCCTCTCCAACATCGTCATGTTCATCCCCCTCGGCGTGTTCCTGGGATTGTTGTGGTGGCAGCGTCGGCGCGGCTTGCTGTTCGCTGTTCCGCCCCTCGTGTCACTGGGGATCGAAACCTTCCAGTTTCTATTCCTCCCAAACCGGGGGCCGCAGTTTGAGGACATCATTGCCAACACCTTGGGCGGTTGGATTGGGTTGGGCGGCTTTGCGCTCGCCTTTTGGATCAGCACGAGGACGAGGCCAACCGTCTCAACCACAAATGCTCTCTCTAAAGGCTTTAGGACGATGCTGCTCCCGCCCACCCTTGACGCTGTGGCGTGGGGCGCCGCAATAGTGTTGACGGGACTGCTCAGGTTTGGATTCCAAGCGGTTCGTATCTCGTGGCGGGGCGAGTTCTACTTGTGGCTGGCAATAGTCGCACTGCAGGTGATGGTCGGCTGGTTGCTGCAGGTCTACCCGCCGGGAAAGCTAAGAGTAGGAGAGGCGACGTCCTCGCTCATGATCGGCACTCTTGGGGTGGGGACAATCGGGTGGATCTTAACGTTGTTTTGGGGGCCAGCGCATGGCGTGCCGAGGTCTTTGATGGTCGTGGCTACGCCCCTGGCACTCTTGATCATGTTGTCAGTGAGGTACGTGAGGGAAGTGGATTCGGCGCCGCAGGGGCAAGACACTCACCCGGGCCCCGCGGCTGCTGCCTAATAAAACCCTAGGACTGGGCGCGAACGTCGAACAGCGTGACAACGCGGCGTTGCACACCGAGCGTTCCATGCTGAAAAGGTGCGGTCGCGACTAAGGGCCGCTGCTTCGAGAGCGCCACAAGTAAGTGAAACATTAGGATGGACGCGCATCCCCACTTGCTCTGGTCCTGCGATGCCTGACCCTAGGAGGGCCCCATGTCCGCTGAAAAGGCACACGAAATCCACGAGTGGATCGAAGGCATGGAGCCCAGCGAGATGCGGGAAGTCCTTCAAGGTCTTATCGACTCAGACAGCGGTGTCTTGGAGCTGCTGCGAAAAGAGCGGGCGCTACGCAGTGGCGACGTCGGTTACATAAAGGAGCAGGTGGAGTCTTCCTTCAAGCCTCGACGCGGGTTCTACGCCTATCACCAAGCGAATGACTACGCGCAGGCCGCACAAGAGGCAGTGCAACTGATGGAACGGGCGTCCGCCAACCCACCTCTAGGACTATTGAAGGTGGTTGAACGGGCCATCACGCTTGCAACGCGGGTTGCGTTGCGGTCGGATTCATCTTCTGGGATGCAGGGCTACCAGTTGGAACAGCTTCTTGACTTGCACGCAGACACCTTCCAACGGCTCGCCTCCCAGGGGAAGCTCACTGCGGTTGAACGGCGACGCGTTGTCGACTGGCTTTTCAGGTACCGGTACGGCGGAAAACAGGACCTGTTTGATCCGGACATCGCGGCGTACGCGGGCGCCCTCAGCCAGAGGATGATTGAGAGATACCGAAAGCATCTGGACTCTGTTCCCGAGGCCGACAGAAGGTATGGGGGCTACGCGTGGGTTCGCTTAGCGGTGGTGGACAAAGATGCTGATGCGATCATTGCCCTGCATGGGGGCGAGGACGCCAACTACTTGCAGGTGGAGTCGATGCTCGCGGATCTGGAGGAGGCCGGTCTGCCCCTCCACTGTTTGCGGGTGGCGCAGAAGGCGCGAAAGAGGTTAGGTGGCTCGGACCCGTGGCATCAGGAGCCTAAATTTCTTGACCGCTTGGAACGCTACTACCTAGACGCTGGGAGGGCCGAGGACGCGGTTGCACTGCGCTTGGAGCGCCACGAGCAAGTGGCGACGGGCAGCAGCTTCCACAAGCTGCGGGACCTGACGGAAGCCCTTGGGGAATGGGAAGAACACCGCGTCCACGCCGAGCACCTGTTGCAAGCGAGCCGTCCGGATGCTTACCTCGCCTACTTGCTGGAGGTCGATAGGGACGAGGACGCTTGGCGGTTCTGGGAAACCTTGGAGGAACCAGCGGTGGAGTTGGGTGAAAAGATGCTGGAACGTAGGGCTCGCACGAACCCGAGTGACGTGCTGGCGGGGTATGAGGCCCTGATCGAAGAGACGCTGGTCCCGACCCAAAAGCACGCCTACTACACGGCAGCGGACCTGATGAAGCAACTGCAAAGGGCTGCGCTGGCTGCCGGTGAAGAAGAGCGTCTCAACTCTTTCGTAGCCAGAACGCTTCAGCAAAACAGGCGCCGCCCCACCTGCATCGCCATCTTCGAACGAGCGGGATTCCCTGCGAAGTGAAGTAGGGAAAGTAGGAGAGGTCCTTTCAGCGACGCAGTGTGGCGCTCGTGGTAGCGCGCTCAGTAAGGGTCCCAGTTCGTTGAGGGCCGCAGTCGTGCAGTGTCGGCAGAGACTCCCCCACCACTCCGACTTGAGGCCGGTGGTGACGGCCAAGAGCGCTATGGCGCGCGCCGGTCACCCCACCGCACCCATAAGAGGGGCGGTGCCCCGGCCAAACCCGCGTCCAAACATGAGGAACTTGCCACGAAACCCCCGGTTCGGACGTTTTTCTGGCAACTTGCGCATGTTTCGTGGCTGAAGGGTGGTTGAGCCGGTTTCGAAAGCGCAGGGACGGCATGGGCGAGGGATTCGGAGTGCATAAGGATGGAGCGAAGAAGGCATAAGGAAGGCGGCCAACCGGAAAATCCAGCTGGCCGCCAACAGGTT
>CAYFUO010000148.1:0-4190 GCA_964346255.1 uncultured Actinomyces sp. | reverse complement strand
GTCGGGTTGGGGCTGGAGAGCCCCGCCCTCGTGCTGAGAGCCTCACCCCGAGACCCAACTTCGTTGGGCCGAAAGTGGTTCCCCCGCTCCGCGTCCTCATTTCACCGCTTCCGGAAGCGACGCGGATTCGGCGTCTTCCTCGCGTGCTGGCCAACGACTGGTCCAACTACGAAAACGGTATAGGACTCCAAGGCGAAAGTCACGCGATGAAAACGACGCTCGCGTCACAAACCCCGAGCTTCTTGAAGAGTGCCTAACGTACGAACAAATGGGAGGCAAAGAGCGCTGGTAGGACCACCGTCGACGCCTCCGTTTCTGCCCCCGATGTGTTGGTTACCTCAAAGTAGTCGTCCACCGCCTGGACACGCACCACGGTCCCCGGCCTCAAACTTGCCGCCTGGAAACTTTCCAGTAGTGGACGGTCAGCTTGAATGGGCTCTCCGATCCGCGATATTTCCCCGGTTCTCGCAGCCCCCTGTTGGGAGAGGAAGCAGTCAACACTGCACTCGTTCGGGTCCGCAACCCCAACTCCCGGCACAGGATTCCCGTACGGGTCTCTCATGGGGTCGCCAAGCAGGGCGGGCAACCGAGCCTCAACGCTGCCCGACATCACGTGTTCCCACCGGCAGGCTTCGTCATGAACATCCACCCAGTCCAACCCAATCACGCGGACCAGTAGACACTCCGCCAGCCTGTGTTTCCGCATCACCTCATTGGCTAGTTCTCGGCCCTCCACAGTCAAATCGAGGCGCCGGTCGTCCCCAACCACGACGAGGTCGTCCCGCTCCATGCGGGCGATCGTCTGGGAAACAGTGGGACCACTGTGACCTAATCTCTCCACTATGCGGGCACGCAGCGGAACCACACCATCTTCTTCCAGCTCAAAAATGGTTTTCAGGTACATCTCCGTCGTGTCAATCAGATCACTCAAGGCCCACCCCCAACCATCTCCAAAAGGCCTGCGACCCACATTTGGCTTGAAGCTCAGTTTCAAGCCCTCTTAGAGCTGCCGCTTACTAAACATACCCACAGGCCCCCGAGCGGCGTGGGACAACGTAAAGGCAGCGGTGTTGGCTACCGTGTAAGCATGCTGAAAATACCTCTCCCGCCAGAAGATGTTTTACCGCAAGATGGACGTTTTAGTGCCGGACCTGCACGCATCAGGCGAAAACAAGTTGAGGCCCTGTGCAACGCGGTTGAACTGGGGACGTCGCATCGGGCTGACCCGGTGAAGGAGCGTGTCCGGTCCGTCCAGGAGGGGTTGGAAGCACTGTTTTCATTACCGGAGGGTTACGAAATAGTGTTGGGCCAGGGGGGCGCAACCCAGTTCTGGCCGATCATCGCCACCTCGCTGGCCAGCGAATCCGTGAAAGCAGCAGTGTTTGGCGCGTTTGGAAACAAGGCTGCAAAAGACGTAGCAGCCGCGCCTTGGCTGGAAACCGAGATAGTTGAGGCACCAGCCGGCCAGGTAGCCATCATCCAAGACTCTTCCCCTGAAGCGGACGTTTACATGTACGCCGCCAACGAGACCGCGACAGGTGTCGTGTCACCCCTCTACCGAGGTGCACCCGGGTCGACGGAGTCGATCACCGTTGTTGACGCGACCTCAATCGCTGGCGCCCAAACCGTTGACTGGTCCGAGGTTGACGCCTACTATTTCTCGCCCCAGAAAGTGTTCGGGGCGGAAGGTGGCCTGTGGGTGTCTGTGCTCTCCCCCGCCGCTGTTGCCCGCGCTGAGAGTCTCGCGAACGCAACCGACAGGTATGTTCCCGCCATGGTGAACTTGACTGCGGCGATCAAGCAGTCCAGGGCCCACCAGACGGTCAACACCCCCTCCATTTCGACGCTCATCCTGTTAGACGAGCAGGTCAGGTGGATGAGGGACAGTGGCGGGTTGGAAGCGATGGCTGAAAAGGCGGCTCGCGGCGCCCAGCTCATTCAGCGGTGGGCGGAGAAGAAACCGTATGCTTCCCTATTCGTTGAAGTGCCCCAGTTGCGCTCCCCCACGGTGACGACCGTCGACTTCGTAGACGAAATCCCCATTCGTGAAGTCGCCCGCGCGTTGCGTGAAGTGGGAGTGTACGACATTGGAGGCTACGGGAAAATGGGGGGCAACCAGCTGCGCATCCCCTCGTTCCCGAACATTGAAACGTCAGACATTGAGGCGCTCCTCGCTACCCTCGACTGGGTTATTGAACGGCTTTAATCCGAGCTTTTCTCCTCGTCCTCACGCCGCTTCTCGCCCCCGCGCCGAGGTTTGTCTGGTTGCCCGCCGTCCTCGCCCGCCGCTTCGTCGCCCTCAACTTCGTCGGCGACCTTCCGGTCTTCGTCGAGGGCAAGTTCGATGCGTTCCTCCCGGGAAAGGTCCGGGTTTTCGCCTGGGACCAGTAGGCGCGGAACCAGGTGGTGAGGGTCAAACTGGAGTCGAATGCCGAGGACGAACCAGCCCCAAAAGCCAACTAGTATCGCGGTTGCGAGCGTCGCGATGGACCCGACACCAATCGCCCAGCGAGCCCCAATATGTTCCCCTATCCAACCGATGATGGGCGCGCCGATCGGTGTGGACCCCATGAAAATCATGGAGTACAGAGCCATGACGCGACCACGGAACTGCGGTTCAGTAGAGATTTGAACGGAAGCGTTCGCGGTTGCTATCAGCGTCATCGACATGACGCCCGTGGGGATCGCGATCACGAGGAACCAGGCGTAAGTGGGCGCCAAAGCTAGCCCACCGAGGAACAGCCCGAACCCGAACGCCGCCAGCACGATGACGCGCAGCCTAGGGTTCGCGTAGCGGGCAATGATGAGGGAGCCGCTGAGCGCGCCGATAGCGAGGAAGGTGCTCATCAGCCCGTAGCCCCCAGCCTCCAACCCGTACTCTTGGGTGGCCATGAGCGCCGACGTGAGCTGAAAGTTCAACCCCAGGCAGGACACGACCCCAATGATTATGAGGATGAGGACAATGTCGCGCCGGTTCTTCACGTAGCGGATCGCCTCACGGATCTGGCCCTTCTCGCGGGGGACCCGAGGCGGCTCACTCAACTCGTCCTTGCGCATCAATGCGAGCGCGAGAACAGGAACCAAAAATAGGCCCGCGTTCACAATGAAAACCCAGCCGGGGCCGACCGCGTCGATGATCACACCCGACAATGCGGGCCCGATGAGGCGGGCAGAGTTGAAAGCCGTGGAGTTCAACGCCACCGCGTTCGGCAACATCCACGCGGGGACCAGCTCCGAAACAAACGCTTGGCGGACGGGCCCGTCAAATGCGGAAGCGATGCCACCAACGAACGCCAAAATGTAAACCATCCACAGCTGCGCTGTGCCAGTCAACACCAGAACCCCAAGCAGCAGACCCATCAGGGCCGTGACCGACTGGGTGATCTGTATGAGGCGTCGACGGTCCAGCCGGTCTGCAGCGAGCCCCGCCCAAGGCGAAAACAGGAGGATGGGAAGAAATTGGAGGGCGGTGACCACCCCAACTTGGAAGCCACCGCCACTAGTTAAAACGGTCAAAACCAACCAGTCTTGAGCAACCCTTTGCATCCACAGCCCGGAGGACGCGAAGATGTTTCCCGCAAACCAAAGTTTGTAGTTGTATTGCTCAAGAGACTGGAAGGTTTTTGACACGAGGTGTTAGGGCCTCCTCGGCCCCGCCGTTAGCCAGCCAAAGCGTTCTGGATTGGCCCCAACGCGAAGTAGACGACGAAAAGTGCGGACACAATCCACATTAGCGGATGCACGTTCTTCCCCTTACCACGAGCCAGTTGGATCACGGAGTAGAAGATGAAACCAGCACCGATACCCGCGGTGATCGAGTAGCCGAACGGCATCAAAGCGATCGTGAGGAACGCTGGGATCGCCATCTCAGGGTCTGTCCAATCGATTTCGGTGACCTGGGTCATCATTAGGAACCCAACGAAAACGAGGGCGGTGGACGCTGCTTCCGCCGGGACAAGCGCCGCGAGAGGAGCGAGGAAGGTGGCCAGCAGGAACAGCACACCAGTCACCACGGAGGCGAAGCCTGTGCGTGCCCCCTCACCAACACCAGCAGTCGATTCAACATATGCGGTGTTGGAGGAAACGCCACCCAAGCCACCAGCGATAGCACCTAGGGAGTCGACGACCAAGATGGCGCGAGTGTTCTCCGGAGCCCCATGCTCATCCAACAGGTCACCTTCTGCGCCAAC
>CAYFUO010000147.1:0-4199 GCA_964346255.1 uncultured Actinomyces sp. | reverse complement strand
AAAGAGGACGCATGTCACCCGCCATAGCCCCCTACGGAACTTGGACTTCCCCAGTCACCCCCGACACGTTCACTGAACGGAACGTTTCCATCACCCAACTGCGGATGGATGGCCCCGACATTTACTGGGTGGAAGACAACCCGGGAAGGCAGAGCCGCGCGGTCCTGCTGCGCAGGGACGCCCTCGGCCAAACAATGGAGGTGCTCCCCGTCTTGGAGGGGTCCCGACTGGTGACCGTGACGACTGGCGTGCACGGGCGCGGCGGGAAAGCGTACGACGTTCGAGAGGGAGTCCTCATCATCTCTGATGGTCTGGACAACCGGGTCTACTCATTTCGGGTGGCCGACCGTAACCGGACCCTAGTCCCCCTCACCCCAATGTCAGACAAGAAGTATGGGGACTTCGAACTGGACTTGGAACGCAACATTGCTTACGCGATCTGTGAGGACCACGGCCCAGTGGCGAACGGTGAAGAACCCGTGAACTCCCTGGTGACAATCCCCCTAGATGGGAGTGCGGCGCGGGACCCCGAAAAGATCCACACAATCTTTAAAGGCACCGACTTCGTGTCCTCCCCCGTCCTCTCCCACGACGGCACAAAACTGGCGTGGCTCACGTGGGACCACCCGAACATGCCGTGGACCAAGTCGGAACTCCACGTCGGCTCCCTATCGTCTGCCGGGCACCTCGTATCCACTGTTGTCCTCGTAGACCACGACGACGTGTGCGTGTATGAGCCAAGGTGGACTCTCGACAACGACCTCGTGCACATTGACGACTCGACGGGTTGGGCGAACTTTTACCGGACGGAAGGGTTCGTGGAGAAAGACGGTGAACCGGCGGACGCGTGGGAGACGCGGCTACGCACCCGCGCCCTCCACCCGGGACCCCAAGCGTTCTCCCGACCACACTGGGAACTTGGCTTGCACTCTTACGACAACTTGGACAACGACTACCTAGTGTGTTCGTGGGCGGAAGACGGCGAATGGCACATTGGGACGATGCGCCTAGACAACGGGTTGTTGGAGGAGTGGCCGCTCGGCTGGTTCCCGGTGGGGAACGTCGCTTCTCACAGTGGGCGCGTCATTTTCCTAGGTGACCGCGTCGATGAGGCTCCCGCCATCATCGAAGTCGTCAAACGTGAGGCGAAAGTGCTGCGCCCGTCAGCGGAAGTGGAGATCTCCCCGAACTACTTCTCCATTGGTGAGCCCATCGAGTGGAAGAACCGGGATGGGCAGCCGGGTTGGGGCGTGTTTTACGAGCCGAAGAACCCGGACTACGTTGCACCCAACGACACGCTCCCACCCTTGATTGTCATGGTCCACGAGGTTCCCACCATGGCTTACAGTAAGGGGCTGAGCCTGGCGGCACAGTATTGGACGACCCGCGGCTTTGCGGTTTTGGAGGCCGATGTTCGAGGGTCGACGGGCCGCGGGAAAAATTATCGTGAGGCGATCAACGGTAACTTCGGGATCCTGGATGTCGCCGACACGCAGGACGCCGTCGACTTCCTGATCAAGCGGGGGGACGTGGACCCGAACAGGATCGCGATCCGAGGCGACTCGGTTGGTGCCCTCACCGTTTTGAAGAGCCTAGAGGAAACCGACACTTACACTGCTGGCGTCAGTGAAGGTGGGTTGCTCGACTTGCGGGCAATGGCTGTTCATGGTCACAAGTTTGAGTCCCGCTACCCTTTCCAGATCATGGGGACCGACGATTTGACGGACCCGATCTGGGAGGAGCGGAGCCCTCTTGGCAACTTGGACCGCATTCAGGTCCCGATCTTGTTCATGCATGGCTCTCAGGACACGATCGCGCCGGTCGGCGATGTTGAGGAGACATATCGGGAACTGGTGGCGTTGGGGAAACCTACGACACTGCACCTTTTCCCTGAAGAGGGACACTATTTTGAGCATGAGCGTGCCCTGCTCACCTCTTGGCAGTTGGAACTGTCGTTCTACGGGAAGGTTTGGGGTTTCGACACGGACCCCCAGGTTCCCGTTGACATCGAAAACTGGAAGTAGCGGCCCGCAGGCCAACAATTGGGCGCGCGGCCCCAAGGGGCCGACCCCAAGTGAACGCACAGCGAAGGCTGCGGCGTCATGGCACCGTTTGTAAACGTGTGCGTTCACTTGGGGGTAAAAACAAGGCGCGTGCGTTCACTTGGGGTAGGCGCGCGGCAGAGTTTCTAGGCCTTGAGCGCACCAACCACAGGCGCCAACCACGCACCGCGTGAGTTCGCCACCCACCCAAAACAGTGGAGGGGCACCCCGCCACCTACGGCTGGGATGCCCCTCCACCTCAAGAAAAGGTCGCCAAAAACGACTCTTCTCTACTTCGCTGCGGCCGCGTCTTCCTTCTGCTTCAACTGGCGCAACACGTAGCGCAGGATGCCCCCGTTGCGGAAGTACTCACGTTCCGCTGGAGTATCCACGCGAACAACCGCGTCAAAGGTGACTTCGCTGCCATCCTCACGGTGACCAGTGACTTTCACCGTCTTCGGGATCTCCCCCTCGTTGAACGCGTTCAGACCCGTGATGTCGAAGATCTCACTGCCATCCAAGCCGAGGGTCTTCCGGTTCTGCCCCTCCTGGAACTCCAAGGGGAGCACGCCCATCCCAAGCAGGTTCGACCGGTGAATCCTCTCGAAAGACTCCGTGATCACCGCGCGAACCCCCAGCAAAGACACGCCCTTGGCCGCCCAGTCGCGGGAAGACCCGGAACCGTATTCCTTGCCAGCAATGACTACCAGCGGCGTTTCTGCCGCCAAGTAGTTTTGGGCCGCCTCGTAAACGGTGGTTACGTTCTTCTCTTTTTGGGTGTAGTCCCGCGTGAACCCGCCCTCAACGTTGTCGAGCATCTCGTTTCGGATCCGAATGTTCCCGAACGTGCCACGCACCATCACTTCGTGGTTGCCGCGCCTCGACCCATAAGAGTTGAAATCACGCACCTCCACGTCGTTATCCAACAGGTACTGGCCCGCGGGTGAATCACCGCGGAACGCTCCCGCGGGGGAAATGTGGTCCGTGGTGACAGAGTCACCCAGCAACAACAGGACCCGCGCGCCCTCAATGTCTTCCACGGGCTCCGGTTCAACCGGCATGTCTTCAAAGAACGGGGGCCTACGAATGTAGGTGGAGTCGGGCACCCAGTCGAACGTGTCATCGTCGGGAACTTGGAGAGCCTGCCAGTGCTCGTCCCCCGTGTAAACGTCCGCGTAGTCCTCAAGGAACATTTCCCGGTCAATGTACTTGGAGATCGCCTCCTGCACTTCTTCGGGAGCCGGCCAAATATCCTTCAGGTAAACGTCGTTCCCATCCGGGTCTTGACCCAAAGGCTGAGTGTCGAAGTCGAAGTCCATGGTCCCAGCAATCGAATAGGCGATCACTAGGGGTGGGGACGCCAAATAGTTCATCTTCACGTCAGGCTGGATGCGGCCCTCAAAGTTCCGGTTCCCCGAAAGGACAGAAACAACCGTCAGGTCATGCTCATTGACTGCCTCAGAAATCGCTGGCTCCAAGGGCCCCGAGTTGCCGATACAAGTGGTGCAACCGTAGCCGACTAGGTAGAAGCCGAGGGCCTCCAAGTCCGGCCACAAACCCGCCCGTTCGTAATAGTTGGTCACCACTTGGGAGCCCGGGGCAACGGATGTTTTCACCCAAGGCTTCGGCTTCAAACCGAGGGCGCGAGCTTTACGTGCCAACAGGCCCGCAGCCAACATCACCTCCGGGTTCGAAGTGTTCGTGCACGAAGTGATCGACGCGATGACAACCGCGCCGTGGTCCAGCGTCACTTCCGAGCCGTCCGCCAAGGTCACCGGCACTTCACGGTGGGGTCTCACGGTGGACTCCCCCGGGTCCATGACTGGCTTAGAGCCATCCGTGTCGGGGGTGTCAGGGTCTACAGGGTCCGACGCGGGGAACGTGTCCCTCAAAGCGTCGTCCAAGTCCGTGCGGAAAATCTGCCGCTCGTCTGTCACATAGTCTTCCAGAATGTAGCGGAAAGCGTCCTTCGACTCCGACAGGATCACCCGGTCTTGAGGCCGCTTTGGACCCGCAATGGAGGGAACAACGGTCGACAAGTCGAGCTCTAAGTATTCGGAGTACTCGGCCTCCTTCGACGGGTCGTGCCACAGGCCCTGGGCCTTCGCGTACGCCTCCACCACGTCACCCTGTTCCTTCGTGCGACCCGTCTGCCAC
>CAYFUO010000146.1:0-4264 GCA_964346255.1 uncultured Actinomyces sp. | reverse complement strand
CCCCGGAACATGATCATCACCTTGACTTTGTCGCCTCCCTCAAGGAAGCGGCGCACGTGGCCCGTCTTCGTTTCGAAGTCGTGGTCGTCAATCTTGATGCGGAAACGGATCTCTTTGAGCTGTGTGTTCGCCTGGTTGCGGCGAGCATCGCGGGCCTTCTGGCCGGCCTCGTACTTAAACTTGCCGTAATCCATCAGTTTCACGACTGGGGGGCGCGCATTCGGTGCCACCTCCACCAAGTCGAGGTTTGCTTCACGTCCGAGTCTCAGGGCGTCTTCCATGCGGACGACCCCAACCTGTTCCCCAGCGGGGCCAACTAGGCGCACCTCTGGGACGCGAATCCGATCATTGACACGTGGTTCGGTGATGGGCTTCTCCTTTCAATCACTTCCGGCTGGGAGCAAAAACTCCGTGCCGCTCTTGTAAACGCGCACGGAGTCACCCACCGCAGGATAAGCCTGCAAGAACCCGGCGTCTCAACCCGCATGCGCGGGAGGACCCCCAGGTGGGAGGGACTCCACTTACGTCGGCGGGCAAGCCCGCCTTCACGGTCAAAAGAAAGGGTACCACGACCAGTCCCCAACCCCGGGGGGCCTAGAGGCCTGCCACCATGGGTTCCGCCACAATGCGGGCCGGCCGGCAGCAAACCCCCGGCTACGCCAAGGAGACGAGCCGCGGAACGAAGTTCACTTCCGTGGCGGAGGCCACCAGCCTAGGGTTGGAAGCCATGTCGCGGACGGCGCGGGTCAGGCAGGCGCGCACTTCCTCGTCCTTCTTGCCGGCGCCGTCAACATAAATCATGACGTCCACGCCCCCCTCCCACTTGGATGGGGTGGCGGCGGGCTTCACGGATACGGAAACCACCAGAGGACAGGAACCCTTCGCCACCTCGGTTAATAGGGTTCGCAGGGAAGCGTCTTCCCAGGGGGGCAGCCACTGGTCGCCGCCAGCTAAAGCGTGCACCACCTGCCTCGGCAGCACCGTAGAGCCATCGCCCGCCGGGTCCACCCAAACCTGCCCTGCCGAGGTCGCTAAACCTGCTGTGAGAGCCACTTTCTGGGAGGGCATGGTCATCGGGCGGGCCTGAGCATCCCACTTGTCAAGCTCTTCCACACTGGAAAATGCGACCACAATGGGCCCCATCTCGGTTGGGGTGGTGGCTAGGGGGACATGATCGTCTTCCCCGAGGCCTTGATGTTCGTGGCCTTCCGCGTGAGGATCAGTTTCCACTGGGATGGGGACGACTAGGCGTTCGTGTGCCAGTGCCCGCGCTAACGCCGCCACCCGCTCCGCGCTCCGCGCGGCAGTGTCCTGAGGGAGCCCGAGAGCTGCCTTCGTGGCTGGGAGTAGCCCACCCTCATCACTCCGGTCGGGTCTCAAGGTGAGACGCGCCGCTAGGTTAGCTTTCTGGCTGGCGGTGAGGTTGAGCTGTGGGCGCTTGCCGCTCTTCACTTCCCCGCCGCGGCCTGTAAAGCTTCGGGGAGGGTGAAAGCGGCCTCGTACAAAGCTTTCCCGACGATGGCTCCCTCAACTCCCAAAGGAACTAGGGAAGCGATTTCTCTGATGTCTTCCAAATTGGAGACCCCACCCGAAGCGATGACAGGCGACGCGGTCGCCCCGCAAACCTGTTGGAGCAACTGAAGGTTCGGTCCGTTCAACATGCCGTCACGGTTCACGTCGGTCACGATGTAGCGGGCGGCGCCAGCAGCATTCAGGTTTTCGAGGGCTTCCCAGAGGTCTCCGCCGTCCCGCGTCCACCCCCGCGCCGCCAGCGTGTCACCGCGGGCATCCAAGCCGATCGCCACTTTTTCACCGAAACGTTGGATCGCGCTGTACGTCCACTCCGGCTCTTCCAAGGCGGCGGTGCCAATGATGACGCGGGCGGCCCCCATGTCGAGCGCCCGCTGGAGGCTCTCCTCATCTTTGATTCCCCCGGAAACCTCAACTTGGAGGGGCGTCCGCTCGATGAGGCGGGCGATCATTTCCCGGTTCTCACCCCTACGGAACGCAGCGTCTAGGTCGACTAGGTGGATCCAGTGGGCGCCCTCGTCCTCGAACTGTTGCGCCACTTCCAAGGGGTTCCCGTAAACGCTTTCGCTTCCCGAGACCCCTTTCCTCAACATGACGGCCTTACCGTCTATCACGTCTATCGCGGGTAGAAGTGTGAGCATCATTCTCTTCCTTTTCTGGTGGGAGCAGGCTCCCATGAGCAAAGAACAGTTTCGTGAACTAAAGTGGCGGGCCGACAGCCTCTGGGGCTAGAAGTGCCTCCCGCGACCCTTCAGCCAGCCGGTCCATGGTCCCCTCGGAACATCTGGCACGTCGCTTGGGGCAAGTCGCCCTAGAAGGAGCTCTTCCGCGGCGAGTGGCAGACCCGCGAGCACGAGGCCCGCCGAAACCTTGTCCTCCGATTTGCCCCCCACATAGCGCCTACCCAAGATGGTGCCACTGAGGGGTGGCGTGACGCCTTCCCCCACTTCGACTGTCGTGTCTTCCGCGGTGAAGGCGACCAACGCGACGCTTCCGGGCTTAGCGAGTTTTGAGACGAGCTTCGCCATCTTGTCTACCGGTTCGGGAATGGGGCGTTCATCGCCGAGCAGAGCGAGCAGGTCAGCGTCCTCGCCGGTCTCCTCCGCGCCCGGGTCACTCTTTTCATCCAAGTAGACGGCTGTTATGGACCCCAGTTGCACTACTGGTTCTGGGGACCCGACTAGGTCGAGGGCGGCCCGCAACGCTCGGGGCGCGTCGACGGGACTGAGGATCAGTGCGTTCCAAGTCACCTGTGGCTTCTCAACCACCTGTTCGAGGGGAGGAAAGTCGTCTTCCGAAAGGTTCTCCTCGGCGCCCCCACTGGAGAAGTCGAGGCCCGCCATGATCTTCTCAAACTCGTCGTCCACCGGGTCCCGCTCCCCCGGGTCCATGTCGCGCCCGTCCGTCACGACTTCGCCCCCAGGGTCCCTTTAGTGGAAGGGACGCCTACGACCCGCTCATCCAACGCGACCGCTTCCCGCAGCGCGAGCGCTAGAGCCTTGAACTGGGCTTCAACCATGTGGTGGGGGTCGCGACCTTCAAGGAGGTTCATGTGCAAGCAAATTTGGGCGTTCAAAGCGAAAGACTCAAACACGTGTTTGGTCATGGCCCCAGTGAAGTGGCCCCCAATCAGGTGGAAAGCCTGCTCGCGGGGCTCACCTTGCACCACCACGTAGGGCCGTCCTGAAACGTCGACTACCGCGCGGGCCAAAGACTCGTCCAGGGGCGCGAAGCCCGTCCCGAACCTCCGCAAACCCACTTTGTCACCCAGTGCTTCCGCGAAGGCGAGCCCCAAGGTGATAGCTGTGTCTTCGACGGTGTGGTGGACATCAACGTGAGTGTCGCCCCTAGCGAAGATTTTCATGTCGATCAGGGAATGCTTAGCGAGTGCTGTGAGCATGTGATCGTAGAAGGGCACCCCCGTGTCAATGTCGGAGCTCCCATTCCCATCCAAGTCGATGGTCACCGTGACGTCGGACTCACCTGTCGTACGCTGCACGGTGGCGGTGCGGCTCACCATCGCAGAACCTCCTCAAGCGCCTCTTTGAACTTTTTGTTCTCTTCCGGTGTCCCCACTGTAACCCGCAAGTATCCGACTGGCCCGACCTCACGTACGAGGACGCCCTTCTCCACCAGTTTCTCCCACACTCCGGTCGGGTTTTCGAGTCGGCCGAACATCAGGAAGTTCGACGCTGAAGGGGCGACTTGTAGTCCGTGGCCCTCCAACCATTCGGATAGGGCTTCCCTTTCCTCACGCAGCAACCCCACCTGCTCGAGTTGCAGGTCCGCGTGTTTCAGGGTTGCGATGGCGGCCGCCTGCGTCAACAAAGACAGGTGGTAGGGCAGACGCACCTTCTGGACTTCGTCCACGATCTTCGGGTTGGCAACCAAGTACCCGAGGCGGAGCCCCGCGGCCGCAAACGCTTTAGACATGGTTCGCGTGACCACTAGGTTCGGGTATCGGTCCACGAATTCGAGGGCGGAGTGCATGCCTGGATCCCTGAACTCTGCGTACGCTTCATCGACGATCACTATTGACGATGTCGAGCCGAAACCGCCGTTCGAGCCACTGGGCCCGGTCGTCCTCGCCGCCTTCAAAATGTCTTCAATGTCGGCAAGTGGGACGGGACTGCCCGTCGGATTGTTGGGTGAGGCGAGGAACACTACGGAGGGGCGGTGCACTTTCATCGCTAGGATGAGCTTGCCCGGTTTGACCCGCGGGGGTTTCTTGCGG
>CAYFUO010000145.1:0-4272 GCA_964346255.1 uncultured Actinomyces sp. | reverse complement strand
TCTTCACGTCGAACCCATTTTGCTTCAGGATGCGCTCCGCAAGGTAGGAGCGGAAACCACTTTGACAGTGGACCCGGATCGGACGCCCGTCCGCCGCTTCCCGAATCTCATCCAGCCTCTCACGCACCTCAGTATGAGGCACGTTGAGAGCGTCAGGCAAGTGTCCCCCAGCGAACTCTGATTCCGTCCGGCAATCGAGGATCAACGCTTCCTCCATAGCTTCCGCAAGGTCCTCCGCATACCAGGGGTCCGTTACCCCCGTGAGCACGTTCTCCCCAAACATGCCCACTATGTTGATCGGGTCCTTCGCGCTCCCGTAGGGAGGTGAGTAAGACAAGTCAACATCGATCAGATCATCGACCCGCAATCCCCCACGGATGGCGGTCGCCAAAACGTCGATGCGCTTGTCCACGCCGTCCGCGCCAACCGCTTGTGCACCGAGGACACGTCCGTCATCTTCCGCAAAGTGGACGACCATGTGCACTTGCTCCGCGCCGGGGAAGTACCCCGCATGTTGGAAGGGGTGCAAGTTTATGGTGTGGTAGCCGATGCCGGCGGCATCCAACGACTCCCGCGTAGCGCCCGTGAGGGCCATCGTCAGGTCCCCCATCCGTAAAATCGCGGTACCCAACGGTTGGGAGATCCGCCGCGGCTCAACGTCGTCTTCACCTCTCATGATGTCGTCTGCGATCAACCTGCCAGCCCTGTTCGCGGGTCCAGCGAGGGGCACGATGCGGCGCGCACCCGTAATCGGGTCGGTCGTCATCGTCGCGTCCCCACCGGCCCAAACGTCGGGGAGGTTAGTGCGTCCGTGTTCGTCGACGACGATCGCCCCCTTCTCCGTCTTCACCCCGACCTTTTCAAACAGGTCGGTCGCTGGACGCACCCCGATAGAGGTAACAATAATGTCCGCCGGCAAAGCCTTGCCATTTGACAGTCGAACGGTGTCCTTGTATTCGCCGGGCACGATCCCCGTCACCGAAGTGCGCGTTTCCACCCGAACGCCGAGCCTCCGCGCCTCAGTAGTGATGCGGGCAGCGATCTCCGGCTCCGCGTTCGGCAGCACGTGTGGCGCCAACTCCACGATCGTCACCGTCAGCCCCTGAGCTTTCAGGGCCTCCGCTATTTCCAACCCGATGAAACCAGCCCCGATGACGACCGCGTCTTCAGCGCCTTCTTCAACGAGTTCACGCATCCGGATAGCGTCCCCCACGTCCTTCAGGTTCTGGACTCTAGCCGAGTCAATTCCTGGGATCGGTGGTTTCGCCGCGTCCGCACCGGGAGCCAACACCAAAGCGTCGTACGGTTCAACGGTTTCTCCCGCCCTAGACTTGACGGTCACCGTCCTCGCTTCCGGATCTACGTCCACCACCTCATGGTTGACGCGAACATCCAGGTTCAGTGCGGCCTTCAAGCTGCGGGGAGTCTGCACGGTGAGGGCCCCGCGGTCCTCAATTTCTCCACCCACGTAGTAGGGCAAACCGCAGTCAGCGCAAGAAACGTGCGGCCCTTTCTCAAAGACAGTGATCTCCGCGTCCTCGTCGAGACGCCTCGCCCTAGCGGCTGCACTCATGCCCGTGGCGACCCCGCCGACAACTACCATTCTCATTTTCTTACTTCTCCCTATGCCTCACCTGTGAACGCGTTGGACACAAACCCTACACCCTGACGCCCAAAACGAATCGGGACCCCACTCCCCTTTTGCGAGCGTCGGCGCTGGATGCGGGGGCGTTGGCACCAAGTGTTCCGCTCAGCGCAAAGGGCCGACCAAAACGGTCGGCCCTTCACTACTCGCTAGTTGGGAAGAAAGCCCCTACTGAGCGTGCCCCTTAAGGACCATCCTCAAGATGCGGACGTCAAACCCAATGAACTTGAAGAACTGGGTTACTACGTTCTTCCTGAACCTCAGGGTCTGTGGTGTCGGCAGTGGAGCGCCCGAAAGGTTAGCGTACGGCTGGTTCTCCACGTTCTCCAGCATTTCTTTTTCAGTTGCCATTTTCTATCACTCCGGAATCAGGTACCAGAAGGGCTTCGCCTTCGCCTTGTAAATGAACAGGTAATGCATCATGACTTTCGCCCAGTGGCCAGCAAGACCGATCTCGCCCTTGGTGTCCTGGATGTCGCGGCCCGACGGGTACTTGTCGAAGTCTGGGACAACAGGCATCATCGTCATCGCTGCCGCGCTGCCCGTCAGCATCCCCGTGCCAGCGGAAGCCACACAGGCGGCCCCCATGTTAGCCATTGACGCTGATTCAGCGGTGGCGAGCGGGTCCTTGATCCGCTTCGCGATCGTGTCAGCAACAGCCTTACCCATGACACCGGAAGGCATACCCGTCCGCGGTGGCGCAGGAGCGATCAGGGTCCCATTCGGGGTCTTCCGCGGCTCGGAAATAGCGTGCGGCGGAGCGAACGCGATTCCCACAGCGAACACGCCTGGGAAGTCGGGGGCTTCGTAGGTCTTCGGCCAGTCAGACGCCCTCCACTCCTCATACGGTTTCGGCGTGTAGTCCGCGTCAACCTTGGTGAAACCACTGGGAGCAAACATCTGGTCAGAGATGTCCTCGCCCTCGGCGTTAAACGCTTTCAGTGGCACGCCAGAGAACGGGGGTAGGAGCATCGCGAAGTCGAAGTCCAACGTGTGCTTCTCACCGTCGAGCGTCTCATAGGTGATGGTGCCCTCATCGATCCGCTCCACAGCGGCGCCGGTGATAGCCTCCACGTCCCGCTCCCGGAACAAGGAACCCGTCCACAGGTCCGACGAGGTCTCGAAACCGCGGTCAATGAAGGTCATACCGCCGATACCGAAGTCGCCGAGCTTCGCTTCGTTGGTGAGGAAAATGAGCTTCACCATGTCGCGAACGCCCGCCTTGCGCAGCGCGTCATCGACGTTGAAAGCGTACTCGAAAGCCGCGCCTTGGCAGGTGCAGGTGCCGTGACCGGTGCCGACCACAGCGACCTGCTCTTCACCTCTGCGGGCCCGACCAATCAGCGCCTGCAACTCTTTGTTCGCATGCGTAGCGTGGTTGGCCGTGCACACGGAAACCGTGTGACCAACGTCTGGGCCCAAGCCCGGTGTCGCCGCGAAGTTCAGGTTCGGGCCGGTCGCGTTAACCAAGTAATCGTAGGGCACACGAAGCCTCTGGCCTTCGTTGCCTGAGGCAGTCGACTCAACTTCCACGAACGGGCGGTCGGAACCGTCCCCACCGTGAGGCCAAATCTCAGTGGCCTTCGCCTGGATCAGGTTGACACCCTTTTTCTTGTAAATGGGGGCCAGCGGGAAAAGCACCTGCTTTTCGCTCATGCTGCCCACGCCAACCCAAATGTTGGACGGAATCCAGTTGTAATCCTTATTCGGAGTCACAACCGTCACATTGTGCTCGTTGCCTAGCGTTCGGCGCAGATGCAACGCGGCTGTGTGCCCCGAAACCCCTGCGCCTAAGACGACTACGTCTGCCATGCGCATTCTCCCCTTTGATGTAAAATGCTCGTCGCTTCCTTGACTGTCGCGGGAAACCCGCACACTCAAAACGGGGCCAAATCCCGTGAGGTAGCCCCACGACCCCAAGCATACACGCTTACCCCCCAAAAAACGGGGGCCACCTGCCCACCCCCAAAGCGGCCATATAAGCTGATGGCGCCAACTGTCATTCCCACGCCCCTGGTCGTGCGGACATCAAAAAAGGAACGCCGCGTGAAAACAAGTGAGCGGGCGAAAGCCCCCAACATGGAAGCTGTCAGCCAATTTTGGTCCCAAGCAGCTGAAGAAATAGACCAGCACACGGGCAGCGCCCTGTTCGGAGAGCAAACCGAAGCCGGCCTGTTCCCACCCGTTTTCCAATACTCCGACAACAGGGCGGAGGCAACGAGGATGGCTCAAGAAGTGTTAGAAGGCAAACGAACCACCTTCACAACGCCACTGGCTGACTTCGAGGGCCCGGACATCGCCCCACCAGCTGATGGGGACATGTCGATCATCTGTGACGGTGAAGGCATGCCTGTCGCCCTGATCTCTGACGTGGACGTGCAAATCGAAAAGGACCCCAAAGATCCGGCCACCAAACTGGTGGTGGAAACCTTCGAGGTCCTCTTCACCGAAGCGGAATAGGAGCCTTAGGGGCGCACGTGCCCATCCCCGACAACCACCCACTTGGTGGTCGTCAACTCGCCAAGCCCCATGGGGCCGCGCGCGTGAAGCTTCTGAGTTGAAATCCCGATCTCGGCTCCCAACCCGAACTGGCCTCCATCAGTGAACCTGGTGGAGGCGTTCACGTT
>CAYFUO010000144.1:0-4278 GCA_964346255.1 uncultured Actinomyces sp. | reverse complement strand
GGCCGGTCGCCCCGAGTCTTGCGGTGCTCGGTGAGTCGGAGTTCGTCGGTCACCGGATCAATGGTCGCCTCGCGGTCGGCTGCAGTTGCTCCGGGGAGGCGGAGTTTCGCTGCGGAACGTAGGGCTTGGTTGACTGTCAGTTTTCCGTGGACCACGTCGTCTTGGGGGACGAAACCTATGCGGGAGCGCAGCGACTCGTAGTTGTCGTGCACGTCGAACCCATCCAAATAGACGCCACCCGAGGTGGCTGAGGCGAGGCCCGCCACCACCTTCGCAAACGTGGACTTGCCCGCACCTGAGGGGCCGACGATGGCTGTCAGGCTCCCTTCCCCTAAAGCCACCGAAACTTCATCTAGGAGTCGTTTACCGTTCGGGAGATCCAACACCACCTTGCTTGCCACCAGCGCCGGCTTGGAGCTCTTCCCGCGAACCACAGCCCTCAGCACACCGTTCGTGTACATCAAGTCCGTGTTGCCAACGGTGACGATGTCTCCCTCCTCCAACCACACTTCGCGGATGCGTCGCCCATTGACGAATGTTCCATTCGAAGACTTGAGGTCGGTGAGAACGACACCCGAACTTGTGTTTTGGATGGACGCGTGACTGCGGGAGACAAGCGGGTCGGTCACCGTGATCGCGGCGTCCTCGCCCCTACCGATGATCGCTTCACTTTGAACACTGGAGTTGAATGTGCCCGAAACATATCTTTGCGCGGCCCCACTCGTGAGCGTTCGTGAAGCTTTCTCAGCCCCGTCAGAGCCAAACAAGAGGGTCGTGTCTTGGAACACGGGGTCACCCGTCCCACCCGCACTCGCCCCGCGCGACCCGGGTCCCGCGGGCACGCCGCCAGCTTGGTTCAAAGACGGGGGCACCCCGTCGTAGCCGGAGGGCGGTGCAAGTGGAGGTGTGGTGACGAAGGGGCCCGGAACCCCAACTTGGGGCTGGACCGGTTGAAAGACCTCGGGGTTGGGCCGTGGAATCGCGAGTGACGTTTCATCTAGCGTAGGCGGTGGCGGGGGCGCTAGCGTTTCTTGAAGGTGGAACTCCACCAGAGGAGCGCCCTCCCCAAGGTTCACTACCGTGGGCTGAACTATCCGGTAGGCGGTTTGAGGGACGCCATCGATTTGTAAGCCGTTCGTGGAACCCAAGTCCCGAATGAACCAACCATGTTCATCCGCGGCCACAGTGAAATGTTTCCGGGAAACCTCCGGGTAAGACAGCAGAACGTCCGCGTCCGTGCCACGGCCAACAACGTACGGTCCCACCGGCGCCAGCGCCCACGACACCCCATCCACAGTTAAAACTAGGTCTGGGAAACTGCCGTGATTGCCCTGCGGCGCAGGCTGTTGATTCAAGCGGACCACTCCTAGCCAAAACCCGATGGGACCCGCCTGCTGTGGTTGGCGGGGCAAAAAGGGGGCGGCACACCGCCCCGGCTAAGATTACACCGTCAACACGAGCGCCTCGGCGCAACCGCGAACCCTGACGGGAGGCAGCCGCTCGGACCGCCTCCCACGAGTGAACGGATTAGGTCAGACGTCCTCAGGGATCATCGAAATGGCACCACACGGACACTCTTCAGCGCACAAGCCGCAGCCCTTGCAGTAGTCGTACTTGAACTCGTACTCTCCTGGACGGATTTTGGTTATTGCGTTGTCCGGGCACACCCCAAAACAGTTGTCGCAACCGAAACAGTTGCCACAGCTCATGCAACGGCGAGCCTCAAACACAGCGGACTCTTCATCCAGCCCCTGCACGACCTCGTCGAAAGTGGATGCGCGCCTCGGCCCCTCCAACTTTTCACGCACCTGGTGGGGCGCATCCGCGTAATACCAAGTGTTCATGCGGCCAAGGGTCGCAAGCGGGTGTTTGGCCGGTGGCACGTATTCGGTGCCACGCAGGTAGGCGTCAATGTAGCGGGCAGCCTTCTTGCCATGCCCGATGGCGACGGTCACAGTCCGCTCGGAAGGAACCATGTCGCCCCCCGCGAACACGCCGGCGAGCCCCGTCATCATCTGGTTGTTGACCTGGACCACGCCATCCGTGATGGTGATGTCCGGGTTGTTCTCGATGAGCCCCAAGTCGGCTTCCTGGCCGAGCGCCATAACCAAAGAGTCAGCGCCAAGCTCCTCGAACTCCCCCGTGGGCTGCGGGAAACCAGTGTCGTCCAACTCCATCTTCTCAATGGTGATGGAGCCGCCATCCACGTGTTTCACCGTGGACAGCCAGCGCATCATGATGCCCTCTTCTTCAGCCTCTTGGACTTCCATGTCGTGAGCCGGCATGCGGTCGCGGGTCCTCCTGTAGAGAATCACCGCCTCCTCAGCGCCCAAACGTTTCGCTGTGCGTGCCGCGTCAATCGCCGTGTTGCCACCACCGTAGATGACGACGCGGCGGCCCAGCATGGGTTTCTCGCCGGTCTCCATGTCTCCAAGCATGGTGACCGCGTCCATGATTTTGGCGCTCTCGCCGGCGGGAACATGCGCTCGTTTGCCGATGTGGGCGCCGACCGCCAAGAACACGGCGTCGTAGTATTCGGCGACCTCCGCGATGTCCTCCACTTTCGAGTTGAACTCGAACATCACGCCCATGTCGGCGATGCGCTGGATTTCAGCGTCCAAGATTTCGCGGGGCAACCTGTAAGAGGGGATGCCGAAACGCATCATGCCGCCAGCCATCGGGCCCGCGTCTCGCACGGTGACGCGGTGGCCGAAGCGCTTCAGTTGGTAGGCGGCGGAAAGGCCCGATGGACCAGCGCCAACCACCAACACGTTTTTGCCCGAGGGCGGCGCCGTCTGAACGACCTTCCAACCCTCCGCGATAGCCTTATCACCCAAGAAACGCTCAACAGCGTTGATCCCGACAGCCTCATCCACTTGCGCGCGGTTGCACGCCGTTTGGCAGGGGTGGTAGCAGACGCGGCCCATCACCGCGGGTAGAGGGTTGTCCGCCATGATCTGACGCCACGCCCCCTCGTAGTCCCCCTCTTCAGCGCGGTAAAGCCACTGTTGAATGTTTTCCCCAGCGGGGCACGCCTGGTTGCAGGGGGGAAGCAGGTCGACGTAGATGGGTCGTTCAGACCTCCAAGACCCCGTCTCATTTTCGAGAGAAGACCCCACCCCTAACGTGATCGCGAACGGTTCAGAGCCCGCGCGTGGATCAACTGCAGTCATACTTACTTCTCCTCTTTTACGTCGGTGTTAGCGGGAGCCTCATCGGCTTTCGCTTCCGGGGCTTGCTCCGCCTCAGCGGGCGTCTCTGAACCATCTTCACGCCTACCTGCAAGCGGCTGGTCGTCCGCAGACCCGGCCCCAGCGACAGTGTGACCCTTGCCTGTTCCGGCCTCACCCTTGTAGTGGTCGGCGCCCACGAACTCGGGCCGTAAGCGGGACGTCGAGTCAGTTTCATCCTTCTTCCGCACGCCGCCCCTGCCAGCCTCAACCTTGTCCCTCTTAGTTTCAGAGGTCGCCTGCCGGTACTGACCGAAGCGCCCCTCCGGGTCTTCGGGCGCGTCCAGAACGCGTTCGAGGACGTCCTCGTCCAGCTGGTCCTCTTCGATCAACCCATAGCGCAGGATGTTGCGGTCGCAGATCGCCTGCAGACGGTCGATTGTTTCCGTGTCCTTGGTTGGGCGGAACAGGTGAGCGAAGCGACGCTGCATTTTCAGGTAGTCTTCGATCGGTTTGGGTCGACGGATCTTTTGGACGGAAGTGACCTCACCGGCTTCCGCTTCAAACACGGGGAAGAACCCGGTTTGTGTGGCCGTGCGAGCCAGCTTTATGGTCACGTTCGAAGGTGTTCCCCACCCGAGAGGACAGGGAACCAGCACGTGAATGTAGCGGGCTCCCCTGAACGTCATCGCTTTGCGAACCTTATATTCGAGGTCGCGCAGGTCGGCGACCGTGGCGGTCGCAACGTAGGGGATCTCATGCGCCATCGCAATGCGGGCCATGTCTTTACCCTGACCGAACACGTTGCCGGGACTGTGCCCAACGGGTTGGGTGGTGGCAGTGCGAGCCTTTGGGGGTGTGGCGCCACTGCGCTGCACACCCGTGTTCATGTAACCCTCGTTGTCGTAGCAAATGTAGAGGACGTCGTCGTTGCGTTCGAACATGCCGGACAGGGTCCCCATGCCGATGTCGACGGTCCCGCCGTCACCACCCTGAGCGATGACGCGCGTGTCTTCCTTACCTTTCGCCTTCAACGCGGCTGCGACACCTGAGGCGACCGCAGGCGCGTTGCCGAACAGGGAGTGTAGCCAAGGAACAGTCCAAGCCG
>CAYFUO010000143.1:0-4342 GCA_964346255.1 uncultured Actinomyces sp. | reverse complement strand
CCAAAGCCTGTTCCGCTTGGGGGACGGTCAGAACCCTCGCTGGAATCAGGTCACCCGTGATCGGGTGGTAAGGCCAATCCAAAGTGTGCGGGGCACAAGCGGACACGTAGTTCGGTTCGCTCTTGGAGTGAATGGACTCGGCGTCCACCTTCGTCACCATCGCGGGAGGGTCAGCCATCCAAGCGCATATCACCAGTGCGATCCTAGACAGAATGTTCACCCATACGAGGATCGTCACCACTGTCGTCGCGGCAGCCGTCACCGGGTTTGACGTCGCACCAATGACGCTTCCACTCACGGAACCCAGCAGTGAAGACGCGAGGGCGAACGCCGCCGAACCGACCCATAGAGTCTTACTTGGCACGTGGATTCCCGCTGCTACCCGCACGAGGACGTAAAACGTGAGCGTGTTGACCAAGAGTGGCACCGCTTTCGTTGCGATGTCGTAAGTGATCGTGTGCTCGAGGGGTGGGTGGATCGCGAAAGCGTCCGACGCCCAGCCGAGCAAGTGGTCTGAAAGGAGAGTCAACAAAGCGGTGTTCAAGACGGCCAGCAGCAGAAGGAATAGGCCCAGCATGTAGCGGGGGTACATGTTCATCCACCGGCCCGGGAAGGGGAGTAGCCCAAACATGGAGCGCATCCCCTCCGCCAAATACCGCACCACCCTGGACGCCGCCCACAACGCCACCAAGAACGCTGCCACACCGGTGACTACGGTTCCCGTGCTCACCACCATCGCGTTCGGGTCCAACAGTCCAGAGGGGTCCGAGGACGTTGCCACGATCCCCGGTATGAAGGAGTTCGCGGTTTCAGCCACTTCCTCTTGGAAAGTGTGGTTGGACTGGAAGAAGATCGCGAACAGGGTCCAGCCCACTGTGGCGAGGCCAGCCAAAGAGAAAATCGCCATGAACGAGATTCCACCGGCGGACAGTTTCCCCCTTTGGATGAGGTAGCGGTTCACGGCCCGCCCGATCCGGTGGTGCTGGTAGACGCGGAACACCCCGTTCCACTTACCGATCAGTCCCGGGGTTTTCAGTGCTGGGGTCAGGTCCCGTACTTTCGTGCGGTCTTGATCCGTTGTCAGTAGTGAGTAGGTGGTGGAGGCAGGGGCTACGTTCGTCTCTTCCGGTTTTGGCGTGAGCGCTTTGATGAGCTTGCCTTTGATCCGACCGTCGAGCCCCAAGTCGTCCGGGTCCTTGTCGGCCACACTCCTTTCCAACGCGTCCTTCGCCTGCAGGCCAAGTCGTCCAAGAGGAGTGGGGGTCGCCTTCTTCTCGCCGCCCGACTGATCCCCACTGTCCCCCTCAGGGGTTTCCCCACCTCCGCCGTTCACCATTGTTTGCTCAGGAAAAGTTGAACAAGGCAGTGGAGTTGTAGGAACCCGTCGCATCCACCTTGTCCAACCGGAACCCGGTGACCATCCACGTGGCCTTAAAGTCGCGGCCCACCGCACACGCCTCCAACAGTTTTTGTTCCGGCAGCCCTTGGGCGATGGTGATGTGAGGGTGGTAGGGGAACCTGGGGGAGTAGTCGAGGGGGCCGAACCTCACATCCTCAGCCAATTCACCGCACTCGTCTGCGCCGTCAGTCACGTTCAGGTAGACGACGGGGCTCGCGGGCATGAACGTGCCCGTGCCATCAATCGTGATCCGAAAGGGGCGGTGGCGGGACGCGACTTTCTCCAAGTGGGTGAAGATCTCTTCCTTCTTGCACGCAGCTACCGCTTGCGGCGGCATGATTGTGACGTGGGGTGGCACACTTTCAGCGGCCCTGTCCCCAAGTGCTAGGCGGGCCTCAGTTATTTGGGAAACCCAAGGTTCTGGGACGGCGATGACAACGCCGAGCCAGTCCTCGTGTGCATTCCGATCCGGTAAAAACATGCCCCCCAAACCTGCTCCGCTATGGGCTTTAACGAAAAACTCTTTCGCGGCCGAGTGTACCTTGCGTCAGCGACCCCACTTGGCGGCGGTCGTTGGTGGCTAGACTACTGGGGGCGGACGCGAAGTGGGGGAGGAACGGGCCGTGGCTGACAGCAAACCGTGGTTGATCATCGGTTTAGGGAACCCTGGGCGAAAGTATGCGCGCACGCGCCACAACGTTGGTGAAGACGCTGCCGCCCTGTTGGGGCGCCAAAACTCCCTCACCCTGAAGCATTACAGGAGTGGTCTCGACGTCGGGAAAACCTACCTGGGGGTGCGCCCCGGTGGGGGGTTCACCGACCCGGTGTTCATTGGTTTCCCTGAGTCTTACATGAACCTGTCCGGCCCTCCGATCGCGGGTTTCATGCGCGCTGAGGGGATCTTCCCGAACCGCCTGCTGGTCATCCACGATGACCTCGACCTGACCGCTCACGCGCTGCGCCTGAAGGATGGGGGTGGTGAAGGTGGACACAACGGTCTGAAGTCCATTACTGGTGCGCTCGGCACCCGCGACTACTATCGGCTGCGCATCGGGATCGGGCGACCCCCGGGGCGCGTGCCCCCCGCCGCGTTCGTCCTCGCGCAAATCCCGAAGAAGGACTGGCCGGAGTGGGACGTGACATTGAACCTCGCAGCCGACGCAGCAGCGCAAGTGGTGAGGGAAGGGTTTACGCTGGCCCAGCAGGAACTGCACCGCTCCCAAGGGAACACCTGACCGAAGTTAGGACCATCTTTCATGTCTTTGTCCGCACTGCTCCCAACCGTCGCCCAAGACAAGGCAGTTAGGGCTTGCACCCCCCAGATGGTGTCACCCGGTGAGGGGACCCTCGTCCTGCCGGGGGGGTTGAGAGCATCCATTGTTGCCCTCGCCAACGCTGAACGGCGGAAGGCGGGGCTTACCTCCCCGTTGGTTGTGGTCACCGCGTCGTCGAGGCGCGCCCAGCACCTCGGGGAAGTCCTGCCCTCGTGGGGTGTTGACGCCACGGTTTTCCCCGCGTGGGAAACGCTGCCGCATGAGCGCCTGTCACCGCAGGTGGATACGATGGCGCGTCGGGCCGAAGTTTTGCGGCGCCTAGCGCACCCCGTGCGGGGAGTACCCGGTGCTGACATGCCCCAAGTGTTGGTGGTGCCGATCCGCGCTTTCCTGCAGCCCGTGATCGGTGGGGTTTCCGAAGTGAAACCCGTGGTCGTCAACGTCGGTTCGGTTGTTGACCCGCACATGCTCGCGGACGCGCTCGTTGATTTGGGGTACGAGGTCGTCCCCCTCGTGCAGGCGCGCGGTCAGGTCGCCGTCCGCGGTTCCATCGTCGACGTTTTCGTTCCCACCCAGGCGCACCCCGTGCGTATCGAACTGTTTGGGGACGAGGTCGACGACGTGCGGTTCTTCAACCTGTCCGACCAGCGGACGGTGGGCCTCGCGGAGCAGGGGCTGCGCGCTGGCCCGTGCCGTGAGCTGCTTTTGACGCCCGAGGTGCGGCAGAAGGCCTCCCAGTTGCAGCAGAGCCTTCCGGGGGCCGCAGAAATGTTGGAGTTGGCCAGTGAGGGCATTTACGCACCCGGGTTGGAGTCTCTAGCACCCTCCCTAGTTGAAGAGATGGTGCGGTTCGTGGACCTGCTGCCAAATCACACCCTCTTCTTGGCCGATGAGTTGGAACGGATCCGCAGCCGCGCTGAAGACCTAGAGAAAACCTCAGAAGAGTTCTTGGCAGCAGCTTGGGGTTCGGCTGCTGATGGGGGCAGGATCCCCATTGTTGCTAGGGAAGCGTCATTCCTCGATTTTGATGAAGTGTGGGAGAAGGGCGAGGGCCGCGGCTGGTGGGATCTCACTGAACTTCCCCCACTTGAACTCGCTGAAAAGCTCAGCGCCCCGGCCCCCACAGGGTGTGAGCCAGACTTAGATGTTGCAGAGGAATCATCGCCCGACTCACCCGGGTCGACTGCCCGCGCCTTTGAAGAGAGCCTAGAGGCGCGGCCCACGTCGCTTGCGGGATCAGGTGCCCCCAATGGCGCCTTGGCAGGTTCACGCGCCCCCGCGGGCAGCCCCGTCCACGCGGTCGTCGCTTCCCCTAGGCTCGCGAGGGTCGGCGCCCGCGACGTTGAACCCTACCGGGGGAAACTTGACCAAGCGACCAGCGACATTTCCCAGTTGGTGCGCGACGGCTGGCGGATTGTAGTTTCTGTTCCGAACGAGGGCGCTGGGCGGCGCATGGTCCAAGTTCTGGGCGAGAACGATGTGGCAGCGAAACTGGTGGGGGACCTGTGGGACGCGAACCACACGGTGGTCGCGGTCATTCCCACTTCCACTCGCACGGGCTTCGTCTTGTATGACCAGAAGTTGGCGTTGCTGACGGAGTCAGATTTGACTGGGCGCGCGAGGCCGGGGGCCCGCCGGGCCCGCAAAACTGCTGCCACCCGCAGGAAGG
>CAYFUO010000142.1:0-4565 GCA_964346255.1 uncultured Actinomyces sp. | reverse complement strand
GTACGCCATGAGGGACTCGAACCCACAACCCACTGGTTAAGAGCCAGTTGCTCTACCACTTGAGCTAATGGCGCTACTCGCTGATCTCGCGGTTGCCCGCTCCCTCAACGCACTAAAACTCTAAATCAGAAACGGCCGTTCAGGCAACCCACCAGCGTCAAAAGCCTGTGAGTGCTTCGCCACAGCCAGCGCTGCGGGAAGGATGTGCGCGCGTGCGCCCTTTGGGTATCTTAGGGACCACAACATCAAGGAGACCCAATGAGCAGTAAAGCGGGCAACACCCTCAACTGGAGAAGCCCATGGGGCGGCCTATTCCTCACGGCCTTCTCGGTCGCCGGAATCTACGCGGCACTCTCACTGCTCACCTCCGAAATGGAGATCCTCAAAGACCCACTGACCCACCTGGGTTGCGACCTCAACCCACTGATTGGCTGTTCAGAGTCGATCCTCAGCCCCCAAGCTCACCTGCTCGGCGTCTCCAACTCAGCGGTCGGTTTAGCGGCATTCTCCGCACTGTTCGCGCTCGGGGCGACCCTCATGTTCGGGGGAGCGTTGCCGCGCACCGTGTGGGTGGGGCTCACTGCGGGAGCTTTCGTGGGGATCGCGTTCGTCGCCTACTTCCTCTTCCAGTCCGTCACGGCGTTCCATTCGCTGTGCCCCTACTGCCTAGTCACTTGGGCGGCGGCTCTTGGCGTGGCGCCCATAATGGTTGGTGGGGCGGCCGCGTCCGGATCATTGGGTTCCGCTGCGCGCCCCTTCGGGAAGTCCCTGTTGAAGTATGCGTGGGCGGTGGTGCTCATCGGTTACATGCTGGTCGTCCTCGTCGTCATCTTCACGATGCCCGACCAAGTGCGAGCAGCATTCGCCTAGCGACCGCCGCATTCGCCGACGCAACTCAGTTCGCTGACACAACTCAGCCTAGGTTCGGTGAAGTCGCCTTCGGCGGAACGTGATCGCCGTGACCCGCGGCAACGAGGGCTCCGCGCAGTTTCTTAGCGGCCTCCTCCAACTGTTCGGCGGGGGCTTCGCGGGCGAACTGTAGTGACGCGGAGGCCTCCGTCACGGCTGGCACCACATGCACGTGCGTGTGGGGCACCTCGAAGCCCGCGATGATGACGGCGACTCGGGGGACGTCGAAAGCGGCTTCTTGGGCTTGGCCGATCACTTGGGCGACGTTCATAACGTGGTCCAAGAGGGCCTCCGGCAGGTCGGTCCACTTACTAATCGGGTCTCTTGGGATGACGAGGACATGACCGGGAGAGATCGGCTCAATCGTCATGATCGCGACACAACTGTCGTCGCTCCACACGAACAGCCCGGGGATTTCTTCGCGGATGATCATTTCAAACACTGTGCTCATGAACCTATTGTGACCCATCCGGACCCGTGCTGGGGGAGGAGCCGGTTTGTACTAACCTTGACCCGGAAGAAACCGAGGAGGATCCTGCATGTCCGACGCGCCTGTCCGTCCCGCGGAGCCCAAAGAACCCCCCTACCGCTACACGGCGGAAATGGCGGGCGACATTGAGGCTAAGTGGCAGAACATTTGGAGAGAAACCCAAGTGTTCAACGCTGACAACCCGACTGGTGAGTTGAAGGGTCCCCGCGCTGAACTTGAACCGTGGTTCGTGATGGACATGTTCCCCTACCCGTCAGGCGTCGGCCTTCACGTCGGCCACCCACTTGGTTACATCGCCACCGACATCATGGCGCGCTACAACAGGATGCGCGGCAAGAACGTCCTCTACACGCTGGGCTACGACGCGTTCGGGCTGCCCGCGGAACAGTACGCGATCGAAACCGGTCAGCATCCGCGGATCACCACTGAGAACGCGATTGAGGTCTTCTCTAAGCAGCTCGCTCGACTAGGGCTTTCCCACGACCCGCGCCGCGCCATCACCACCATTGATGATGATTATGTGAAGTGGACGCAGTGGATTTTCCTCGCGGTCTACAACTCTTGGTATGACGAGGACGCCCCCAACGGGGAAGGCACCCTCGGCCGCGCCCGCCCCATCGAGGAACTGGTAGCCCAGTTCGAGGACGGGGCCCGCGAAACTCCAGATGGCCGCCCGTGGGAAGAGCTCACTGAAGGTGAACGCTCCGACATTTTGGACGAGTACCGCCTCGCCTACCTGAGTGAGTCGCCGGTGAACTGGTGCCCGGGGCTCGGCACCGTCCTCGCCAACGAAGAAGTAACCGCTGAGGGCCGTAGCGAACGCGGCAACTATCCTGTGTTCACGCGCAACTTGCGCCAGTGGAACATGCGGATCACCCAGTACTCGGATCGCCTCGCTGAGGGCTTGGACAACATTGACTGGCCAGAAACCGTTCGGTCCATGCAGCGCCACTGGATCGGTAAGTCCCTCGGCGCGACAGTCACGTTCTCGGTTGAAGACTTGGGCGAGTTGAAGGTGTTCACCACGCGCCCCGACACCCTGTTTGGGGCGACCTTCATGGTGGTTTCCCCCGAACACCCCTTGCTGGACGAAGAGAACATTCCGGACGCTTGGCCAGAGGGAACCCGAGACGCTTGGACCGGCGACTACGCGACGCCGCTCGAAGCCGTCCAAACCTACCAACACGAAGCTGCCGCGAAGACCGACACGGAACGCCAAGGTGAAGCAGGTGGCAAGACGGGCGTGTTCACGGGTCTCATGGCGTTGAACCCCGTCAACGACACGTTGATCCCCGTGTTCGTCGCGGACTATGTGCTCATGGGTTACGGGACGGGCGCGATCATGGCTGTCCCCGCTCACGACGAACGCGACTTCGAGTTCGCCAAAACCTTCGACCTCGACATCATCCCCACCATCGAGCCTACGGGGCTGGAGTGCGAGGAGGTCCCCGAAGACTTCGACAACCAGGAAGAAGCGTGGGTGGGGGATGGGGTCATCATCAACTCTTCCCGCGGCGACTTCTCTATCGACGGCTTGCAGAAGGAAGCGGCGATCGACAAGATGATCGACTGGTTGGCCGCTCGCGAGATCGGCGAGCCGACCACGACCTTCCGCCTGCGCGACTGGCTGTTCTCCCGCCAGCGCTATTGGGGTGAACCGTTCCCCATCGTTTATGACGAGGACGGCCGCCCCCACGCGATCCCCGAAGACCAACTACCGGTGCTCCTGCCGCACTTGGATGACTTTTCGCCGAAGACTTTCGACGAAGACGACGCTGATTCTTCACCCGAGACCCCCTTGGTTCGGGCGCCCGAGTGGGTGAGTGTCGAAATGGACTTGGGTGACGGTCTGAAGACTTACACCCGGGACACGAACACGATGCCGAACTGGGCGGGCTCCTGCTACTACGAGCTGCGCTACGTCGACCCCGAAAACACGGGCGCACTACTGGACGCCGTGAACGATGACTACTGGATGGGGCCCCGGGAGGGCAAGCCCGCGGGTGGCGCCGACCTGTATGTCGGTGGGGTGGAGCACGCGGTGCTGCACCTGTTGTATGCGAGGTTCTGGCAGAAGGTGCTGTTCGACCTCGGACACGTGAAAGCTCCCGAGCCGTTCCACCGGCTGTTCAACCAGGGTTACATCCTCGCTTACGCTTACAAGGATTCCCGCGGCGTCTACGTTCCCGCCGAAGAAGTTGAGGGTGATGAGCAGACCGGGTTCACCTACAAGGGCCAGCCTGTCACCCGCGAGTACGGGAAGATGGGCAAATCCCTCAAAAACTCCGTGACGCCCGATGAGATGAGTGACAGGTACGGGGCGGACTCTTTCCGACTGTTCGAAATGTCGATGGCACCCCTCGACTTGTCGCGCCCGTGGGAGACCCGCGCCGTCTCTGGCGCCTACCGGTTCTTGCAGCGCCTGTGGCGGAACATCATTGATGAAAACACGGGCGAAGTGACCGTCACCGATGATGAGGCTGACCTCGAAACGAAACGTTTGGTCGCGAAGACGATCAAAGAGGTGGGCGAAGAGTTGGATGGCATGCGCATCAACACGGCGATCGCCCGCATGATCGTCCTCAACAACCACCTGACCGGGATGGAGAGGGTCCCCCGGGAAGCCGTTGAACCCTTGGTCCTCATGGTTGCTCCCGCGGCCCCTCACATTGCTGAAGAGTTGTGGCAGCGCCTCGGACACGACGAGTCCCTCGCCCTTCACCCTTTCCCTGTCGTGGAAGATGAGTCTTTGCTGATAGAAGCGGAGATCACCGCGATCGTCCAGGTGAACGGTAAGTTGCGCGCCAAACTGCAGGTGCCAGCGAACATTGGTGAGGATGCTCTGGTGGAGGCGGCGCTTGCGGCCACCCCAGTCCAGCGGGCCCTGGACGGGAAGACCCCCACCCGCACGATCGTCCGCGCCCCCAAGCTGGTCAACTTCGTGGTGAAGTAGGAGGGTTTCTTGCCAGAGGGACATTCGGTTCGTAGGCTCGCCAACACTTTTGAAGAGTTCTTTGTGGGTGAGCGCCTTGAGGTGACCTCACCGCAGGGCAGGTTCGCGGCTGGCGCTGCCATCTTGAACGGCCGAGTGATGACCGGCGTGTTCTCCTACGGGAAACACCTGTTCATGCGGTTCGATGACCTCTGGTTACACACTCACCTTGGG
>CAYFUO010000141.1:0-4566 GCA_964346255.1 uncultured Actinomyces sp. | reverse complement strand
AGCGCTCGCTGTGGAGTACAACGAGAAGCTCGACGCCCTCCTCAACGACTAGTCCATACGACTCAAGTCAACTGAGAACCCTGGAGGGGAGGCGACCAACGTGTCCCTCCCCTCCAGCTTCACCTACAGGAAATGAACTCTTGAGGACCCCGTGACGACCACAGAAATAGTTGGAGATCCCGGCAGCGGCGAAGCTGCACCCAAGAGGATCCCAAAACCTAAGTTGGAAGAGCCCGCTTCTCCCCGCAAACGTCCATCCCTAGTGCCCTACCTACTGATACTGCCCGCAACCGCGATAGTCGTCCTAGCGATGGGCTACCCGCTGGTGTGGCAACTAGTCACTTCCATGCAGCACTTCGGCCTCGCCCAACAGTTCGGGACAGCCGCACCAGAATGGGTTTGGTTCGACAACTACATCGAACTTTTCTCTGACCCCTACATGTGGAAAGTGGTCTTCCGATCCATCGTGTTCATGGCCGCGGCAGCGGTATCCACTATGATCATCGGTCTTGCCGTCGCCCTACTCATGAAAGCGTCCCCCACCCCCGTCCGCATAGCCATGCAGATCGCCCTGCTGTTGGCGTGGGCTATGCCGGTGGTCGCCGCGATGACAGTGTGGACATGGCTGTTCGACTGGCGCAGGGGCCTCATCAACTGGCTCCTCACAAAAGCGGGGTTCCCCATGCAGGGCCACAACTGGCTCGCCGACCCCAAGTCGTTCTTCATCGTCGCAGCAATCATCGTGATCTGGATGTCGGTGCCGTTCGTGGCCTTCTCCCTTTACGCGGGGTTGACGCAGGTCCCGGAAGAAATCCTGGAAGCCGCTGAAATGGACGGGGCCACCCCCTTCCAGCAGTTACGTCAAATCATCCTGCCAATGATCCGCCCAGTGGTTGGAATAGTGTTCCTCCTCCAAATCATTTGGGACCTACGAGTGTTCACCCAAATCAAGCTGCTCCAAGACCAAGGGTCCATTTCAACCGAAACTAACCTGCTTGGCACCTACATCTACCAGTTGGGGGTCGGGCGCAGCGACTTCGCTATGGCGTCCGCCGTGTCCATCTTCGTGCTGCTCCTAACCATCGTGTTGTCCGCGGCTTACGTCCGCAACCTGATTAAGGAGGACGAAAACTGATGAACGCGATTCAAACAAAGTCTGGAAAGAAAATAAAGGGCGGCGACAGGCTGCGACCCGCGAAGGTCCTATTCGGCGTCCTAGGCGTCCTCGTGGCGTTGGTGTGGGCTTTCCCCGTCTACTGGATGGTGAACTCCGCTTTCCTCCCCAACGTGGTTTTAGAGAAGACGACGCCAACGCTGGTGCCGTTCGGTGGGAGCCTCAAAAACTTCGGTCGCGTGGTCCACTCAGGGACCTTCTACAGCGCGCTCGGGATGAGCGTAATGGTCGCTCTGATCACCGTGTTCTTCGCGTTGGTGTTCGCGTTCCTCGCGGCGCTGGCGATCAGCCGGTTCCGGTTCAGGGGCCGCAAGGCCTTCGTGCTCGCTGTCCTGTTCATCCAAATGCTGCCCGCTGAAGGCCTGTTCATAGCGCAATACAAGTTGATGGGCTCTTTGAACCTGCTCAACAGTGTCATCGGCATTTCGATCCTGTACGTCGCTGCTGTCGTCCCGTTCACCATTTGGATGCTGCGGGGCTTCGTTGCGGGGATCCCAATCGACTTGGAAGAGGCCGCAATGGTGGACGGCCTGACTAGGACTCAGGCGTTCCTGCGGATCACGTTCCCACTGTTGGCGCCAGGCCTGGTTGCCTCCGGCGTCTACGCTTTTCTGCAGGCGTGGAACGAGTTCACGATCGCCCTCGTCATCCTGCAAGACCCGCAGAAGGAGACTCTCCCCCTGTGGTTGCGGGGCTTCATCCAGCAGTCCGCGAACCGCGCCATCGACTGGGGCGAAGTGATGGCCGCTTCCACTTTGGTCGCTATTCCGGTGATCATCTTCTTCATGTTCGTTCAGGGGAAGATGACGTCCGGCTTGGTGGCTGGTGCTGTTAAGGGCTAATCACCACTGCCCGTACAGGGCGCGTGAGTTGTCCATCAGGATTTCGCACGCGTCCGCTACGGGCAGCTCCCACAGGCGCGCCATTTCCGCCACGGTGTGCACCATGACGTAGGACGCGTTGGGATTCCCCCTGTAGGGCACAGGCGTCAGGTAGGGGGCGTCCGTTTCCACCAGGACACGGCTCTTAGGGATCTCGAGGAACGCCGCGCGCAGTTCATCGTTACGGGAGAAGGTGAGCTGCCCAGAGAAGGACGCGTACCAACCGTTCTTCCGCACTTCTTCCGCTAGGCGCTTGCCCCCAGAGAAACTGTGGAACACGATCGCCTGGTCGTCCGACGCTGACTGGTGCAGCACTTGGACGGTGGCGTCGTGTGCGTCCCTGTCATGGATTTGCACGGGAAGACCCAGCACTCGACCCATTTCTAGGTGGGCCACGAATGACTCCTCTTGTGCTTCTCTTCCGGGCTCACCGGTTCGGAAGAAGTCGAGCCCGGTCTCCCCTATCGCCACCACTTCGCCGTCGCGAGCCAGCTCGGAGACGCGTTCGAGAGCGACCACCAATGGGACGTGATGGTGTTCATCCAGCTCATGGTCGAACCCGTCTGGTGAGCGTTCCAAGTGGCCGGCGTGGAGCGCGGCCTCATTGGGGTGGATGGCGAGAGCTGCTCTCACCTGCGGGAAGCGCCGCGACAACTCCAGTGTTGGCTCCAAGTCGGGGAGAGCGCACCCCACGGTGATCATGGAGGTCACCCCCACTTCACTCGCGCGCCGCAGCTGTTCCTCTAACGGCATCTTGTAGCCGTCAGCGGCCGGTATTTCGCCCTCGTGCAAAGGCAGGTGTGTGTGGTTGTCCATCACCGGGTTGGGTAGGGGGTCGCTGACTGGCGGCCACTGTCTTTTTCTACGTGCCAACGCGTGTCACTCCCACTCGATGGTCGCCGGCGGTTTCCGCGTGATGTCTAAAACGACCCTGTTCACGCCGGGCACCTCCGAAGTGATCCGGTTAGACAACTTGTCGAGAAGTTCGTAGGGCAAATGCACCCAGTCCGCTGTCATCGCGTCTTGGCTTAGCACCGGACGCAACACGACCGGGTTGCCGTACGTGCGTTCCCCATCCACTTGGCCCACTGACCGGACGTCCCCGAGCAGGACCACTGGGAACTGCCAGACGGCGTCCCCCAAGTCTGCTTCCTCAAGTTCTTCGCGGACAATGCGGTCTGCGTGGCGGAGCGTTTCGAGGCGGGGGCGGTTGACTTCCCCAACAATCCGGATCCCAAGGCCCGGCCCAGGAAAGGGGTGCCGATCCACAATGGAATCCGGGACCCCAAGGTGGCGACCCAAAGCGCGAACCTCATCCTTATAAAGGAGCCTCAAAGGTTCAACCAGTTCGAATGGTACGTCGTCCGGCAGGCCACCAACGTTGTGGTGGCTCTTCACGTTCGAGTGGCCGTCCCCACCGGACTCAACAACATCCGGGTAAACGGTTCCTTGAGCTAAGAAACGCACTTCTTTGCCGTGTTCGAGGGCGTCTTTCGTCAGGTCTGCCGCCGCCTCCTCAAACACCTCAATGAACTCGTGCCCGATCCGTTTACGTTTCTCTTCCGGGTCCGTCACGCCTTCCAGCTGCTTCAGGAAACGGTCTTCAGCGTCGACAGTTACCAAGTCGATGCCGAGGGATGCGGCGAACTCCCGCTCCACCTGTTCACGTTCCCCCGCGCGCAGCAGACCGTGGTCGACGAAAATGCATTTCAACTGGTCACCGACAGCCCTGTGCAGCAGCGCCGCGGTGACAGAAGAGTCAACGCCCCCGGAAAGGCCGAGGACAACCAGCCCGTCCCCAACCTTCTCCCGAACGTCCTCGACCAAGTAGTCGACTATGTTCGCTGTCTGCCACGTGTTCTCAAGAGCGGCGAAAGTGAAAAGGAAGTCTTCGATCTCAAACACGGGCACCAAGTCGCCCTCAGAGTCAGCGGACGCGGTGACGCCTGCGCTGGCGCCCTCAACATCTTGGGGCTCACCATTGTCATCGGTGGGTAGAAAGTTCTGTAGCCCTGTCCCCACGGTGAGAGTTGGAATCCCCTGGGTGGCCCCAATCAGGTTCACCGCCAGAACGAAGTCGTCTTGGCTTGGGCCTTCCTCCCTGACGGGTGGGTTGCCACAGAGGATAACCGCGTCCGGTGGAGACTGGGCCGCCTCCGCCAAGAAAGCCTCTGGCAGAAGAATGCGGGAATGAACGCCGGCCTTGCGCACAGCGCGCGCCACACCACCTGGGTCCCCGCCACCCAAGTCCACGACCATCACCAATGGAAAGTTTGTTTCGCTCACACCCTTAGCCTAACCGCTACCCCCGACAAACAGATCCACCCATCCAAATGAGTTCACCCAATCAGCCGCCCCCACCGCGCACCGCGGTCAACTAAAGCCAAACGTGGGGTGCGGGCATTACGATGGGAGGGAACGAATCATGAACCCCACCGGCATTTTCGCCCAGAGTTAGGAATGAAACGTGTACTCACGCTTGATCGTCGTCGGCAACGTAGCCGCCCCCAC
>CAYFUO010000140.1:0-4660 GCA_964346255.1 uncultured Actinomyces sp. | reverse complement strand
CCCCAGACCTTTTTGACCGCCCTAACCATGGCAACACTCCACGCCCGCACAGGTGACGGACCCTTTCGGGATCCCAGCCCTAGCACGTGCAAGCCAACAGCGGTTTGAAGTCTCGTTTGGGGTTGCTAGCCCCGCGCAAGGAAACCAGCGATCCTCCCGAGAAAGACTCCAAAACAGCCGGCAGCCTAGGGCACTCGGGAGAAAACAGGAAAAGACGCAAACGCACCAAACAAACCGGGACACCAAAACGACAAGAGCTAGGTGGCGCGGCTCACTAGCCACCTCTAGTGCCGCGCACCCTGGGCCCCTTGCAGGTTAGCCTGTGAGGGGCTCAGGTCTAACTTCATTGACTTCCACGAGAGGGGAAAGACGTGCGGGAAACATACGTTGCAGCGAAGGACAGGTACGAGGACGTTCCCTACGCGCGGTGCGGACGCAGCGGACTGCTGCTGCCCAAAATCTCTTTGGGACTGTGGCACAACTTCGGTTTCGGGACCCCTTTCGAACGGCAGCAGGCGATTGTGCGTCGCGCCTTCGACCGCGGTGTCACCTACTTCGACCTCGCCAACAACTACGGGCCCCCCTACGGCAGTGCGGAAGAAAACTTCGGACGAATCTTCGCTTCCGACTTTCGTTCCCACCGCGACGAAATGATCATCGCCTCTAAGGCTGGCTACGACATGTGGGAGGGCCCGTATGGGGAGTGGCCGTCACGCAAGAACATGCTCGCCTCCCTAGACCAAAGCCTGAAACGTCTCCAAGTGGATTACGTCGACATTTTCTACGCTCACCGCCCCTCCCCAGACATTCCGATCGAGGAGACGGCGGGTGCCCTCGCCACCGCCTACCAGTCAGGTAAAGCGCTCTACGTGGGGATCTCCAACTACATGACCTCCAAAGAGGTGAAGAAAGTAGTGAAGGCGCTGCGGGAGTGGAATATTCCCCTCACCATCAACCAACTGCGCTTTTCCATGTTGGATAGGCGCATCGAAAACGGGGTGCTCGACACCTTGGAGAAGGCGGGGGCGGGAGTGGCTGTCTTCTCCCCCCTAGAGCAGGGTCTCCTCACCGACCGCTACCTGAATGGCGTGCCGAAAGACTCCAGGGCTTTCGTGGATTTCCACCTGAAGCAAGAGCGGGTGAACGAAAAGTACCTGCGAACGGTTAGAAGTTTGCAGGAGGTTGCTGCGTCCCGCGGCCAAACCCTCGCCCAGCTGGCGCTGGCCTGGGTGTTGAAAGACCCGCGGGTCACGACAGCGATTGTTGGCGCCTCCTCCGTGGAACAACTGGACACGAACCTTGACGTTGTGGAGAGCTTGGAGGACTCGCCTCTAACCACAGGTCAGATCGAAGCCACTGAACGCTCACTTCAAGTTCCCGTGCAGCGCGCAGAACCTGAACTGAAACGCTAAGGGAAACGCTATAGCTCCAGCGTGAGCCGCAAATGGGGCCTCCACCCGCCTTCCTACAGGGGGGCGCGCCCGCCAACTAGGATGCCACTAACAGCTGCTCGGGAACACTCCGGCGGCAAAGGCGACTGGTAGGCGGACCGCGATGACGGCAACTGAAGTCAAGAGGATGGAAGCTCTCTACCCGGAGGGGAAGGACCCCCGTCGGGGGTTCAGTGTAGGGGGCCTCCTGCGGGGTGGTTTACTGGATTTCAGGCGTGTGGGCGGTCAAGCGGTTGCCTACGCTTTCGGGTGGAACCTACTGATCTCTTTGGTGGGTGGCCCCGTGCTTTCTTGGTTGTTCCGAGAGTTCCTGCACTCAGATGGGATGGTAGCCGTCGACTTGGCTACCACCACCATTTCGGGTCGCACCATCCTTTCGTCCCTCTTCTTAGTTGCGGCGGCCATCGTTGCGTTCTCCATGCTGTTCATGCAGGTGACCAGCGTCTTCTACATCCTGGAAGGCGGCTGGGAGGGGAACCAGCGCACTTTCAAAGAAGTAGCAAAGAGGATGGGCGCAGTCCTCCGTAAGGGCACGAAGCTGTCCTCTCTGCCCGTCTTCTTGTACGCCTTCGTAATGCTGCCTTTGAGTGGCATGGGGTTCTTCTCCGTGGCAACCCAAGGGATAGCGGTGCCCAACTTCATCACTGGCGAGTTAGAAAAAGACCCTATCTTTGCTGTTCTCTACCACTTGGCGATGCTGGTGCTCTTCTACGTGAACGTTCGCTTCGCGCTAGCCCTGCCACTGTTCACGTTGACGCCCGCGACGGGCGGCCAGGCAATGAAGGAAAGCTGGCACCTGACGCGCGGATGGGCGTTCGTGAACATTTTCCTGTCAGCAGCAGCCATAGTGATCCCGGGGCTCTTCGTCGCCTACCTAGTGCAGTTGGTGTTCGTCATCCCCACGTGGATCACCGACCACGTAGCAATCGCCGCCTCACCGTACGTGGCAGCGTTCTCCGTGGCTGCCGCTGAAGTAATGGCGTTGATTTGGCTGAGTTCCCTGTGGGCGATCTTGTTCTCCGTCCTGCTGCAGGCGGCCCTACCAAAGTATGTTGAGCTGGCAAAGAGGAGCGCTGAACCCACCGTTGGCCCCACAGAAGTCAAGCGAAAGAGGTCATGGTGGAAGTGGCTGTCCAGCGTAGGAGGGGTGTTAGCACTCGTCTTAGGCTTCGCCTACATTCCAGCCATCCAAGGCCTAGTGTTAGAGCCGGACACCATGGTGATCAGTCACAGGGGCTATGTTGCTGGGGGTGTGGAGAACACGATAAGTGCGTTGGAGGCGGCGAGTGACGCGGGCGCTGACCGCGTTGAAATGGACATCATGCAGACGAAGGACGGCAAGTTCGTTGTCATCCACGACACCAGTTTGAACAGACTGGCGGGCATGAAGAAAAAGGTGAAGGACATGACTCAAGAGGAGCTCATGGAAGTCACCGTCCACGACACCCTAGGACACACCGACACCATCCCGTCGTTAGAGGAGTACGTGACCAGAGCGAAAGAGTTGGACATGCCTCTGCTGATGGAGGTGAAGATGGGCGGGTTAGACAGTGAGGACCACGTGGACCTGCTGGTTGAAGAGCTGACGCGGCTGGACGCCCTCGACGGCAACTGGTTCCACTCCCTAGACCCCGCCTCGGTGACACGCTTGAAGGAGCTACTTCCCGACACCCAAGTTGGTTACATCATGCCGTTTTCGGGGGACGGGGTACCTGACACGAAAGGTGACTTCCTAGTGTTAGAGGAATACACGGCCTCCGTTGCCATGCAGCAGCACGCGGGGGAGGCCGGCCTAGGCTACATCGTTTGGACTGTGGATGAGGACGACGCGCAGCGCCTACGCTTCCGCCAAGGTGTCGGCGCCATCATCACTGACGAGCCCGTGATGGCCCTCGAGTCACGCCATGCCATGAACGAACAGACCGGATATGCTGCCGCGCTGCTCGATTTACTGGAGAACATGCTGCCAGGCTGAGCGGACCCTTGGGCGTAACTTGGGAGCGACTGGCAGTGCGACCTGTCGTGTCGCGCACACGCCATTTTCTCGCCTAACATGGGAAACGGATGACGGTTACTGACCGGTGTCCCTTCTACCGGGAAGTTGTGTGGAGCAATATGGCACCCTATTGGCACGTTTCTCTTCGAGTCTCACAGGCGATCGCTTCGGGGCTGCCCGTCGTCGCTTTGGAGTCAAGCATTTTCACGCAGGGACTACCTGTTCCCCGCAACCTAGAGGTCGCGTTGGAGGCGGAACGGATACTTCGGGCCGCCGGCGTGGAGCCCGCAACGGTCGGCGTGTACCACGGGAGGCCAACCATTGGGTTGGATGAGGCCCAAATCGACGAGTTGGCTTACGAACCTGGGATCTTGAAAGCGTCCGACCGAGACCTGCCGTTCGGCGCTATCAACAAACGAAACGCGGGCACCACCGTCGCAGCAACCGCATACCTAGCTCACTTAGCGGGAATCAAGGTTTTCGCAACCGGGGGATTGGGTGGCGTTCACTACGGGGCCGACCACACCTTCGATGAGTCGGCGGACCTGTCCACCCTCGCCCAAACTCCACTGGTAGTTGTCTCTTCGGGCGTGAAAACAATGTTGGATGTTCGCGCCACCTTAGAAAGGTTGGAGACGCTGTCGGTCCCCATTGTCGGCTATGGCACTGACTGCTACCCGGGTTTTTACGCGACCGATTCGGGACGCAAGTTGAGGCATAGGGTGGACACGCCAGCTCACGTCGCCGCTCTTTACAATGCTCAGCGCGCCCTCGACATGAAGTCTGCACTGCTGGTTGCGAACCCGATTCCTACCGCTAACCAGGTGATGCCGGACGTGCTCGAGGATGCGATAGCGGCCGCCCAGCAGGCGATCGCTGAAAATAATATTGAGGGACCTGACGTCACCCCCTACCTCATTGAGCACTTGCGGCAGGGCACGAACGGGGTGAGCTTGGAGGCGAACATTGCCCTCTACCTGAACAATGTTCGGGTCGCGGCGCTGATCGCTAAAGAGTTAGCGGGCTGACCTCCGCTTGGCCTTGGGTCCTACGGGGTCCTTTTGCTCCCGCGGGGTCCTGATTCGGGTGCCCTGCAGGTAGACCTGTCTCTGAGCGGGTTGGTGCCCCTTTTTGTGGGTTGGGGCTTCTTGGTTGACGTTGCGGGGCAGCGGACGCGGTCGTCTTTACCGATTTTGGGCTCAGAGCGCACCCC
>CAYFUO010000139.1:0-4718 GCA_964346255.1 uncultured Actinomyces sp. | reverse complement strand
CAGAGGCGGTACGTGGAGTCCCTCTCCGCTTACGCGCGCCAGTTCTTGGGCCGAATGGATAAGCCGGACGTCGATTTCATTGAGGGCCTTTCACCCGCGGTTTCGATTGACCAGAAGTCCACGTCCAAGAACCCGCGCTCCACAGTGGGCACCATCACAGAGATCCACGACTACCTGAGGTTGCTGTACGCGCGCGCGGGGATCGCTCACTGCCCGAAGTGTGGCGAGCAGATCACGGCTCAAAGCGCTGAACAGATCGTTGACCGTGTCAGCGCTGGTGAAGAGGGCACCCGCTTCCAAGTGTTGTCCCCAGTAGTGCGAGGGCGGAAGGGCGAACATACCGAACTGTTCCAAGAGCTGCAGTCCAAGGGGTTCGCGCGCGCCATAGTCGATGGCGACATGGTCCGCTTGGAGAACCCCCCAGCACTGGAGAAGACTTTCAAACACGATGTTGATGTGGTCGTGGACAGGCTGGTGTTGAAGCCGGGCCTTGCGCGTCGGCTAACCGACTCGGTAGAGACGGCCCTGGAACTGTCTGATGGGTTGGTCACCATCGACTATGTCGACTTAGCGGAGGATGATCCGGGGCGTAGACGGCGCTACTCAGAGAAGCGGGCCTGCCCCAACGACCACCCGCTGACCTTAGAAGAGATAGAGCCCCGCACCTTCTCCTTCAACGCCCCCTACGGGTCGTGCCCCACGTGCTCTGGGATCGGGTCGAAACAGGTGGTGGACCCCTCTTTGGTGGTCCCAGATGAAGAGTTGTCACTCGCTGAGGGCGCCGTCGTCGTTTGGCGCGCGAACAACAAGTACTATCAGCGCCTCCTGCAGGGCTTGGCGAAGCAAATGAACTTCGACCTAAACACGCCGTGGCGGGACCTGCCCGATGAAGTGAAGGACGCAGTACTCAACGGGTTGGACCACAAGGTTCACGTCCGCTACCGGAACCGCTGGGGCCGGGAGAGGTCCTACCACACGGGGTTTGAAGGCGCCGTGTCCTTCATTTTGCGTAGGCAAGAGGAGTCTGAGTCGAACTTCGTGAAAGACCGGCTAGCGGGTTACATGCGGTCGGAGCCGTGCCCGTCGTGTAAGGGTGCGCGTCTTCGCCCTGAAGTTTTGGCTGTGACGGTGGGTGGGAAGAACATCGCTGAACTGTCGGACGCTTCCATTTCAGAGTCGAAGCAGTTCATTGACGACTTGGAGCTGGCGGGGCGGGAAGCCCAGATTTCTAAGCCGATTTTGCAGGAAATCAGGGCACGACTGAAGTTCTTGGTTGACGTGGGGTTGGACTACCTGACGTTGGGGCGCGGCGCTGGGACACTGTCCGGTGGGGAGGCTCAAAGGATCCGGTTGGCTACCCAAATCGGTTCGGGCCTAGTGGGGGTATTGTACGTCCTCGACGAACCCTCAATCGGCTTGCACCAGAGGGACAACGCGCGCCTCATTGGGACGCTTGAGCGTCTGCGTGACTTGGGGAACACATTGATCGTCGTCGAACATGATGAGGACACAATTGACGCGGCCGACTGGGTGGTGGACATCGGGCCGAAGGCGGGGGAGCAGGGCGGAGAAATCGTGTACTCCGGCCCCAAGGAAGGACTGCTGGAAGAGCCCGGGTCGATCACCGGCCAATACTTGTCGGGCAAGCGTGCAATCGAGGTGCCCAAGAAGAGACGGGCGGTTGACCCGGACCGGGCTTTGAAAGTGGTTGGCGCAAGCGAAAACAACTTGGACAACCTGTCGGTCGAGTTCCCTTTGGGAACATTCACGGCCGTCACGGGTGTCTCCGGTTCAGGTAAGTCGACCCTAGTGAACCAAGTCTTGTACCGGACCCTCGCGAACCGGCTGAACAAGGCGCGGCTAGTGCCGGGGCGACACAAGGCGGTCCGCGGCGTCGAACATTTGGACAAGATCGTTCACGTCGACCAGAGCCCCATTGGGCGCACGCCCCGCTCGAACCCTGCGACGTACACGGGTGTTTGGGACCACGTGCGCAAACTGTTGAGCGAAACCCCGGAAGCGAAGCTTCGCGGCTACGGTCCCGGCAGGTTCTCCTTCAACGTGAAGGGCGGGAGGTGTGAGTCCTGCAAGGGGGATGGGACCATCAAGATTGAAATGAACTTCCTCCCCGACGTTTACGTGCCCTGCGACGTTTGTCGCGGCAAACGCTACAACCGGGAAACATTAGAAGTCACTTACAGGGACAAGAACGTCGCCGAGATCCTGGACATGCCCATCTTGGAGGCGGCAGAGTTCTTCAAGTCGATTCCCCGCATTGCCCGCCACTTGAACACGCTGGTTGAAGTTGGGCTTGGCTACGTCCGTTTGGGGCAGAGTGCGACCACCCTATCCGGCGGTGAAGCGCAGCGGGTGAAGCTCGCTTCAGAGCTGCACAAGCGCTCCAATGGGAAGAACATTTACGTGTTGGATGAGCCGACAACTGGGCTGCACTTCGAGGACATCAGGAAACTGCTGCTCGTCTTGCAGGGCCTTGTCGACAAGGGGAACACGGTGATCGTCATCGAACACAACCTAGACGTCATTAAAAGCGCGGACTGGGTGGTGGACTTGGGGCCGGGAGGCGGGAGCTTCGGGGGGCAAGTGGTTGCTAAGGGAACGCCAGAGGACGTGGCGAAAGTGGCTGGCTCCTACACTGGCCAGTACCTGCGTGGCGCCCTAGCCTCCTAAGGTGAGCCTGCGAGCTCTTGAGCCCATGGGTCTGTTAGCCCGTGAACTATTGAGTGTGCGGGCCCTTGGCGCCGCTACTTCGCTACAGCGTTCCCGTTCTTGATGGAAGCCCCGAACGCCGCCAACTCTTCTTCGGACGCGGAATAGATTTCGTCCACTTCCGCCGAGAAGTCTTTGAGCACGCGGTTGCGTTTCACCTTCAGTGAGGGAGTCAAGTACCCGTTTTCCACCGTGAAATCTTGGTTCAAAATGCGGTAGCGCCTGATCGACTCCGCCCTAGAAACCTGTCTGTTAGCACGCTCAATCGCGTTGGAAATCGACTCGCGCACCTCAGGTAGGTCCGCTGCCATTGGTGCGGGGAGGACCGCTAGGCCCTTATTCCTTAGCCAAATGGGTAGCATCTCCTCATCCAAAGTGACCATGGCCGAAATGTAGGGTTTACCGTCTCCTGCCACCACCACATGAGAAATGAGGGGGTGACTGACCAGACTGTCTTGCAAGACGTCGGGGGAAACATTCTTCCCACCCGCCGTCACTATCAGCTCTTTCTTGCGGCCAGTGATCCTCAAGCGCCCTTCATCATCAACTTCCGCCAAGTCTCCCGTGTGAAACCAGCCGTCCTTATGGGACTGCGCGGTCGCTTTCGGTAGGTTGTGGTAGCCGGGAGACACTGAAATCCCTTTCAAAAGCAGTTCGCCGTCGGGTGCGATCTTCAGGGAATCACCCGGCCACAAGTACCCCACCGAGTCGGGTGGGTTGTCGGTGGGAATCTGCACCGCGATTGGCCCCGCCGTTTCAGAGAGCCCGTAGCCCTGCAGGAGGGTGATGCCGAGGCCCCTGTAGAAGTTCGCGAGGTCCCTCCCCAGAGGCGCCCCGCCACATATCACCGTGTCGAGGTTCGCCCCGAATATTCCGCGCACTTTCCTGAGTGCGAGCGCCTGCGCCACCCTGTGTTTGGTGCGGGTCCCAAACGTTGGCCCGTCCGAAGTTTTCAGGTTGGCCTCCTCCCACTGCGCGTCTTCAGTGGGGAGAGGAATGTTGTGGTGTTTCTTGGCCGCGCGTGGGAAAGCGGTCGCCTCCGAAATGGCGCGGGCCTGGTTCGCGCTCCACCCGAATAGTGTGCGCTTGACGCCGCTGCCGGCCTTCTGCGCCGCAGTGTTGTACACCTTTTCCAGCACCCTGGGCACCACCAGCATGAGAGTCGGCTCAAAGGTTTCGATGTCGTGGACTAGGTGCCGGGTGTTGGGGGAGAAACCGAGGCGACCCTGACCCATGAGGATGGCGAGCATCACGAAGCGGGCGAGGACGTGGGCAACCGGAAGGAAAAGCAGCACCCTTGAATCCGGGTCGTTGATCAGGTTGGGCAGGATGTCGTACGACTGGATGACGGGGGCGACAAAGTTCCCGTGGGTGAGCAGGACACCCTTGGGGGCGCCCGTGGTGCCCGACGTGTAGACAATGGTGGCTAAGTCGGAGAGTGTTATCTGTTCGTAGGAGTCCTTCACGACCTGCACATCAATGTCTTGGCCCGCCGCGTACAGGCTCTGCCCCTCACCTCGCTCCAAAGCGAGGACGTGGCGCACCCCCCTCTTCTTCACGGAGTTCACCAAGTCCGCCTGCTGAGCTGTCTTAGTGACCACGACTAGGGGTTTGGAGTCGGAAAGGATGTGGGAGATCTGCGCTGCGGAATCCGACTCGTAGATGGGGACCGTGACCGCCCCGAGGCTCATGATCGCCACGTCGAAAACAGCCCACTCGTAGGAGGTGGGGGCGAGGATCGCCACCCGGGTGCCCGCGCGGACACCGAGGGAGTAGAGGCCACGCGCCAACCCTAAAACGTTAGAGACGAACTCACTCCCAGTCACCTCACGCCAAGCGTCGTCGACACGCATTTCTGCGACCGCCTTATCAGCGTCCCGTTCGGCGCGTTCCAAGATCATTTTCGGTATGTTCAGATCTTCACTCACGCGGATCTGCGCTGGATTTTCCCAAACGTTATCGGAGCGTCGCAGCATTCGCCCTCCACCTGT
>CAYFUO010000138.1:0-4745 GCA_964346255.1 uncultured Actinomyces sp. | reverse complement strand
GCTGAACGCGCGGGTGCCCATTTTCTTGGCCATGATCACGGTCGTGCCGAGCACCTTCTTGCACCCATTTCGCGTCCGCCGACTGAGGGCAGCCAATGTCTCCGCCACGGCTGTTTGGCTTGCGGCAACTGTTTTCTTGGTAATCGTGAGCCCCTCCATGGTGACCCCTGTGGCGGTCGTGTGGTGGACCAGTGGGGTTTGGGTGATTGCCTCAGGTTTGTGGGGAGGCATCAGCGGTTTGCGTCAGAGCAGGCGGTCAATCCAGCCCGGGGCCGCGAAGGTAGACCCTTTCTAGATTCCTCTCTTGCAGGTACTTTGCAAGCTCGATTGAGATGGTCGCCAAAGTGAGGCCGACGATCACTGCCGGCACGTAGGTGGGATAGTCGCTTCCATTCAGCCAGAAATACACGTAGGGGCTAACGAAGGTCACGATTGTCGTCACCGCTCCCGCCAGCCTCTTGATGCGCGTCCTACCGAACAGCATCGCCAAAACGCCCCAAGTGTAGGGGATGGCTGTGACGATGTCGATGGTCCAGAAGAGAAGCAGGGAGCCGTGGAATTCTCGGACAAAGGCTACGGGCAACGCCCTCAACGCGGAATACACGAAGACCACCGCATAAACGGAAAACAAGGGGTGGCGCAACACGCGCAGCAGCCAAGAATCGTGCTGCATTTCAACGCCATGCTTCGTTAGGGTTCTGGCGAGGCGTGGGGTGACGCGTCCCGCGTCGATTTGGCGGAACGACTCCCTCGCGTTTGGGTCTTCAGCCAAGCGCTCTCTTAAGATCTCTTCCGGCTTTGCGGCGAAGAGGTCGGGACGGGGTGTCGCGCCCTGCGCGGCAGCGCGCGTGCAAGAAACGCAATGGATGGTGCCCCCGAAGCACTTTTGGAGCTCTGCGACCTCAGTGGCGTTCTTGGGGGAGACGAACCACACCAACTCTTGGTTTTGCGCCGCGATCCGGAGAAGTGGCAGCAGCACCGAGTCGTCGAGGAGCGTTTGGGCCTCAAGCGTGCGAGCAGTTCTCGGTCCCAACTCCGCTAGCCGCTGGACCCCGGCGACCTCTCTCACTCTCACTGGATCCAGCGGGTAGTGATTAAGGGGCTTAGACTTAGCCAGCTTCCCGGGCCTTACCAAGACGGCGTCCGCGATTCTGTCGACGTGCTTCACCGCCCAAGAATATCTCGCTAGGGCGAGCTGTTGAGGCGCCTCGTGCCGCCCCATCGTGAAAATGCGTCTTCCTGTCATCTTTAGCCGCGGCGGCCGGCCGGCGGCAACCACCCTAAAACCGCCGAACATGCGCAAGTTGCCATTTTGACCTCCCGAAGCGGGGTTTCCTGGCAACTTGCGCATGTTCGGTGGGGACGGGCTGCGGTCCCAGAGAAGTGTTGGCGCGAGACACGAGAATTCCAACGACATCCCCGTGAAACGGCGCGCTTTGGCTGCCACCCCCGCATTTCTTCGTTCGCGGAAGCGTTCTTGACGGCGGCTCTGAGATAGTTTGTGGCCAGTAACGCAGAAAGCGGGCTTAGAGACTCACCCTTTACCCGTCTTGACCTGCTCACTTGGTACCCCGAGTGGGATTCGAACCCACAACATGCCGATTTTGAGTCGACCGCCTCTACCAGTTGGGCTATCGGGGCGTCTGCTTGCCAGCAGAGCATGCCTGCCAGTAAAGAGTAGCGCGGTTGAAGCGAAGTTTCACCTCGATGTTTGTTACTTTCATCCCTCTAAAGGAATGGGAGGCAGGAGACCGTACAATGATCGGAAGGCCCCTCGGCCCCGCAGACTTTATAGAAAGACATTGGGAACAACAGATGAGTGAAGAAGAACAGACCGTCGGACGCGTCCTAGTGGCTGAAGACGAGCCACTGATCCGCCTCGATATTGTCGAAACCCTCAAAGAGGCGGGCTACGACGTGGTGGGGGAAGCCGCAGACGGTCAAGAGGCCATTGACTTGGCGCTAGACCTAGAACCAGACCTCTGCGTCCTCGATATCAAGATGCCAAAGGTTGATGGGATCACGGCCGCTGAGGAGATCTTGAAAGAACTCTCCTGCGCCATCGTGATGCTCACCGCCTACTCCCAAAAAGAGTTGGTGCAGCGCGCCAGCGAAGTGGGTGCCATGGCCTATGTGGTGAAGCCGTTCGGCCCAGACGACCTGATACCTGCCGTGGAGATCGCACTGTCAAGGCAGGCACAGATCGACGCGCTCGAATCCGAGGTGGCAACCCTCGCTGAGCGGTTCGAAACCCGCAAACGCGTGGATCGGGCGAAAGGTCTACTGATCGAGAAGATGGAAATGACTGAACCTGAAGCATTCCGCTGGATCCAGAAGACATCCATGGATCGCAGACTCTCCATGCGTGAGGTCGCAGACGCAGTCATCGACCAGGTCGCAGGAGACTGATGCCCGCAACACCAGTTTCACGCTTCAACAATCATGTTGGTCGCCTGCGCAACAGCGAGCAGGCGACCTTCTTCATTCCTAACCTTCACGGTGTGAACGGTGCGGCGCCGACCCAAATGTTCGGAGGCCGCGGTCGCGGTGACGGTCCCGGTGCGGGCCGCCACCAAATGAGAAATGGATAGTTCCGTCCCCACCGCGATCAGGTGGCGCGCCTTTCCCGCGTCCATCTCACCGTTCGCAGCGCGTGCGGCCTCTTCGCGTGAGAACCTTTCCTTTTCAAGGTTCGCTGCGTGGACCGACGCTGCGACGGACGCGACTGTTTCTGCTAGGGCCGCGGTCGCGCCCCCATGCAGCAGTCCAGCGATCTGCGTGTTCCCCTCAGCTGGCATCCGCGCCACCGACTGGGCGGCGTCGGCTTGGAGCACTTTGATTCCTAGTTTTTCAAGCAGGGGGCTGCTGATTGCCTCCGGGTGTTCCCAAATGTCTTCGTCCAACATGCGCCCAGCCTAACGGGGTGGGGCCGTGGCGCAGATGGTGGCGTGGGACATATGGTGGGAGGGTGAGCGAAAAGTTACTGATAGTAGACGGTCATTCCATGGCGTTCCGCGCCTTCTATGCGCTGCCCGCCGAAAGTTTCACCACCTCAAGTGGCCAGTACACGAACGCGGTGTACGGGTTCCTGTCCATGCTGGCCAAACAGTTGGAGACAGAGAAGCCGACGCACGTGGTGGTCGCCTTCGACGCTTCGAAGGAGTCGTTCAGGAACGAACTGTTCCCCGATTACAAAGGGACCCGCGCTGCCAGCCCACCAGAGTTCGAAGGCCAAGTTGAACTGGTCCAGGAAGTCCTGTCCTCCATGGGGATCCCCCAGATCGAGATGGAGGGGTACGAGGCCGACGACATCCTCGCGACGCTCGCCAAGGAGGGCGCAGACGCGGGCCTGGAGGTCCTAGTCGCCTCAGGTGACCGAGACACGTTCCAACTGGTCAACGACAACGTCACGGTTCTTTACCCAGGCCGCTCAACATCCGATCTCACATACATGACGCCCGCCGAAGTGCAGAAGCGGTACGGGGTCGCGCCACACGAGTACCCAGACTTGGCCGCGATCGTGGGTGAAACTTCCGACAACTTGCCGGGGATTCCCGGGGTTGGTCCGAAGACTGCCGCCCAGTGGTTGAAGAAGTTTGGGGGACTCGAGGCCCTCATCGAGAACGCTGACAAGATCGGTGGCAAGAGGGGTGAAGCGTTTCGGGACGGCCTCGCCGACGTGAAGATGAACCGGAAACTCAACCACTTGCTCACAGACATGGACCTGCCTCTAACGCCGGGGGAGTGCGTGCCCGCGGACCCCGACCGGGAGCAGTTGGAAGACCTGTTCAACACCCTCCAGTTCAACACTCTTCGCGACCGCGTTTACCGGTCCATGGCACCCATCTGGGGTGGTGAGGCGGGCGAGGAGGGTTCGGGTAAACCTTCAATCAGGGCGGATGAGAACTTTGAGGGCCCGGCCTCCAAGGAAGCTGGGAAGAACACGTTCGTGGTCACCTCCTCCTTCGACTTGGATGCTGCCCTTGAAGAGATGACAGGTGAGGACATTGGCCTGTGGGGTGAGGGGAACCTGAAACCGGTGAACCCGCGCCTGGACCTCCTCGCCCTCGCCACCAAAGACAAGACCCTGGTGGTGGAGACAACGGACCTCACTGAAGCGCAAGAAAATGCACTGTCGACTTTCTTGGAGTCTTACCCGAACTTCGTGGTGCACGAAGGTAAGAACCTGACGCAGGGAATTCAAAGCCGCGGCTGGGATTTGGCGGAGCCGAAGTTCGATATAGCGCTCGCCGCCTACCTGTGCCAGCCGGAGCAGCGCAGGTACGACCTCGAAACGCTATCCGACCAATACCTGCAGTTGGAACACGAGCCTGGGGATGACGGGGCCATCTTCTCCGCGGACTCCATCGTCAACGCGGCCTCGACAAGTGACCAACCAACCCCAGCCCAAGCGAAAGTGGGGTTGAGCAGCCGGATCGTGCTGGCCATCTACCCTCGCGTGCAAGCCAGACTGAAGTCGCAGGCCGGCCTAGACCTACTGTTCGACATAGAGATTCCCGTCTCCGGCGTGTTGGAGGCAATGGAAGTTGCGGGCGTCGCCATGGACGTAGCGAAGTTGGAGGCGTTACGCGACGAATACCAAGGTGAAGCAAGAGCGGCGGAGGCGGACGCTTACGCCGCCATCGGACACGAAACCAACCTGGGGAGCCCCAAACAGTTGCAAGTGGTCCTCTTCGACGAACTGGGGATGCCAAAAACCCGGAAGACGAAGACCGGGTACACGA
>CAYFUO010000137.1:0-4865 GCA_964346255.1 uncultured Actinomyces sp. | reverse complement strand
GAGTGCAGGCAGGGGATCCACACTTTGCCTTCAGCGATCTGGTCCATGGCGGGCGTACCCATCCTGGTCATGATGCGCATGTTGGTGACAACGTAGGGGGAGTCGGTGAGCTCGATGCCCAACTGGGAGATTGGACCGCCGACGGGACCCATGGAGAACGGGATCACGTACATGGTGCGGCCCTTCATGGAGCCGTCGAACTTCTCGTTCAGGATCTCCTTCATCTCCTTGGGGTCCGCCCAGTTGTTGGTGGGGCCGGCCTCCTCAGGAGTGTTGGAGCAAATGAAGGTGCGGGACTCAACGCGAGCCACGTCTGAAGGTAGGGAGCGGGCGAGGAAGCTGTTTGGACGCAGCTTCTCGTTCAGGCGAACGTACTGGCCCGACTCGACCATCAGGTCGGTGAGACGCACCCACTCCTCTTCGCTACCATCCATGAACTCGACCTGTTCAGGTGTGGTTAGCTGCGCTACCTTCGTTACCCATTCGATAACGTCTTCTGGAGCGTTGTCTGGTGCCGCTGCGCGGACGTCCTTTTCAGTTACGGACATAAGTGATTTGCCTCCTGAGGGACTTATTCATCTAGGGGTGCCGGGGTAGGCACCCCTTTCCTTAGCGGTTCCATTCTCCCAAACTTCCGGCCGCCGCGCACGGCCTTAAGCCCTAGGTGTGAAGTCCGTACGCGCACTTGACTTCGCTGCTCGGCGCGCCTGTGTCCAAAGCTCCCCCCAAGTGCTTCGAGTCACTTGTCTACGCACTAGACTGGCAATGTTTGTATCTCGACTATTTGACGGAGAATCCTGTGGCACTAAAAGGCGATAAAGGCCCAACCTTCTTTGACTTGCTAGCCCAAATGGGTGGGGAGGCTGTTGATGCCGCTGATCTTCTGCAGAAGATCATTGCAACGAAGGGCGACAAGCGCGCGGCCCTGCGCGACCGCCTACACGACGTGGAACATAGGGCTGACGAACTCAACCACACGTTCATCCAGAAAATTAACCAGTCGTTTATCACCCCGTTTGACCGGGAAGACATGTCGACTCTCGTTGGCATGCTTGATGACTGCGTGGACCACATTGATGAGGCGGGTGATCTGATCGTCTTGTACAAGTTGGATGACATGCCGCCAAACTTCGTGGACCACTTGGCCCGTCAGGCGGAAGTGATCGCTAAATGCTCCGCGCTCACCGCTGAGGCGATGCCGAAACTGAAGAAGCCAATGGATCTGAAACCGTACTGGTTAGAGATCAACATTTTAGAAAACCAGGGCGATAAGGCTTACCGCCGGGCTCTGGCGGACCTGTTTGAGTCCGGCTTGGACGCCGTGAGCATCATCAAGCTCAAAGACATCATCGCCCTCATGGAGAAGTCGATCGACGCGTTCGAGCACGTCGCCCACAATGTCGAAACGATCGCGGTCAAGGAATCCTGACTCGTGGACTTAAACATAATCCTAGTTGTCTTAGTCATCACGATAGCGCTCCTGTTTGACTACACGAACGGCTTCCACGACGCTGCGAACGCAATCGCGACCTCCGTTTCGACGAGGGCGATGAAACCGCGGACCGCACTGGCGATGGCCGCGGTCATGAACCTAGTTGGCGCACTACTTGGGACGGCTGTCGCTAAGACGATCGGTGAGTCGATCATCAACGTCAACGAACTGGCGATGTCGGACAACGAGCACGTGCAACGCTTCGGGCTGGTCATTGTCATGTCCGCGCTGCTCGGCGCGGTCGTCTGGAACTACCTGACCTGGTGGTTCGGGCTGCCGTCCTCGTCCTCCCACGCGCTGATCGGTGGACTGGTTGGCGCGGGGCTCGCCTCAGCGACCCAGGTGAAGTGGCTTGCCATCACGAACTTGGTCATCATCCCCATGTTCATGTCGCCCGTCATCGGTTTCGTCTTGTCGTATTTCCTGATGAAGTTGGTCATCCGGTCGTTGAAGGACCTGCCGTACCACAAGACGATGCGCAGGTTCCGCCACATGCAGCGGTTCTCTTCAGCAGCGATCGCTTTGGGTCACGGCCTGCAGGACGCGCAGAAGACGATGGGTGTCATCGTGATGGCGTTGATCGCTGGCGGCTACGGGGCGACTCACAACGTGTTTGACCCTGTAACCGGGGAGATGACGATTCCCCTCTGGGTGAAGGTGGCGGCGGCGCTGGCCATCGCTCTCGGCACGTACAGTGGTGGTTTCCGCATCATGAAGACGCTGGGATCCAAGATGATCGACGTTGACCCAGCAAAAGGCTTCGTGGCGGAGTCCGTTGCGGCCAGCGTCCTCTACCTGGCGGCATACGTTGTTCACGCACCGATTTCGACGACGCAGACGATGACCGCCTCAATCTTGGGCGTGGGGGCAACTCGCGGTTTGGGCTCTGTCCGGTGGTCTGTTGCGGGACACATTGTGGTCGCGTGGGTACTGACTTTGCCGGCGGCGGCGGCCGTGTCCTACGGCCTGTTCTTCCTGTTGAACCTGGTTATACCCGCCTGATAGCCGGTCACCATGGTGAGGAAGATCTGGCTGCCACTCGCAGCTGCAACCGCGTTAACTTCGGTTGGGGGATGCTCAGCTCCCTTGGAGCAGCCAGAGGTGGGGACGTGCTTCAACTTGAGCGCGAACAGGACGCTAGACGGGCGGGGGGTGAAACCGATCCCCTGCGATGAACCACACCAGTGCGAAGTGGTTGGCATCTACAAGGCGATCGGGGGCCCCTACCCTAGTGCTGACACGCTCACTCGGGAGGCACAAGACTTTTGCGTAGCCCGCTTTGAGGACTATGTGGATTTCTCTGCCGCCGAGTCCGTCTACGACCTGTCCGCCATGGTCCCCACTAAGAACGCTTGGGAGGACGGTGACACGGACGTCCTCTGCCTAGCCCAGTTCCCCGACGGGACGTCCCTGTCACGAAGCGTGGAGGGAACCGCCCAGTAACCTTGGCGGGCGCGGCCCTTAGCCGATCGACACTTTCGTGAGGGGCCGGTGCCGCTCAATCGCTATCACCCTGGGGGAGGCCGCGTGGGTGACGTGAGCGATGAGCATCTCCGCTTTCTTCAAGTTCGCTTTCGGCTGGTCCAGTGGCGACAACAGTCGGCGCGGTGTCACCTCTCGAACCGGTGTCAGCAGGGAACGGTGGCCCTGCCGGTGGAAACAGACAGCCTTGGAGCCGGTCTTCTTGGCCAGCAGGCTACGTACGAGGTCGACTGCTGGCCCTGAGTCTTTCCCCATAGACGCTTCCGTCAGAAAGTCCTTCTCTGAAAGCTTGCCCTGTCCGATCACCGCGTAGGGGCCAACTGTCTGGCTGCACGCGCGCCACGGGGAAGTGTAGGTTCTCCCCACGCCGAACGCTGATAACAGTGGCACCAGGTCGATGGCTTGCGCACCACCCAGTCGGGATAGTGGCCGCGTCGACTCTGTTTCACCCCACTTGCCCCGGTCGACAGCGTCTGCGCTGCGGAGCAGCACGGTGGTGGAAGTGATCAGCTCACCGCGCGCCGCCCTGTTCACCAGCTCTGTGAGCATGCGGCGGTCTCCCCTGCGGGTGAGCATTTCACGGGCCCGATCCGGGCTCATCCAAGAGGCGATGTCAATCTCTTTCTTGGAAGCCTTAGCAACCGGTTTCCGGGTGGCGCGGGCCGCGCGAGAAACATCGAGGTTCCCCGTCCAGTAGTACACCTCTTTCAAATGTCCGCTACCCAACCGGTAACGCTGGGTGGTGAGTGGGGCACCTAAAGAGACGAGGACCCCCGTCTCTTCCTCAACCTCTCTGGCCGCCGCCACGGGGATGGGTTCGTTACGTTCCGCTTTCCCCTTCGGCCACGACCAGTCCCGGTACCTGGGGCGGTGTACTAGAAGGACTTCAAAGTCTTTGGGTGCCACCGCTTGACCCGGGACGAACTTACGTCCTTTCTTCTTGGGGCGCCAAGCGACAGCACCCGCGGCTCTCACCATCCCACGCGGAAAAATGATGGTTTGCGCCGTCACTAGGCCACCCTCCTCTCATCCAGGCGAAAGATTCGTCTGTCTACCGTCCAACAACCCGTGACGACGTTTCGTCCATGAGCTCCACCTGAATGTCCCGAAGTGGCGCCCCGTACTTGTCGGTCGAGTGGCGACGCCAGCGACCGTTCTTCCGCAAGTGCCAAGAGGCGGTCCCACCAGAAGCCTCCTTGCGGAGCAGGCCTGCGAGGTAGTCAATGTGTTGCCGGTTCTCGATGGACACAAGCGCTTCAACACGGCGGTCCAAGTTGCGGTGCATGAGGTCTGCGGAGCCAATCCACACTTCCTCTTCACCCGCGGGCCCGAAAGCGAAGATCCGAGAATGCTCAAGGTAGCGGCCAAGGATGGAGCGCACCCTAATATTCTCCGACAGGCCCTTCACCCCAGCCTTCACACCGCAAATGCCGCGCACCACAATGTCGATCGGCACGCCCGCTTGGCTGGCCCGGTAGAGCGCGTCGATGACCTTCTCATCAACGATCGCGTTCACCTTCATCCCAATCCAAGATTCCTTGCCTTCGAGGGCGCGCTTCGCCTGCTCTTCGATCCTCTCGATCAGTGAGGAGCGAATCGACAGCGGCGCAACGATCAGACGCTTGAAAGTGGTCTTCGGGGCGTAGCCGGACAGCTGGTTGAACAGCCTAGTCATGTCTTGGGTGACGTCAGGGTCGGAGGTGAGCAACCCTAGGTCCTCATACCCGCGGGCGGTCCCCGGGTGGTAGTTCCCGGTGCCAACGTGTCCGTAACGCTTCAAAGTGTCGCCCTCTTGGCGGACGACTAGGGACAGCTACGTGTGGGTTGTCAGTCCCAGCATGCCGTAGACGACGAGAACACCGGCCTTCTACAGTTTGCGCACCCACTCAAT
>CAYFUO010000136.1:0-4969 GCA_964346255.1 uncultured Actinomyces sp. | reverse complement strand
GGACTAGTCGTTGAGGAGGGCGTCGAGCTTCTCGTTGTACTCCACAGCGAGCGCTTCGAGGTCGTCAGCGTCAGCGATCTTGGAGAAGAACTCCTCCATCACTTCGGCGGCTTCAACCGCTGCCCAGCCCGGCGCGGCCGGCGTGAGCTTCGAGTTGGAAGCGGACTCGATGAGCGCCTTAGCGAACATGTCGTCGCCTAGGCTGTCGACGTACTTCTGGTTGGCGGGGCCAAGACCGTTCTCGCCCAGCATCTTCTGGTAGTCCTCAGAGAAAATGATCTTCATCAGTTCTTTGGACAGTTCAGGTTCCTGGGTTTGAGCGGAAATACCAATGTTGGAGCCACCAGCGAACACGGGGGCAGGTTTCCCATCGTTACCGGGGATGACCATCACACCGAACGTGTCGTCGTTCCACTCACGGACCATTTCGCCGTCCTCGCCCTCAACGAGGTCGCCGATGGACCAGTGTGCCCAGCCCGGCGCCATGATGGTCGCAGCGGTCAGGGACAGTTCTTCAACGACTTCCTCTTCCTCTTTAACTTCGTCAGAGTCGTTGATGTACTGGTACTGGTTGGCGTCCTTCATGTCGTTCGGAGCCTTAGAAGCGTTCTGGTAGATGAACTGGAGTTGCTCCAAGCCCTTCAGGGTCTCTGGGGAGTCCAGGGTAGCCTTCCAGGGGCCACCGTCCTCTTCTTGAACAGCGATCTCTCCGTCGTTCGCGAAGATCCAGGTGATGCCGTCACGCCAGTCCTGGCCGCCGAGGAAGAAGCCCGAGAAATCCTTGATGTCGAGCGGGTTCTCTTCAGCGATCGCGGCAACAGAGTTGTTGAACTCTTCCAGGGTCTTCGGAACATCCTGGCCAGCGGCTTCCCAAACGTCCTTGCGGTAGAAGCCGTAGCGTGAACCGAAGTAGTAGGGGAGCGTGTACTTCTGGCCGTCAACTTCGCCGACCTCAACGAAGGACTTCAGGAGGTCGTCGCCACCCAACTCGTCGTACATGTCGGAGATGTCCAAGAACGCACCAACGTTGGTGAACGTGGGGGACTGGGTGTTGCCGATCTCGGTGACGTCGGGGGTCATTGAAGCGTCAGGCATGGACGTGGTGAGCTTAGTGACGATGTCGCCCCAGTTCTGCTCTTCAATCTTCAGTGTCGCGCCGGTCTTGACGTGGAACTCTTCCTTCAGCCAGTCACGGAGCTCATCAGGCGTGTCACCACCGATCAGCCACAGGGTGATTTCTTTACCGTCTCCATCGACCTCTTCACTGGTGGCCTCGTCTGTCGCGCCAGCCTCTTCTGCCTCCTCCTTCTCAGTGGCAGAACACCCGCTAAGAGCGAGTGCTGAGGCGGCGAAGACCGCCCCAAAAACTGCTAGTTTTCTTCTCATTATTTTCGTTTCCTTTCTATTGTTCGCAAAGTTAGCTTCTCTGTGATCGTGATACTTGCCCGCGGCTCACGCCGAACAGGGTGGCAAGCACCTGCGATGTGCAACCGAGCATGACCAGCCGGTTGACGTCCTCATTGACCCGAATCGCCAAGTGCTCCGTTGTTTCTGGGAGAATCCGAGCTTTCACCGCTGTTGACGTGGCCTTCGCGAAGGGGCCTTCTAATATTTCTTTCGGACCCGCCAGCACCACTTCTGACAGGTCCAATGCGGCGATGATTGGTGCCAGCATTCGCCCTAGGCGGTCGCCGGCTTCCCGGAAGACCTTTTCGCGCTCCTCGGCGGGAGCTGCCCCCAATCGGTCCTTCAAAGCCGGAACAGCGATCCGGCGTTCCAGGACCCTCCCAGGGTCAAACTTGTTGCCCGATGGGATCCCGTCCTCAACGTCAACATGCCCGATCTCGCCGACCGCGTGCCCAGACCCCTGCACTAACGCTCGGTTCATGATCAGTCCAGCCCCAACACCCTCACCGATAGTCACCAGGATGAAGTCGTCCGCAGTGTCCTCAAAAAGGTCTTGCCCGAGGGCGGCCATGTTCGCATCGTTGATGACGATGCATGGGATCCCGAACTCTTCCTCCAAAATTGCTTGGAGGGGCACGTCCCTCCAACCCAAGTTCGGTGCCATCCGCACTTCCCCTGAAGGAGTGACTAGACCGGGGGTGCCCACCCCCATGCCGAGCACCGGACGGTCCGCTTGAGCGAGGGAATCCGCCACCAACTGCATGAGCAGGTTTAATGCGTCTTCACCCTTCTCACCCTTGGTTGGGATCATGAGCTCGAGGACGGGCGTCGCATCCAAAGTGACGAGGGAGGACCGGAACACTCCGTGCTCTGACAGGTCCACAGCGACGATGAGGAACCCATCCCACGCGATGTCTACAACAATCGCGGGTTTCCCCGGGCCCTTAGGTTTGCGGGGCCCAAGCTCCTCAACGAACCCAGATTCGAGCAGTTCCGCCACCAGGTCAGAAACCGTCACCTTAGCTAACCCGGTCGCCCGGGCGAGGTCGGCGCGGCTTTGCGCGCCACTCGTGTAGAGGGTGCGGACGATGAGAGCCCGATTGTGTTCGCGAGCGTGACGCGGCAAAGCTTTGGAACGACTGGCCTCATCACCAGCCGAAAATAGGGAGGCTACGGCGAGAGGCGTGGTTCCTGCTTGTCCTAGTACGTCTTCCACGGTCGAAGTCATGGTATTAGTACACCAAACTAACAAAAAGGTTTCAAGCTCTATTTTTCCGGCTAGCCGCGTCCGCCATCCGGTTGGTCGCCGTAAGGGAAACGTTTGTGACAGGATTTAGAAGGTTCAACCTGTTAGGGGGAAGCATGCTGGGATCGCATGAAGGTGAGGCCGGTTTGCTGACCCCAAGTGAACTACGCGCATTAGCTAGCAGGCTCGGAGTTGTCCCCACGAAGAAGCTCGGCCAAAACTTTGTTCACGACGCGGGCACGGTCCGCAAAATCGTGCGGCTCGCCAACGTGCACGAGGGGAGCACAGTTCTAGAAGTTGGGCCCGGCCTGGGGTCCCTCACGCTGGCTTTGCTTGAATCGGGCGCTGAAGTGGCGGCGGTGGAGATCGACCGTGTCCTAGCGGGCGCACTAACCGAAACCGTGGACCACAAGATGGGTGACACGAGGCAGCTCACCGTCATCTTGGGAGACGGCATGGAAGTGACGCCGCAAGACTTAGGGAAAGCTGGGGCGCCCCAACCGACGAACCTGGTTGCGAACTTGCCCTACAACGTGTCTGTCCCGATCATCTTCCACATTTTGGCGCAGTTCCGAACCCTCACCGGGCTGCTGGTCATGGTCCAACGCGAAGTGGCAGATCGGCTGGTTGCCGACAGGGGAACCAAAACTTATGGCGCACCAACCGTGAAGCTTTCCTGGTATGGGGAGCCCCGCTTCGCGGGTGTCGTGGGTCCTAACGTGTTTTGGCCGAAACCGAATGTGGACTCCGCCCTCGTCACCATGAACATTGTGCAAGACAGGCTGGGCGACGCGGCCCTACGCGAAGCAACGTTCGAGGTCGTTGACGCAGCGTTCAAACAGAGACGTAAGATGCTGCGCGCCTCCCTCAAACAACTGTTCTCCACGCCGGAACTCACGGCCACCATCCTCAGTTCGGCGGACGTGGACGGAACTTTGCGTGCTGAACAGTTGGGCATAGAAGACTACGTCAGCGTCGCGGAGGCGGCCGTCGACAAGGGTTGGGAGCCGCACCAGTGACACCGTTTAGGCGCGGGGTCGCGTCGGCCCCCGGAAAAATCAACGTGTACCTAGCAGTGGGGTCACCCCAGGCGGATGGTTACCATCCCCTCACCTCCATTTTTCAGGCGATTAGCCTGCGTGAGTGGGTGGAGGTGAAGCGTCCCCCGGAGGGGAGCTCGGGTGGGCAAGTGGTCCGCACCTTCGGCTACAGGCCTTCCCCCAGCTCTGGTCTACCCACTTTCGATGAAGCGTTCACGCGGCAGCTGGCCGCCTTGAACGGCGCGGACCACCTTGCGTTGCGGGCTGCGCGCGCCGTCCTGGAGCACGCCGCAGCAGATGAACGCGCAGCGGACTCACCTCTCGAAATCGCGGTGCACAAGACGGTTCCGGTGGCGGGTGGGATGGCGGGCGGCAGTGCGGACGCAGCTGCCGCTCTGGTTGCGACGAACGAGATGCTCGGCTCACCACTGTCCTTCGGTGAGTTGGAAGAGGTTGGTGCGACGCTCGGAGCTGACGTGCCCGCCTGCCTAGTTGGGGGTCTCGCGTTGGGCCTTGGGCGCGGGGACCTCATGACACCCCTGCTTGAGGGGACTTGGGAAGCGGACGCTGACAGCTGGTGGTGGGTTGCCTGCCTGTCCGACGGGGGGTTATCGACGCCCTCAGTGTTCAAAGAGTTCGACGGAATGGGCCGCTCGGATCGTGTTCGCGCGGGAGGGTCGGTTTCTGAGGAATCGGTTCCGGGGCGGTCGGTGAACCCAGAAGTTTTGGAAGCAGTCCGGTCGGGGGTTTCCCGGGGAATCCAAGTGCTCCGCAACGACCTGGGTGCACCAGCTTTCGCGCTTCGCCCTGAACTGAAACAAGTGGAAGCCCGAATGCTTGAGGCCGGGTGCCGCGAGGTCCTACTTTCGGGTTCCGGCCCGACTTTAGTCGGGGCCGTTCAGGATGAGACGGACGCTAAAAGGGTCGCGAAGGTCATGGCGGGGGAGAAGCATGTCCGGGGCGCCTACCCGATCTGGGGGGCGAGCGTCGGCGCCCGCGTCGAACGGCACTTACCCCACTGGTGCGAAACAGCCGACTAGGGTCGGCAGGCACCCGCTTCGCCGCACCTACTTGTTTCCGACGGCTGACTTAATGTCTTGCTCAGCGGACTTTGCTGCCTGTTCAGCCTTGTAGGCCGCGTGGGTTTTGTTCTCTTCGGACACCGCTTCTGCGAGGAGGTGGCCGCCACTGGTCAGCAGCGCCTTCTTCCAGGGGAGCACGCCCTCGATCTCAATCTGGATCGACATGGACAGGACCGTCCGGATGAGGACGATCA
>CAYFUO010000135.1:0-4995 GCA_964346255.1 uncultured Actinomyces sp. | reverse complement strand
GTTCGTGAAATCACTTGCAACCAGCCCAAGTTCCTTCGAGGTGCACTGTCCAAGCCATTAGAGTGGCTCTAGCGCGGAGCCATTCGCGCACCCAATCTGGGATCCAAAACGCGGGAAAAGGGAGGCAGGTCATGAGCGAACAAGCAGTGAAAGAAATGACCATCACAGTTGATGGGGAACCCAAAGTGGTGCCACCCACGACGACGGGCCTCGATCTCTTCTTCACGGACAAGAACGTGGTCGCCATGAAGGTCAACGGGGAAGCTAAAGACCTGTTCGTCGAGATCCCCGAAGACGCGGTAGTTGAAACCGTGACGAAAGACTCAAGTCTTGGCTTGGAGATCATGCGGCACTCAGCTGCCCACGTCCTCGCCCAAGCAGTCCAAGAAGTGAACCCCGACGCGGACCTGGGGATCGGCCCACCCATCGAGAACGGTTTCTACTACGACTTCGGTGTGGAAACCCCATTCACCCCCGAAGATTTGAAGGCTTTAGAGAAGCGGATGGCCCGCATCGTCAAGGAGGGCCAAACCTTCCGCAGGCGCGTCGTCACCGAAGATGAAGTCAGCGAAGAGCTGGGCGCTGAACCGTACAAACTGGAGTTGGTCGCCACGAACTTCGGGGCGGAACCAAGTGAGGGTGAAGAATCAGTTGAGGTCGCGGGCGACACTTTGACGATCTACGACAACGTGCGCCGCACGGGTGAAACCGCTTGGAAGGACTTGTGCCGCGGCCCACACGTCCCCACCACGAAGTATTTGGGGAACGGGTTCGGGCTCACCCGCTCAGCGGCCGCCTACTGGCGGGGAAATGAGAACAACCCGCAGCTGCAGCGCATTTACGGGACCGCTTGGGCGAACAAAGCGGACTTGGTCGCGTACAAGGAGCGGTTGGCAGAGGCTGAGCGCCGCGATCACAGGCGCCTCGGGGCGGAACTCGACCTGTTCTCTTTCCCCGACGAAATCGGTTCGGGGCTTGCCGTGTTCCACCCAAAGGGTGGGGCGATCCGGTTGGAGATGGAAGACCACGCCCGCAGGAAGCACTTGGCGGCCGGCTACGACTTCGTGAACACCCCCCACATCACTAAAGGGGACCTGTTTGAACGGTCCGGGCACCTCGGCTGGTACAAGGAAGGCATGTACCCCCCGTTGCATATGGACGAGGTCGTTGATGAGGAAACTGGGGAGGTCACGAAGAAGGGCCAAGACTATTACTTGAAGCCCATGAACTGCCCGATGCACTCACTGATTTTCAGTTCTCAAGGCCGTTCCTACCGGGACTTGCCGATCAAACTGTTCGAGTTCGGAACCGTCTACCGCAATGAGAAGTCGGGCGTGGTACACGGGCTCACGCGCGCCCGCGGCTTCACCCAAGATGACGCTCACATCTACGCCACGCGCGAACAGATGCGTGAGGAGTTGAAGGACGTTTTGGACTTCGTCCTCGACCTGTTGTCCGACTACGGGTTAGAGGACTTCTACCTGGAGATGTCAACGAAAGACCCAGACAAGTACGTGGGGACTGACGAAATCTGGGAAGATGCAGAAGCTGTGCTGCGTGAGGTGGGGGAAGAGTCCGGCCTCGAACTGGTGGAAGACCCGGGTGGGGCAGCGTTCTACGGGCCGAAGATTTCCGTGCAGGCGCGCGACGCGCTGGGCCGCTCGTGGCAGATGTCCACGATCCAACTGGATTTCAACACTCCGGAGCGTCTCGACTTGGAGTACACGGATGCCGACGGGACCCGCAAGCGTCCCGTCATGGTTCACCGCGCCCTGTTCGGTTCGATTGAGCGGTTCTTCGCCATCCTCCTGGAGCACTATGCGGGCGCGTTCCCCCTGTGGCTGGCCCCCGTGCAGGTGAAGCTGATTCCTGTTGCGGACGCGTTCGATGACTACGTGAACGACATTGCGAAGCAGCTCCGGGAGGAAGGTCTGCGAGTGGAAGTGGACACGTCCGCGGACCGCTTCGGGAAGAAGATTCGTAACGCCTCGAAAGAGAAGGTGCCGGTGGTGCTGATCGCTGGGGGTGAGGACCAGGCGGCGGGGGCAGTGTCTTTCCGCCTGCGTGACGGTTCCCAAGTGAACGGGGTGAAGGTGGAGGAAGCGGTGGGTCGCATTGTCGATCACGCTCGCTCTCGCCGCAACGACGACAACATTTTTGAGTGAAGGACGGCAGCTTCAGTTGGCGGAAGGGATTGTTGAGGACCGGGCGGGTCTAGTGGGTGAACCTGACGGGTTGGAGAGGTTGTGGACGCCTCACCGGATGGTTTACATCGATGGGAACAATGAGCGTAAGAACGAGGACGGTCCAGAAGAACTAGGCGACAAGGCCGATGAGGCAGCCCCCCACAGTTGCCCTTTCTGCGCGGCGCCCGACTCTTCTGATGAGGAGTCCCTCATCGTGTTCAGGGGCAAGACTTGCTACGTCATTTTGAACTTGTTCCCCTATAACCCGGGGCACCTCCTCATCTGCCCGTACCGGCACGTTGCCTCCTACGCGGACATCACGGATGAGGAACGTGGGGAAATGGGGGACCTCACCGCCCAAGCGATGCGGGTTGCGGCGGCCGCCATGAACCCGGACGGTTTCAACTTGGGGATGAACCAGGGCGCCATCGCTGGGGCGGGCGTCGCGGACCACTTGCATCAGCACGTGGTTCCCAGGTGGGGTGGGGACGCCAACTTCTTCCCTATCGTGGCCCGCACGAAAGCAATGCCGGTCCTATTGGGGGACACGCGAAGCCAGTTGGCCGACAAGTGGCGTGAAATGTATGGGGTCGAGGAAGAGGCCAGTAATGGTCCTAGGTAATCACGGCCGGTCCATCACAAACGCGGTGTTCTCTCCTGTCGCTAGGTTCTTGGCGCGCGTTGGAGTCACTCCGAACATGGTGACCCTCACGTCCGCGACATTGGCGGCGGGGGTCGCTATCGGGGTGATCGCCCAAGGCCACCTACTGGTTGGCACATTGGTCATTGGTGTCATCATGTTCGCGGACTCCCTCGATGGGGTGTTGGCGCGCCAAACGGGTCAGGACTCTCCGTTCGGGGCTTTCTTGGATTCCACAATCGACCGCATAACTGATGGGATTTCTTTCGCGTCCCTAGTGTGGTGGTCCGTGTTCCACCTAGAAGTTGGGCCCGCCAGGACCACGCTGATCGCGGCTGGGCTGCTGTCCCTAGTTTTCGGCGCGACAGTCCCATACGCGAGGGCGCGGGCGGAAAGTGTTGGGGTGAAGGCGTCAGTGGGGATCGCTGAACGCACCGACCGGCTTCTAGTCATAGGTTTGGGGGCACTGTTGACGGGCGCTGGGCTTTCGGCTTGGCCGCTGGCTATCGCATTCGTTTGGGTGGCGTTCGCCTCCGCCGTGACAGTTGTTCAAAGGGTCCTGTACACAGCTAAGGGTTTGAAGGAGCGTTCCGCCACATGAAGGCCCAAATGTTTCGGGCCGCTTGGAAATGGCTCCCCAAATTTCCCAGAAACGCGGTAATCGCAGCGAGCGGGGTTCTAGCGGACGTGGTGACCCTCGCGAATGTTTCCTCGGTGAAACAGTTGGCGAAGAACCTGGAGTCCTTCACCGGTGAGGCGCCCTCTCGCGAACTGGTTCGCCAGTCAGTTCGAGCCTACTTCCGGGCTTTCGCTGAACAGCTCACGCTACCTGGGTGGAGTGACGAGCAGCTCTTGAAGGCTTGTCGCTACACGGGGGTTGAAGACGTAACTGCCCTAACCGAAGACGGCCCAGTGGTTGTGGCGCTCACCCACTCTGGAAACTGGGATATTGCGGGCGCTTGGTTCTCCCAAAACATTGCCACTGTCCTGACGGTCGCGGAGAAACTGGATCCCCCTGACCTCTTCGACAGCTTCGTGGCTTTCCGAGAATCCTTGGGAATGGAGATCATCGGGGTCGGCAAAGGCGACCACGTGTTTGACCAGTTGGTTGAACGGGCGCGGGGACGCCAAGTGCTGGTGCCGCTCTTAGCCGACCGGGATATTTCCGGTTCAGGTGTAGAAGTGCAGTTGGGTGAAAAGAAGGCTTTAGTTGCAGCGGGACCAGCCGCCCTCGCACTGAAACTTGGTAGGCCCCTAATAGTCGGACACCTCTCTCACGAGAAGGATGAGGACGGGAACTGGCGGGTTCACGCCCGCCTCCGGGGCCCAATCGAACCGCCAGCCCCAAAGGAGGGGCAAAACGCTGTTGAAGCGCTCACAGCCGCCTGGGTGGAGGCGGTAGCCGACTTGATGGCCGACCACTTGGTTGACTGGCACATGATGCAAAAACTGTTCGTTGAGGACTTGGACCCGGAGCGTCTGGCGCGCGCTAAAGCCCGCAGCAACCAGGCGAGGGAGGCGCGGCTAGCGGGCGGGGCGACCCCCCAAGTCAGTCACCTTGTCGACTACGATGACGGTTACGCGGCGGTGGGACGGGAAGGGGACGAATGAAGATCGGGATTGTGTGCCCCTACTCCTTTGATGCGCCCGGTGGCGTCCAGTTTCACATTCGAGATGTTGCCGAGGAATTGGTGCGTCGAGGCCACGAAGTTTCAGTGCTGGCTCCCGGGGAGCAGGACCAGGACCATCCGTGGCTGACCCTCACAGGCAAGTCGGTGCCAATCCCCTTCAACGGTAGTGTCGCCCGACTATCGTTCGGCCCACTGTCTGCACGCAAGGTCCGCAAGTGGTTGGAGGACGGCGACTTTGATGTGGTGCACGTTCACGAGCCTGAAACGCCTTCCCTCGGGTTTCTAGCACTGTTTTCTAGTGACGCGCCCGTGGTGGGAACGTTCCACGCGGCGCTCGGCTCCTCCAAGCTGCGCCACGCGACCTCCCGGCTGGTCGCCCCAGCGTTGGAGAAGATCTCCGCGCGGATCGCGGTTTCCCCCGAGGCGAAACGCACTTTGGTGGACCACCATGGTGGTGACGCCGTGATCATCCCGAACGGGGTTTTCACGGACGTGTTCGCTTCTGCGGAGGAGATTCCGAAGTGGGCGGGCACTGAAG
>CAYFUO010000134.1:0-5004 GCA_964346255.1 uncultured Actinomyces sp. | reverse complement strand
CGCGAGTGTTCTCCGGAGCCCCATGCTCATCCAACAGGTCACCTTCTGCGCCAACGGCGACCATGGTGCCCATGGTGTCGAAGAAGTCGGCGAGCATCAGGGAGAAGATCAGGAGGACAGCCGCGATAGGCCCAAGCTTCGTGAAAGCCCCGAAGAAATCCACTTGGAACAGGGTGGTGAACTCAGGCACTTGAACTGGGGACCCCTGAAGTTCAGGGACCGTGGACTGCCAGGCACCCGGAGCCTCATCGTCGGCAGGAATGTTCGCTGTGGCTTGGATGATGAACGCGACAACTGTTGCGACCGCGATCCCAATAATGATGGAACCCTGCACCTTACGGACGTGCAAGATGACGATCAGTACGAGGCCGACAACGAAAACGAGGGCCGGCCAACCAACTAGGGAGCCGTCAACACCCAACTGCACTGGCGTGCCACCGGGACGCACGATCCCAGCGTTGATCAAACCAACGAAAGCGATGAACATGCCGATGCCGACGGAGATGGCGCTGCGCATCTGGCGTGGGACAGCGCGGAACACCGCCTCACGGAACCCTGTCAACACCAGGATGAGGATGAGGACACCCTCCCAGAAGATCAGGCCCATAGCCTCTTGGTAGGTGAGGCCTAAGCCGATGCCCAGGTTGAAAGCGACGATGGCGTTCAAACCCATGCCAGCCGCTAGGGCGAGTGGGAAGTTAGCGAAAACGCCCATCATGATGGTGAGGATCGCTGCGACGAGGGCGGTGCCGGACGCGATGGCGACCAACGTGATGCCGGAGTCGCCGATGTTAGCGGACAAGATTGAGGGGTTGAGGATCAGGATGTACGCCATGGTGACGAAGGTGACGACGCCACCTCGCACCTCACGGCCAACCGTTGAGCCTCTCTCGGTGATCTTAAAGAATTTGTCGAGGAAACCTTGATTGTCAGAACCCGTTTTTTGGGGGGTACCCGCTTGTTTTGTGTTCACTTCTCTAAGTGTGGTGGTGAAGCGATCCCGATTTTCTGGAATCCCAGCAACTGGGCACCTGTCTGGCGGCTGGTATAATGGGGCGACCCCAAAAGCCTAATTCCGGGCTTTTCAGGGGCCTTTTCTTCATTTGCTGTGGCCTAGTCGTCACCTTCGACGGACTCGCGGTCCTCCTCTGTCGTGAGGGTCACTACCTCGCCGGCGCCCGTGTGGTCAATCTCAAGCTCGTAATCGTCCAACCTAGCGGGCACTGAAGGCCACTGAGAGCGCAGTGCGGGCACGTCAGTTTCCGAGTGGGACCCACACGTGTGATCCAAACTCACCACCGTGCCGTCGTCTGGGGACCACTCATTCGCACAAACCCCAAACAGGGAGCCGAGCGGGCCCGACAGTGGGATGAGGAAACCGCAGTTCCCGCAGGTCTCTTTCGGCTTGGTCCGTGGGGTGCGTCCCCGCTCGGACTCATACCAGCGTTGCGCTGCCTCATCCAACCCGTGTTGGGAGAGGACCCGGGGGCGCCCGTAACCCACGGTGCCAACCACTTCTTCAAGCGGATTGTCTCCCTCTTTTTCAGCCACGTCCTCAAACGCGGGCTGTAAACGCGGGTCGTCGGCGTCATACGGGAGGACGTCAGTGCGGGAAACGTCATCCGGTTCCAACCGTTCCGCCCACGGAACCCACTCGGGGGCCAAGAGAGCATCGGGTCCGGGTATCAGGTTCACCTCACAGACCGTGACGTTCCGGGCGTGTGGCGCCCGCGCCACGGAAACCTCCCAGAACCACCCTGGGTAGCCCTCCTCCAAACATTCAAACCGGTGCAGAGACAGGCGGTCATCCACCATTTTGGCGTCAACGTGTTCGCCGACAGCCCTCTGTCGGGCTAGGCCTACGAGCGCGTCGCGGGCGACCTGCGTGGCTTCAAGCACGAGGGCGTCCTTCCGGTATGACTTCTTTTTCTTATGCACCAAAATCCTCCGCGACCGCTCTCAGCACTTTCGCGATCTGTTTCGAGTTCTTCGGGTAACGCCCCCGCCGCAGCGAGTCGGACGTGGAGTCCAACATTTTTATCAAGTCCTCAACGACGGGGACCATCTGTTGAGGTTTCCGTCGTTGGGCGCGTGCGAGCGATGGCTGTTTCGGGATGATGCGAAGCGAGATCGCTTGAGGACCCCGCCTGCCGTCCGCCACACCATACTCGACTCGGGTGCCCGGACGTGGCGGCGGCGCATCGGCGGGGAGAACGGAGGCGTGCAAGTACACGCGGTCCCCGTTGTCACCGGTGATGAACCCGAACCCACGCTGCTGGTCGAAAAACTTCACTCTGCCGGTCGGCACTTCCCCCACCTATTTCCATGATGTTGGCCACCCCCTCGGTGGCATCTCCCTTCAATATAGTGTGCGCACCTCTAACTGGGACCAAGATTTTCGGCTACTAGCAAACGTGGGTCATTCTGGCCGCCCCTTGACCCTTTCCTTTAGGGGTGAGTGGGCTGAGCCACTAAGCTGGGATAAACGACGCGCGGAGCTCCAGCATTTCCTTGAGCGGCGCGGCAACGGGTGGGGAACGAATAATGACAACATTGGGCGCTACTCAAAGGTTCGAAGGAAGCAGGAGGGCCGGCTGGTTCGCTGCCTTCACCGCTTCACTATTCTTGCTGCTGCTCTTCTTCCAGCCGCCCGCGAACGCTACCTCCCCCGTGACCATAGGGGGGCCTGTGACTGACCCGAACAGGTTCTTGTCCGCGGAGCTGGTGGGCGACGTGGAAAACGCGATATCGGGGGCTAGGGCCCGCGGTGTCAACGTCTCTTACGTGGTTGTCCCCGACTTTTCTGGGGAGGACCCGACCGACTGGTGCGCCGACTCTGGCGACAGGTCGAACCTCGCGGACAACGCTGTGATTTTCGTTGTCGCCTACGAGGAGCGGGACTCGTCTTGGTGCACGAACTTGGCCTCGAACAATGGGATCATCAGCGACGGACAAATCGATGACGCTTGGGATGAGGCTCTGGACGCGATCCGTGACTCCGACCCGGTGACACCGGAGGCGCTCGCCGACTCGGGCGTCACTTTCGCGAACGAGGTCGTCGCACGCGCCGGGAGTGGCGCGTCCGCCCCAGCCACTGGGAACAGTGAGACCCTCGACAATGCTGTGGCTCCCGGAGCAAGTGGGAACGCGACTTCGGGCGGGTCCGGCGGCTTTTGGGCTCTTCTTGTGGGAGTCCCCCTCGTCGGTGGACTGGTTTTCCTGATCATCCGTTCCTCTAACCGGAAGAAGAAGGGTGGGGCCTTTGGGTCATCACCGGCTGGCGCTTCTGCCGCCCAAAACCCGAAAGCGATGGAAGAACTGGTCAAGAAAGCATCCCAACAGTTGCTTTACTCTGACGAGGCTTTACGCGCGGCGAAGGACGAAGCCGCTTTCGCTGAAGCCGAATTCGGCTACTTGCGCAGCGACGCCCTACGGGACGCCGTGGCCAAGGCGCAGTCCGGGGTGGACCAGTCGTTCGCCCTACTCGCCAAAATGGACGACAGCAGCAGCCTCAAAGAGAAGGCCGGCTACGCGACGCAGATCCTGAACACTTTGGATGCGACGATGCCACCCGTTTACACGGCCCAACAGGAACTTAAGGCCCTGCGTGACAAGCAGATGAACGCGGGCAGACAGTTGAAAGAGCTCCGTAAACGGGTCAAGGAGCTTAGGGATGAGATCCCCAGGGCTCAGGGAACCTTAAATGTGCTGCGAACAAAGCACTCCACCACGGAGCTAGCGTCCCTGACTGAAAAGCCCGCTCAGGTCGCTGACCTGCTGCAGGTCGCGTCCGGCCGGTTAGACGACGCTCAAAGACAGCTTCAAACAGACAAACGCGCCGCCGTCGATTCGTTGGATGACGCTGCGAGCGCCCTAGCTGAGGCTAAAGCGAACCTGCTCGCCATACAGGGGGCTGAAAACCAGCTGAGTCAGGCAAACGAAGCACTAGCTGCGGCGATAGCGTCACTCACTTTGGATTTGAGTGACGCGGACCGCCTCACCAAAGGGCAGGCAGCGTATGCCCCCCTAATGGAGAACGCGAACAAGGCGATCGCCTTGGGGCAGGCCGCCCGCGCTGGGAGGGGCGACCCGATCGCTGCGATGGCAGCACTGAAAGACGCTGAGAACGCCCTCGACCAAGCACTTGAACCTTTGCGTAGCCGAGACAGCCAAAACCAACGGAACTCTAAGGTGGCGGGTGAGCGGATCAACGCAGCCCAAAACGTGGTCAGCCAAGCGGAAACGCAGCTGCAACTCAACCGGGGCTACGCCCCATTGGACGCTCGCTCTCAAGTGGCGAACGCGCAGTCAGCGCTCGCTAAGGCACGCTCGCTTCGAAGCAGTGACCCGGCGGCGTCAATCCAGTCTGCTGACGCTGCGTTCTCCTACGCTCAAAGCGCGCTCAGCCTACTTCGCTCCGCACCTAGAGGGCAGTCCCCTTGGGGTGCCACCGGGTCCCGGTCGAAGCAGAGCTCTAGGAGCAACTCGATGCTTTGGGGCATGCTACTCGGATCGATGATGAGCTCTGGGAACAGGAACAGGCCGCATGATCCGGGCTACCGAACCAGTGGTTTTGGTGGTGGCGCCCCAAGAAGACCCCCCACCCCTCCGGCGCGCCGCCCATCGTCTGGGACCTTCCGTGGCCCCACTGGGGGATCCCGGGGCGGGTCTTTCCGGGGCGGTAGCAGTGGGGGCGGCTTCCGCGGCGGCGGTGGGTTCTCCGGCGGTGGGGGTGGCTTCCGCGGCGGTGGCGGCGGTGGCCGAGGCAAGTTCTGAAATCTAGTTACGAAGTCAGTGAAGAATCAGGGAAGGTGATAGGGATGGCAAAGAAACAGTCTGTGTTCGGCCGCATGGCGCAACTTTTGAAGGCGAACGTTAACGCTTGGATCGACAAGGCGGAAGACCCCGAAAAGATGATCGACCAGTTGATCCGCGACTACACGAACGAAATCACGGAAGCCGAGCAGGCGAACGCCCCAACCATCGGAAACGAACGCTTGGCAG
>CAYFUO010000133.1:1909-5060 GCA_964346255.1 uncultured Actinomyces sp. | reverse complement strand
AAGATAGGAAGGCCAAGTGAGGATGAATCTAGACGACCAGTTCATCAGTCGCGTGCCTCTGTTCGCTGGGCTGAACGAGCAGCAGTTCGCTGCCCTAGCGGCACGCACCACACAAACTTCGCTTCGTCGAGGCGAGGTTCTATTCGAAGAAGGTGAGCCGGGAGATCGTCTCTACATCATCACCGAAGGCAAGATCAAGTTGGGGCACTCCTCAGCGGACGGTCGCGAATCTTTGATCGCTATTCTTGGCCCCGGTGAAATCATTGGGGAACTCACCCTGTTCGACCCGGGCGCCCGCTCCACCACTGCGACAGCTGTCTCTTCTGCGACGCTGCTTTCCCTGAACCACTCGGACTTAGCTGCAGTGCTGGACACGAACCCTGAAGCAGCGAAACACATGCTGCGCGCCCTCGCCCAAAGACTGAAGAAAACTAATGAGTCCCTGTCGGACCTAGTGTTCTCTGATGTTCCCGGACGCGTCGCCAAATCATTGCTTGATCTAGCGAAACGATTCGGCACCCAGACCGATTCGGGCATTCACGTGCCCCACGACCTCACCCAGGAAGAGCTGGCGCAACTGGTTGGGGCGTCCCGCGAAACCGTGAACAAGTCTCTAGCGGACTTCGTTTCACGCGGCTGGATCCGCTTAGAAGGACGCGCCGTGACACTGCTGGACGTGGACCGCCTAGTGCGCAGGTCCCACTAGCGCCTCGAAAGGTTCCGCGCCCACCACAGTTGGGCGCGGAAAACAGTGGGCAACAAGCCCACTTAGCACAAGGCTGGTAGCGGAGACGGCGGCTGAACCACTTGGGTTCGCCGCCGTTTCGGTCGCCGCGTTCCTCAACCGCGGCCCACCAGTGTCCTAGCTTTCTTTCTTACGTTTCAGGTAGGCAACCAGGTTTTCCGGGTTCGCGGGACCCGGCACAACCTGCACCAGCTCCCAACCGTCCTCGCCCCACTGGTCCAAAATCGCCTTAGTGTTGTGGATCAACAGGGGGATCGTCGCGTACTCCCACTTAACTTTCGTCACAGAAGAATCCTCGCTCTCAGATGTTCAGTTACGGACCAACGCGAGCACTTTGGGAGACTGAGAACGTCGAAGTTCGACTGCAACCAGCTCTTCAGAGTCGTTGATCCACTCCACCCAGTCCCCCACGTCCGGGAAGCGACGGCGAATTGCACGTCGCTCACGTTCCGTGAGACCACCCCAAACACCGAAGTCGCACTCCCACTGGAGGGCGTCCGCCAGACACTCAAGTCTCACGGGACACCCGAAGCACCTCTGTGTCGCCTGCCTTTGCGCGGCACCACGAACGAAAAGAGAGTCCGGCGGGTCCCCCGCACAAGTGGCTTGCACCACCCAGCTGTGGTCTTCGACGTATCGAACTCTAGCCATAATCACCTCCGCGCGTTCCGAGGGCCACCCCCGTGTGAACCTAAACTCGGAAGTTCGCGCATCCATTCCACACCCACAAGTGTAGTGACTAGGCTATCGGTATGACTAGTAGGCCTCCAAAACGGTCCTCTCGGGCCGTCAACATTTTCCAGTTCGGGGGGATCTTCGTCGCGGTCGTCTTGATCGCCTCGCTGATCGGGACTCTCACAGCTGGATTGGTGTTGCCCGCCGCTGGGGCAGCTGGCGCCATCGTCAGAGCCGTGCCAGACACATTCCGTGAGCTCCCCTCTGAGTTGGAGGTTGTACAACCCTCTGAAGAGTCGCGCATGCTGGATAGTGAAGGCCGCGTCATGGCGCGGTTCTACTCGGAGCGTCGCATCATCGTTCCCTCAGACCAGATCGCCCCCGTAATGAAGAACGCGATCATCGCCGTTGAGGACCGCCGCTTCATGTCCCACCACGGGATCGACCCGGAAGGAATGGTGCGGGCGGTAGTCAACAACCTAACCAGCGGAAAAACTCAAGGTGCTTCCACCATCACCCAGCAGTACGTGAAAAACATGCTGATGGAACGGGGCCTGCAGGCTGGGGACCAAGACCTCATTGACGAGGCCGTCGAGGTTTCGGCTGAGCGGAAACTTCGGGAAGCGAGGTACGCGATCGCCCTCGAATCTCAGATGACGAAAGAGGAAATCCTTACCGGCTACCTGAACCTCGCGGCGTTCGGCACGAACATTTATGGCGTGGAGGCCGCTTCTCGCGCCTACTTCTCCAAGTCAGCTAACGAATTGACTGTGCCCGAGGCGGCACTGTTGGCGGGCACTGTCCAATCCCCCGTCGAGTACGACCCGCTCGTGAACCCCGAAGCGGCGGAAAAGCGGCGCAACGTGGTCCTCAAAGACATGTTGGAGGAAGGGTTCATAACTGATGAAGAGTACAAGGAGGCCCGCGACCTCACAGTTGAGGAGAGCCTGAACCCGCAGAAGAGCATCACTGGATGCGAGGGCGCTGGGACGTCGGCCTACTTCTGCACGTACGCGGTGGAGGAGTTCCTGAAAGACGAGGCGTTCGGGGAGGACCGCGCCAGCCGCGAACACCTGCTGAACACAGGTGGGTTGACGCTGCGCACCACTCTTGACCGTTCAAAACAGAACGCCGCCTACCAAGCCGTAGTGGATCGGGTGCCCGTCGGGGACGCGTCCGGCATGAACACGACGATTGTTTCCCTCGTGCCCCAGACCGGCGACATCGTCGCCATGGCTCAGAACACGCCGTACGGGATCGCCACTGAGTCCAACCCCTATGCCACCCAAGTGTCTTACAACGTCGGTCCGCATTACGGAGGGGGCAACGGGTTCCAACCAGGGTCGACTTTCAAGATGTTCACTTTGGTCGAGTGGTTCGCAAACGGCCATTCCGCCTACGAAACTATTGGCGGCAGACGCGGCTACGGCCCAGGGGACTTCAGGTGCCACGGTGAACCCATTTACACAGAACCCTGGAACGTCGGCGACTTGGCCGGCAAAGACGGCGCTTTCAACATTATCGACGCGACCTCGAAGTCAATAAACCAAGTATTCGTGGCCATGGTTTCACAAATGGACTTGTGCTCCCTGTTCGACCGTGCGGCCTCCATGGGGGTCACGGGTGCTGACGGGGAGCCTATAGAGCCGTTCGCGCCCAACATCCTCGGTTCGACGGCTGTGCCTCCCATTGACATGGCGAGCGCGTACGGCACGATCGCCGACGACGGGA
>CAYFUO010000133.1:0-1809 GCA_964346255.1 uncultured Actinomyces sp. | reverse complement strand
GCTGTGCCTCCCATTGACATGGCGAGCGCGTACGGCACGATCGCCGACGACGGGATCCTATGCACTGCTCACGCTCTCGTCGAAGTGGAAGACCGCGACGGGAACATCCTCAAGTCTTATAAACCGGACTGTTCGCAAGTGCTGGACCCGACGGTCGCCAAGCAGGTCTCAAAGGTCTTGGAGCACGCCGGGAACGCTGCGCCCTATGACATCGGTCGGCCCCAAGCCTCCAAAACAGGTACCACCGATAACAACTCGAACACGTGGGTCGTCGGATTCACCCCCTCGCTGGTAACTGCCGCTTGGGCGGGCTTCGGCACCGACTCTTCCCGTTCAGGAAGCAACATCGTCGTAAACGGCCAGTTCATAGAGAACCTCTACGGCGGATACTTCGTGGGGCCTATGTGGGCGCAATACATGGCCGCAGCCCTGGAGGGGACGCCGGTCGAGGGCTTCCCAGACGTGTTCATCGGCAACGTGCCGCAGCCTGTCGCGCCGGTTGCTCCCGCCCCTGTGGAGCAACCAGAAGCCACAACGGAGACAGCACCCAACACTGAGGGAGGGAACTAGCATGGCCAGACCGACCCTTGAGGAGCTCGGCAGCAAACGTTCCCTTCTGGGGGCTCGCTTTGTAGGTTTCATGAGGTGGACCTCAGCGGCGGTAGGCGTGACAGCGACCGCTGGCGCCGCTGCCCTTGCTTGGGCCGCTGTTGAAGCTAGGCATCCCATCTTGAGACGGCTCACCATCGAGGTTCCCGCCCGCCCGGGGTTGGAGAAGATGAACATCCTGCACATCTCGGACCTACACATGTTTGAGGGACAGAAGTTCATCCCCAAGTTTCTCAAGCGGGTGGCAGACACTGAGCGCATCGACTTGGTGGTGTCCACTGGAGACAACTTGGGGGACGAGGACGCAGCTCCCCTTTTGCTGGAGGCTTTAGAACCGCTGCTGTCCAAGCCCGGAGTGTTCGTGTTGGGTTCCAACGACTATTACTCGCCCGACATGAAAGCTTGGACCTCTTACTTAGACCCCAGCCACCGTGATGAGGCAGCAGTGGAGAAGGGGTCGAAGCACCCCGACCTCCCCTGGTTTGAAGTTGTACAAGCATTGGTGGAAGCCGGGTGGATCGACCTGTCCAACCAAGCTCGAGACCTACGTGTGCCCCTAGCGCCTCCTCAAGACGCTTCTAGGCCAGAAGACGGGTGGCAATCAGAGAGCGAAGAGGCGCGTGTGTCCGCCGTTGGGGTGGATGACCCGCACATTCTTCGGGACCACATGCCTGAGCCCACAAAAAAGTGGCGGAAGGGTCGGGGGTTGCGCCTCGCAGTCACCCACTCTCCCTACTTGAGGGTCTTGGAGGACTTCGCATCAGCCAACGCAGACCTAGTGCTCGCCGGTCACACGCACGGCGGACAGATCCGCATCCCTGGCTTCGGCGCCTTGGTGAACAACACTGACATTCCCCGCAAGTACAGCCGGGGAATGCACCGTTGGCGCGGTTGGCGAAGTGGGTCGAGCCCGTGGCTGCACGTCTCCGCCGGACTTGGCACGTCGAAGTACGCACCGATCCGTTTCTCCTGCCGACCGGAAGTGTCATTGATAACGGTTTGTCCAACCAGCAAATAGGCACCTATACTATTTGAGTAGCGCGGGGTGTGGCGCAGCTTGGTAGCGCGCTTCGTTCGGGACGAAGAGGTCGCAGGTTCAAATCCTGTCACCCCGACCAGTTTCCCTTGAAATATCAACGAAATTTCAAGGGAACTCCTCTTCCATCGTTGACCCATTCAGTGTTGTGGACACGATTGGGA
>CAYFUO010000132.1:0-5082 GCA_964346255.1 uncultured Actinomyces sp. | reverse complement strand
ACGTGCCGTCCACATCCCGGTCGTTGAAGTAGTCGGCGAGGAACAACAGCATGGACCCGTCCCCCTCCATCGCCTGATCAATCCCGTCCACCAAAAACGAGTAGGAGTCCGTGGAGTAGAGGCTCCCAATAATCGCTGTGTACGCCAAGTTGATGTTGAGTGGTCGGTCCGGGTCGGCAGTCGGGATCGGGTCCTCCGCAACGTCCTCAAGGAACTGGGAGAGCTCCTCTTTCCCCTGCTCCAAGTCCCCCGGGAACGGACATTCATCCTGTTCCTGACAGTATTCGATCCAGTGGTAGAGGGAGGATTCCATGCCGTCCAGCTGCGCTTCGGACACCTCATTCACGTCCATCGCCGGGTCCAAAACCCCGTCCAAAACGAAGTGGCCAACACGCGTCGGGAACAGGTCGGCGTAGATGGCGCCGAGCAACGTGCCGTACGAGTAGCCCACGTAATCAAATTTTTCGAACCCGAGGGCGGAACGCACCATGTCGAAGTCGCGGGCGACACTCGTGGAATCCACGTAACCCAACAAGTCTCCACTGCGTTCCAAGCACTTCTCGCCAAGAGAACCCATTTCGTCCTCGTAAAACACTACGAGCTCCTCAGTTGTGAGCTCTGAGAGGTCCTCCACTCGGCGTTCCTCCTCGTCACGCTCCTCATCTGTCAAACACTGGATGGGGGTGGAGGTTCCCACGCCCCTCGGATCGAGGGCGATCACTTGGAAGTTGCGCAGAATCTTCTCGGGAAAAATGTTCTCCACAGCGGACGCCAGAGAGTCAACTGCTCCCCCACCTGGGCCACCCAAGTTGAAGAACAGTGGGTCTCTGCTCTCCCCATCCCGCCCCGGAACGTAGCGGGCGACCCCCAAGTCGATCTCTTCACTGTCCGGGTCCTCCCAGTTCATGGGAGCCTTCAACGTGGTGCACTGGTAGGACTCCATGTCTGAGGGGACACTCATGAATGAGGACACCACTTCGTCAGATTCGCACTGCCGCCAAGTCACTTCTTGCGTGTAGTAGGACTTGAACCCCTTGGGGGCGCCCTCAGAGGCGGCCTCCACAGACTCTTGTGAGCGGCTGCTCGAATGGCTGCTCGAGGTCGGGTCCTTGGACAAGGCGGTGTCCACAGCAGTGCACCCCGTCAGGGCCAGCGCGGCGGCGGCTAGAACAGCCAAGGTCGTTTTTCGCATGCTCTCATCCATCCTGATGTCGCGGACTCTGCTGTCGTGGAAGCCCACCACCCATAGTCTCACACCAGTTGCCCACCGAAACTAGTTGGAGCCGCCGACCCCCGCGAGTGTTGGGTCCACGAGCACCACCGCCATCGCCTCCAACACTAGGAGCGGCGCAGCGTTAGTTTGGATGCGTTTCCTCGCCTGTTCCACGGCGTCAACCCGGGTGAGGGTCTCTCCCGGCGTGGAATGAGTGGCGACGTGACCTATCTGGTGCTCCATGTCGACGTTCACTACTTGCGAACCCGTCCCCAACTGCACGGTTAGCACGTCACGGTAGAAGCCGAGCAGGTCCACGAGGGCGCGGTCCAAAACATCTTTCAATGCCCGCCGGTTGCGTCTCTTCTCATCCTCTTCCAGCTCCCGGACTTGGGCGCGGATGGCCCGCGGGATTCGGTCCCCCGCTTGCACTCCAAGGGCCGCATACAGCTTCTTACGTTCCTCATCACTGGCCTGTTTTGCCTGCTCATCCGCGGTTTCTTTCGCGCGGTCGAACATGGTTTGCACCGCGAATAAGGCCTCCGCTGGTGACTGGGCTTCAAGGGGTAGGGAGAACATGGAACGCACATTTTCCCGTAGCGACGGGTTGCGTAGTAGTGCCCGGGCGAACCCCACGTGAGATTGGGCGAGAATTGCGGCGCGCAGCGCGTCCTCGTAACCGGCTTCCCCCTGCTCGACTAAGTACGCCGCCACATCCTCAACTTTGGGGGTTGCGAGGATCAAGTGGCGGCACCTCGAGCGGATGGTTGGCAGCACGTCGTCCGCGCTTGGGGCACACAGAATCCACACGCCCCGCTCGGGAGGCTCTTCAATGGATTTGAGCAGCATGTTGGAGGTTCTCTCCTGAACCCGGTCAGCGTCCTCGATCAGGTTGACCCGCCACTTATTGCCTAACGGCGCCCCATACGCTTCACTGACCCAGTCTTTGACCTCATCTATCTTGAAACTGACTAAGTCTGTGGCCCGCACTTGCACGTTGGGGTTCGACCCCGCAAGCGCCGTGTGACACCCGGTGCACACGCCGCACCCCACGGTTTCCCCCGTGCACTGAAGCGCTGCAGCGAGGGCGCGCCCCGCTACTGACCTACCAGATCCTGGCGGGCCAGTGATCAGCCAGGCGTGGCTGAGCGCCCCTTTAGCGTCTGCTTCGTGGCCTTCTGTGATGGCGCGCGCCTCTTCCGCAGCGTTTTTCAACACTTCCACTGCGCGGGGCTGGCCGATCATCAGGTCCCAAACACTCATTGGGAACCCTGCTCGCCGGGCTCGCCGGGAGGGACCGCTAGTGCGGTGTTTAGTGTCTGGACGACCCTGTCAAAAACTTCATCAACACTTCCGGAGGCGTCGATGACCGCATACCTGTCCGGGTTCTGCCTCGCGAGAGTCAAGTACCCTTCGCGGACGCGGCGGTGGAAGTCAAGCCCCGCACTCTCTATGCGGTCAGCCTCCCCACCGACGCGACCCAACCCAGCCTCAACATCCAAGTCGAACAGCAGTGTGAGGTCGGGTTCCAACTGGTTCGTCGCCCACTGGGACAACCCGCGGATCTCTTCACCCCCAAGTTCTCTGGCAGCGCCCTGGTAGGCGACAGAAGAGTCAATGTAGCGGTCCTGCAACACGTGCTGCCCCCGCGTGAGGGCGGGACGCACCACGGTGGAAACGTGGTAGGCGCGGTCCGCCGCGTACAGCAGTGCCTCAGTCCTAGAGTCGACGTCGCTGGGTCCGTGTTGGATGAGGTGGCGCAACTGAGCTCCAAGAGGCGTCGCACCCGGTTCGAAAGTCGCGTGGAAGTCTTCACCCAAGGTGAGCCCGCGAGATTCCAGCTCCTCTTTTAAACGCTTGAGTTGAGTGGTTTTCCCGAACCCATCCCCACCCTCAAACGTAATGAATAGGCCCCGCGGGTGGCTGGCGAACGCGGACGCTAGACGGTCGAGGGCGGCGACACCGTCCCCCTCCGTCTCCTCAACACCCACCGTTTCCGCCATGTTCGCCTAGGACTTGCGGGTGGTTCTGCGCGTGGTACTGCGAGTGGTCTTGCGCGCCGTTCTTCTGGCTGGAGCCCGACGTGTGGCAGGTTTCTTGGCTGGCGCCTTATCCCTACGGTCGGCGAGCAGCGAGTAGGCTCTCTCCTCCGTCAGCCCCTCCACGGTTTCCGACCTGGGCACGGAAGCGTTGGTCTGCCCGTCAGTCACGTACGGTCCGAAGCGGCCGTCCTTCACCACCACTGGGCGCCCCGAAATGGGGTCAGTACCGAACTCGCGCAGCGCCGCCCTCGCACCCCTCCCCCTCTGCTTAGGTTGCGCATACAGTTGTAGCGCTTCTTCCAACGTGACAGTCAACAAGGACTCTTCGCTGGGCAGCTGTCGGGTGTCACGTCCCTTACGCAGGTAGGGGCCGTAAGGACCGTTTTGGGCGGTGATCACCTCATCAGACGCGGGATCTTTCCCAACTTCGCGCGGCAACGCCATGAGTTTCACCGCGTCATCCAAGGTGACGGTCTCCATGTCCATCGTCTTGAACAAGGAAGCGGTCTTGGGTTTGGGCATCTTCGTTTTCGGCAGTTTCTTGCCCGCCTCATCGAACATGTCCGGCAGGACCTCTGTGAAGTACGGTCCGAACCGACCGTTCTTCACAATGATCATGTGACCGGTGTCGGGGTGAGCGCCAAGTTCGCGGCCGTCCGCGCGGCCAATGCGCAACAGTTCTTCGGCGACCTCCATGTTCATCTCATCGGGGGCGATGGTGGGTGGCACGGACACGCGCACCTCATCATCCGTCTGCAGGTAGGGCCCGTAGCGGCCAATGCGCAACACGACGCCCGGGGCGATGTGGATGGAGTTCACTTCCCGAGCGTCAATGTCACTCAGGTTCTCCACCGTGTGCTTCAAACCCGACTTCGCTATGGGCCGGTCCGTGACAGCGATCTCCGCTAGGTCTCCACCAGGAGTTTCTTCGTCGACGAGGGCGTCCGCCGCTTCCTGCATCCCCCCGAAATAGAAGGACTGCAGCCAGTCGGCTCCCTCCGCCTCACCTGCCGCGATCCGGTCTAGGTCGGCTTCCATTTGGGCGGTGAACTGGTAGTCGACCAGCTCAGACAGGTTCTCCACCAAGAGGCGCGTCACAGAAAACGCTAGCCACGTTGGCACCAAGTATTGGCCCCGGTGGGTGACGTAACCGCGGTCCCCAATAGTTTGGATGGTCGCGGCGTAAGTGGAGGGCCGCCCAATACCAAGGTCCTCCATGGCCTTCACCAAAGTGGCCTCCGTGAACCTGCCGGGAGGCGTTGTGTGGTGGTCTTTCGCTTCCGTGTCAACCACTTGCACGCGGTCGCCCTCTGACACCTGCGGTAGGTCCTGCTCCTCAACCTTCGCCTTCGACTTCTTCCCGTCACGCCCCTCCATGTAAAGGGCGCGGAAACCTGGGTCCACGATGACAGTGCCGGAAGTGGTGCACAATGCGCTCGAATAGCCGGCCTCAGCCTCATCCAGGTGGACCAGCACCTTAACGGTCGCCGTGAACCCGGTCGCGTCCTTCATTTGGGAGGCGACCGTGCGCCGGTAAATCAGTTTGTAGAGCGCCAACTGTTGGGCGGTGATCTTGGAGGCGATCGCCTCCGGGCTCAAAAACTTCTCACCAGACGGGCGGATAGCCTCGTGAGCCTCCTGAGCGCCCTTCTGTTTCTTCCCATAAAACCTGGGTGAAGACGGAACAGAGTCGTCCCCGAACCGCAGCTTCGCAGCGTTCCTAGCCGCGTTGAGGGCTTGGCCGGACAGGACGGTGGAGTCGGTACGCATGTAGGTGATGTGACCGGCCTCGTACAAACTCTGAGCGACACGCATCGTGGTTGCCGC
>CAYFUO010000131.1:0-5100 GCA_964346255.1 uncultured Actinomyces sp. | reverse complement strand
GTCACCCACCTGTTCGCCGCGATCATCCAAGATTCTCCCTGGCGCCTCACCCAAGTGGTCGCGAAGGAACCCAGCAGAGTCTCCGTCAGGAATGAAACAGATGTCGAAAGAATCCGGTTTGTTGGAGACACCAAGTCCTCTTACCTCCGCCTGCTCCCGCACCCACGCTTTCGAGGGTGCGTCACCCAAGGGGAGGATGACCCGCCCTAGGTCCTCGCGGCCCGTCACCGCTAGCACGTAGCTTTGATCCTTCAACTCATCTAGCCCGCGGTGCAGTTCGGGGCCTGTGGGTCCGTCCAAGCGACGCGCGTAGTGGCCCGTACAGACAGCGTCGTAGCCAAGGGCGATTCCCCGCGACAGCAGTTGCCGGAACTTCACGAACTCGTTGCACCGCACGCATGGGTTCGGCGTGTGACCCGCTCGGTACTCTGAGAGGAAGTCCGCGACCACTGCTTCTTCGAACTCTTCAGTCAAGTCCCAAATGTGGAAGGGGATCCCCAGTATTTGGGCGGCCCTCGCAGCGTCGGCTGCGTCCTCGACGGAAGAACAGCCGCGCACCACTCCGTCTGGTGACTCGGGTTTCGTGGCGAGACGCATGTGAACGCCGGTGACATCATGGCCCGCCTCCACCGCGAGAGCGGCAGCGACGGCGGAGTCAACCCCGCCGGACATCGCAGCTAAGACGCGCACACAACCCCCACCCTCAAGTGTTCTTGAGCTCCCTGAGCCGCTGGAGCGCTTGTGGCACCACGTCCGCTACGTCGCCGATAATGACGAAGTCGGCCATTTCAACCACCGGCGCGTCCGGATCATCAACGACGGCCGCAATGTTTTCTGAGGCGAGCATCCCAACCGTGTGGTGCACCTGTCCCGAGACGCCAAGTCCCAAGTAGACCTTGGGAGCGATCGACAAGCCGGTTTGTCCCACTTGGGCGGAGCGCTCCACCCAGCCTTCATCGCAGGCGACGCGGGTGGCGCCGATACCGGCTCCCAACTCATCAGCCAGCTCTAATACTGGGGCCATCTCCCCGTCGACGCCGCGCCCAACCACCACGACGACGTCCGCATCAGCAGGGTCGATGCGTCCGCCTTTGGCTTCCGCCTCAGACTTCTCGACGCGAACCGCTGTCGAGGGACCCTCTAACTCGAACTCTAGGTCGACCACTTCGCCCGAGCCGGGGGCACCTTCACAGCCTGCGCCCGGGCGCAGCGCGAGGACGGGGATCCCGTCGTCCACTTGGAACCGCGTGACCCACGTGCCGCCCAGTGCGGACTTCTCTGCGACCAACGCTCCGTCTTCAACGTTCAGCTCCGTGACGTCAACGGCGGCGCCAGCCCCCTCTGTGACGCCAACCATGGCCGCTAGCGCGCGACCCGTGTAGGTGGCAACGGTTAGCACTGCGGCCGTGTCCCCAACCTGCTTGATGGCAGCGCGAGTTGCGTCCGCAACATGCTCTGAAACGCGGGGAGAATAGCCTTCAGCCTTCGGCAGGAAAATGACGTCGGCGCCTGCCTCCTTTAGGCCATCCACGTCCGCAGCCTCTTCGGCGCTGAGAGCGTACACAGGACCAGAGGTGAGGCTCTTCGCCAAACCTACGGCTTTCTTCGAGCTGCTGGTCGCCGCGGGCTTGTCCTCCCCCGGCTCGTGGGTTGCGACCACCAGGATCGGTTCAGAAACCTTCATCACTCACTCACCTGCTCAAACAAGTACTCCGCTAACTGCTCGCCGCCGTCTCCACTGTCTTGGATGACAACGCCGGCCTCGCGCTCTCGGGGGGCCGCCTCAACCACGCGAGTGCGGTGCAAGTTAACTGCGTGGCCCACCCACTTGGACAGGTCCTCCCATGACACCTCATCAATGGGTTTGCTACGCGCTGCCCGCAGGTCCTTGAACGTCGGATACCTAGGTTCGTTGATGACGTCCGTGACTGAAACAACCGCGGGGAAATCAGCGCTTAAGGTGTCTTCGTAGCCATCCGCATGGCGCGTGATCTCCACTTGTCCGCCGTCACCGATCGTCAGCTGTTCCGCAACGTCAAGCAGCGGCCAACCCAAAGTCGCCGCAAGCGCCGGGGGGACCATTGAGGTCATGCCGTCGAGGGACGCCATCCCGGTGAGCACCAAGTCAACGGGCGCTTCATCGTTCAACATCCTCACTGCTGACGCAAGGACTGTAGCGGTCCCGAGGGCGTCCGCTGCCTCCAATGCTTCGTCGGTGATCAAGACGCCACGGTCAGCACCCATTTGGAGGGCACGAGTCAGCGCATCTTCCGCGTCCTCGGGTCCCATAGTCACCGCGATCACCTCGCCGCCGTGAGCTTCCACTGCTGACACTGCGGCCTCGATGGCGTACTCATCAAGCTCATTCAAAACGTCGTCCTCACCACGAACTAGGCGGCCTTCTTCGATTCGTCCGCGTCGGGCACGTGCTTCACACAAACCACTATTCGCATAACTAAAGCTTGCCACGACGAAGTGCGGGGTTGGTCGTGAGATTCAGCGCTTGGATCAACGAAGTGAACGGATTCCCCTAAAGACGTTTGATGAGGCAAGATAGGTATTGTTCAAAAACGAACATATGGGCAACGAGACCGAAAGTGTAGAGGGAGCAGCGACAGCAAGACCATGACCCCAATCAGCACTCTTCGCCCGAGCGAAACGGTTCTCGCCCCCTCACCGGCGATGGTCGAGCGTCCCAACCCCAACCCACGGCGAATAGGCGTCCACCTCGACCCCAGTGGGGGCCTGAATATCTCTGTCGTCGCGCCCCACGCCACTGCAGTTGATTTCTGCGTGTTGCGCGGCAACAAAGGGGAGCGGCGCGAACAACGCTGGTCGTTGATGGGACCCGACGAGGGCGTTTGGCATGGTCACCTCGACGGTCTAGGCGAGGGCACCCAATACGGGTTCCGCGCGTTCGGTCCTTGGGACCCTGATGGTGGCCTCTATTACAACCCTTCCAAACTGTTGTTGGACCCTTACGGTCGGGGCATTGAGGGGACCCCCGTGCTGGGGGCGGCACTGCACGCACACCACGTGGATCACGACCTTTACCCGTCCACCTATCCCCTCGCCCGGTCCAACTTGAACTCCTCCCTCTACGTTCCCGCATCGGTGGTCATCGAGAATCGTTTCGCGCCCCACCCGCACCCGAAAGTTCCCCGCGATGAAGCGGTGGTCTACGAGCTGCACGTAAAGGGATTCACCAAGAATCTGCCGGGCGTGCCACCCGAGTTGCAGGGAACCTATGCGGGCCTCGCCCACCCAGCCACGATCGCCTACCTTAAAGACTTGGGTGTCACCACGCTCGAGCTGCTCCCTGTTCACGCGAAAATGGACGAACCATTCCTCACCGACCGTGGACTGACCAATTACTGGGGTTACTCGACTCTCTCGTTTTTCGCACCCGAACCGAGCTACGCCACTGAGGCCTCCCAAGAAGCCGGACCGCAAGCGGTGGTCGACGAGTTCCGCGGAATGGTGTCCATCCTCCACCAAGCGGGCTTAGAAGTGGTCTTAGACGTCGTGTACAACCACACGTGCGAGGGTGGGGACACCGGCCCGACCCTTTCGTGGCGAGGTTTGGACTCCCTCATGTACTACCGCCGCACAAACGACCGGCCACGGATGATGATCGACGACACTGGTTGTGGGAACACCGTCAACTTCTCTGACCCGCGCGTCGTGCAGATGACAGTTGACTCACTGCGCTACTGGGTGGAAGAGATGGGGGTAGACGGTTTTCGGTTTGACTTGGCCACCACCTTGGGCCGCCTCGACAACGGGTTCACAAACTACCACCCACTATTCGTAGCGATATCTTCCGACCCGGTGCTGAAGGACGCGAAGATGATCGCGGAGCCTTGGGACTTGGGCCCGGGCGGCTGGCAAACTGGACACTTCCCCATCCCATTCATGGAGTGGAACGACCACTATCGCGATGCTGTGCGAAGGTTCTGGTTGACCGACTTCCAGAATCAGGCGGCCGACCGGCCCGTTGCTGGACCCAATGACTTGGCGACCCGCTTGGCCGGGTCCGCTGACATGTTCTACGACCAGAGGGGGTCGGTGCGGGGGCCTGGGGCTTCAGTGAACTTCATAAGCGCTCACGACGGTTTCACGCTTGCAGACCTCACCTCTTACAACCACAAGCACAACATGGCGAACTTGGAGGGAAACCGGGACGGCAACGACAACAACCATTCGTGGAATCACGGTTTAGAAGGCACGGCGACGTCCTCCCAGATGATTCCCGACATGGGCGATGGGTCCGGGTTCGCTGAAGAGTTGGAGTTCACCAGAGGCAGGTCGCGACGCAACCTGATCACTACGCTGCTCGTGTCAGCTGGGACACCCATGATCACTGCAGGGGACGAGTTCGCGCGCACCCAGTTCGGAAACAACAACGCCTACTGCCAAGACAGTCCTATCTCTTGGCTAGATTGGGATCTGACGAAGTCCCAACAGAACCAGTTGGAATGGAGCCGCTACCTGATAGCGTTGCGCCGCCTGCATCCTGTGTTGCGTCCGAACCAGTTCGGGGTGGGGGAACCCGTTGAAGGAGACGTTTTGCCAGACGTTTCTTGGTTCACGAGGCGCGGGCAAGAGATCCCTGGCGATGAGTGGGGCAAAGCCAAGAACAGGGTGTTCCAACTTCGACGTTCTGGTTTCAAGTACGGTGACCGCGACGCCTTGGTCGTGGTGAACGGTACGCTGAATACCGCGAAAATCAAGTTAGCGCCCGGCCGCGGTGGCTCTTGGGTGAAGGTAGCGGACACGTCTTGGGTGACCCCCCATGTCGCGGGTGTTCACAGCGCAGAAACTGCGCCCTTAGATGGAGGATCGCACGAGGCTGGGGAAAGAATGACCATGGAACCCCAATCGATGCTAGTTTTCTTGTCCGATGAGGAATCGAAGTAGGAGTTGTCGATGACGGATGCCCCAAACGGTGCCGGGGAGGCTACCGACGCCCAGATCAGCACAGCATCTGTGCGTAAAGCGATCGAGCGGACCCAACAGATTGAACAAGAAATCGACAAGCACCCTTCCCAGACCCGGGTGCTCACAGACGATCCGCACACAGGCCGCCAGCACTTGGCC
>CAYFUO010000130.1:0-5137 GCA_964346255.1 uncultured Actinomyces sp. | reverse complement strand
AGGAATGAAACGTGTACTCACGCTTGATCGTCGTCGGCAACGTAGCCGCCCCCACCGCCACCGAGGTCTACCACGACCTGCTGGAAGCCCTACAAAAGGGCGAAGTCGCCAGCGATCTGGGCTTCATCGACGCCACAGAGGGCATTTCGAAGACCCTGATCGCCACGGACCCTGAGAAAGCGTTGCGAGAGGCAGTCATCTCAGTGCGGTCCGCGGAGGAAGCGAACCTTGTCGTGCTGGGCCTGAACGCGTCCCCAACACCTTCCTTCTCCGCTTTGAGCTGGAACCTTGACCTAGCAGCACACGCGGGTTGCTCCGTGGTTTTCGCGATCGACGCGGAAGGGTTGGGGGCCTCTTCCCTCGCCCACGAGATTGAAAACTTGCTTCGCTGCGCGAAGAAGTCTCACGCGACGGTCGCGGGAATAGTGGTGGATGGTGCCCGCGGCCTGGACATCCCCGACTTTGGGGTGCCCGTCCTGTACACGCCGTTCACCGCCGACCAGGCGTCCGTCCTCCTCGGCGTAAAGCCAGTGGCAGTCACCCCCCTAGCATTCCAAGCGAACCTGCTGGAGAGAGCCAGCGCGGACAAGCAGCGCATCGTGCTTCCGGAGTCCGAGGACGACCGGATCTTGCAGGCTGTAGCTGAACTCCAAAGCCAAGACGTTGCGAACATCATCCTGCTCGGGGACGCTGCAGCGGTAGCGAAGCGGGCGGAGGAACTCAACCTAGACATCTCCTCGGCGTCCGTTGTCTCAACCGATGATGCCGCCCTCGCAGAAAAGTATGCTGCTGAACTGGCGAGACTACGTGAAGCGAAAGGTGTGACGCTCGAGCAGGCCCGCCAAATGGTGGCGGACAAGTCCTACTTCGCGACGATGATGGTTCAAATGGGCGACGCTGACGGCATGGTGTCGGGCGCAACCCACACGACCGCGGAGACGATCAGGCCCGCGCTGCAGATCATCAAGACGGCTCCCGATGCGGGCCTAGTCTCTTCCGCGTTCCTCATGCTTCTGCCGGACCGGGTCCTCGTGTTCGCTGACTGCGCGGTGAACGTGGACCCAGACGCTGACCAGCTAGCAAAGATCGCGGTGACCAGCGCTCAAACAGCGAAGACGTTCGACGTGGACCCGAAAGTGGCGATGCTGTCTTACTCCACGCTCGGTTCAGGGTCCGGCCCCTCGGTGGACAAAGTGACGGCGGCGACCGCGAAAGTGCGCGAGATCGACCCCGACCTAGCCGTGGAGGGGCCCATCCAGTTCGATGCGGCAGTGGATGAGTCTGTAGGCGCTTCTAAGGCCCCAGGCTCCCCCGTGGCGGGTGCTGCGACCGTCCTAGTGTTCCCCAACCTTGACTCCGGCAACATCGCTTACAAGGCCGTTCAGCGTGAGGCTGGCGCGGTTGCTGTTGGACCCGTCCTCCAGGGACTACGCAAGCCCGTGAACGACCTGTCGCGCGGGGCGACCGTGGCCGACATTGTGAACACTGTGGCGATCACCGCAGTGCAGGCGGCCGCCGGCCAGGTGAGTGGTGACAACTGATGGCTAAGACAGTCCTCGTCATCAACTCTGGTTCGTCGTCCCTCAAGTACCAGCTGGTGGAGCCCACTGAAGGCCAGGTACTCGCTTCTGGGCTGGTGGAGCGAATCGGTGAGGGGCTAGGGCACCTGCACCACAGGTATTCCCTCTCCGAAGTTGACCTCACGGAGCCCATCCCTGACCACGCCACCGCACTGAAACTGGTGCTCGAACTGTTCGAGGAAGTTGGACCCCGTCTTGAAGACGCACACATCATCGGTGTCGGTCACCGCGTCGTCCAAGGGGGCAAGTATTTTGACGGGCCGGCGCTGATTGACGACCGGGTGATGCGGCTGATCGGCGAGCTTTGCGACCTCGCCCCACTGCACAACCCAGCGGCCCTCATTGGGATTGAGGTCGCCCAAGAACTGCTGCCCGACCTGCCGCAAGTGGCCGTGTTCGACACTGCGTTCTTCCAAGACCTGCCCGTGGAAACCGCGATGTACGCGTTGGACCGTGAGGTTGCAGACAAGTACGCGATCCGCAGGTACGGCGCTCACGGAACTTCTCACCAGTACGTTTCCACCCAAGTCTCAGAACTGTTGGGGGACCGCGAACTGAAGCAGATCGTGTTGCACTTGGGCAACGGGGCGTCCGCTTCAGCGATCGTTGGGGAGCACGCTGTGGACACTTCCATGGGCCTCACCCCTCTCGAGGGGCTGGTCATGGGGACCCGCACCGGGGACATCGACCCTGCCGTCACGTTCCACCTGCAGCGGGTCGGAGGCATGACGTATGAGGAAGTCGACTTCCTCATGAACCGCCAGTCCGGGCTGAAGGGGCTCACTGGCGACAATGACATGCGTCAGGTTCGGGAGATGGCCTCCAGTGGGGACGAGGGCGCTAGGCAACGCGCCCGCGAAGCCCTCGCCATCTACGTGAACCGCATCGTCAAATACATTGGCGCCTACACGGCTGAGATGGGTGGGGTGGACGTCATCACGTTCACTGCGGGCATCGGGGAAAACGACGTGGCTTTACGTAGGGAAGTGTGTGAGAGGCTACGCCCCTTGGGGATCCGCATCGACAAGCATGCGAACAACCAGCGGGTCCGCAAGCCGCTCACGATCTCTAAGAAGGGGTCCTCCGCCCGCATCATGGTGGTCCCCACCAACGAGGAACTTGCGATAGCTGAGCAAGTCGCGTCCGTGGTCTGACCGGAATGACTTTCGGAGGGATCCACGACTTTGGGTTGGTGCGCGTGGGGGCCGTGAGCCTCCCCGTGCACCTAGCCAACCCCCCAGCGAACGCAGAAGAGATTCTGGCGTGCGCTAAAGAAAGCGACCAGCGCGGGTTGACTGTTGCCGTCTTCCCTGAACTGTCACTCACCGGCTATTCCATATTGGACTTGGTGCAAAACCGGGAACTTCAGGTGAGCACCATTGGTGGCCTAACCAGTGTTGTCGAGGGGTCGAAGGGCCTCTTCCCAATCTTGGTGGTGGGAGCGCCGCTAGTGGTGGATGGGAAACTGTTCAACTGTGCGGTCGCAATCCGGGACGGGAAGATCCTTGGGATCACCCCAAAGTCACACCTGCCGAACTACCACGAATTCCACGAGAAACGCTACTACTCCACCTTGAGGCCGAACGAAACCTGGTGGGTGACGTGGGACAAGCAACTTGGAGCGACCCGCGTCACCCAGGGCACTGAGGGCTCTTTCCCATTCGGTGCTTTCCAAGTTCGGGCGCAAGACCTTCCAGACTTCTCTTTAGCCATGGAGATTTGCGAGGACGTGTGGGTGCCAGTTCCGCCCTCGTCAACAGCCGCCCTAGCAGGTGCGACCGTGATCGCGAATCTGTCTGCCTCCCCTGAAAGCGTGGGTAGGGGCTCGGTGCGGGAAACCGTGCTGAAAGCCCAGTCACTCACGTCCATCACCGCCTACGTTTACAGCGCCGCAAGTTTCGGGGAATCCACGACGGATTTGGCGTGGGCGGGGGACGCGTTCGTGTACGAAGGCGGGACCCTTCTGGCCTCCCACCAACAGTTCGAGGCTGGAACCCACCTGACTGTCGCGGACGTTGACGTGGGGGCGCTGCGTTCTCTCCGCATGCAAGAGACTACTTTCCAAGAGAACGCGACCCGCGCTGTTGGCGACGAACGAGCAGTGGTTGTACCCATCACCTTGGGCGCGTCGAAAGCCGCATCCAACATGGTGCGGCCCGTCGCTCCACTACCGTGGCTGAGCCCCTCACCCAACGTGGACACCATCGAGAAGGCCGTGGCGGCTCAAAGCCCCGCTGAGGCTGAGGCTGCCCTCAACATTCAGGTGAGCGCCCTCGTGCGGCGCATGACGTCCATTGGGAACCCGAAACTCATCATTGGGGTGTCGGGCGGCCTAGATTCGACGTTGGCTCTGCTGGTGGCCGTGGGAGCGATGGACACGCTGAAGCGGCCTCGCACCGACATTTTGGCTTACACCCTGCCCGGGTTCGGCACGACGGACACAACGAAGCAGAACGCGCAGCTGCTCGCCGAACACCTCGGAGTTTCTTTCGACACGATCGACATTCGGCCCGCAGCGCAAGCCATGCTGGAAGCCATGGGCCACCCGGCGGGACGAGGTGAACCGCAATACGACGTCACTTACGAGAACGTGCAGGCGGGCCTTCGAACCGACTACCTGTTCCGGTTGGCTGGCGACCGCGGCGGAATAGTGGTGGGGACCGGTGACTTGTCTGAGTTGGCGCTCGGATGGTGCACGTTCGGCGTGGGTGACCAGATGAGTCACTACGGGGTGAACACGGGCGTCCCGAAAACCATGGTGCAATACCTCCTGGAATTCGTTGCGACTAGGCCAAACACTTCCCCCGAGTTGGCGACCGTTTTGCGGTCTGTATTGGACACGGAGATTTCCCCCGAACTGTTGCCCGCCACGGAAGACGCGCCAGTCCAATCAACGCAAGCCCAAATCGGGCCCTACGAACTGCAGGATTTCACGCTCTACCACTTCTTAGCCTTCGGTTCTGACCCGGCTAAGATCGCGTTCTTGGCGCAGGCCGCTTGGGGACGCAAGTATTCGGATGCAGAAATCTTGAAGTGGCTCCGCGTGTTCCACACGCGTTTCTTCGCCAGCCAGTACAAGCGGAGCACGCTCCCCGACGGGCCCAAGGTTATGGGTGCGGGGTCCCTTTCCCCTAGGGGATTGTGGAGGATGCCAACTGATGCTTCCGCAAGCGTCTGGCTCGCTGCAATCGAAAAACTGGAGGAGGCGACTGGCCCGTGACGTTCGCGGCGGCGATCACCTCCGTGTTCTTTGGTTTCTTAGCCGGAGTGCTGGCTGTGGTAGCCAAACGGGCGAAGGATGGGGGCGTCCCCTTCGGGTCGAGGCTGGGCTTACCTGGAGCTCAGGTGCGGAAAAACGCCGCCACCTGGGAAAGAGTCCACAGGAAAGCCGCGCCGTACTTCGCTACAGCCGCGATCATCGCGGGCATTCAAGCTCTAGCTGCTGGCGCGGCCCTCGCGTTCCCTGGGCTCGGCACCGTCGGATACTTGATCACCCTGACGGTCACCGGGCTGGCCCTGATCTTCGGTCTCTTATTCTTAGCTCCCAGAACCTGAGT
>CAYFUO010000129.1:0-5156 GCA_964346255.1 uncultured Actinomyces sp. | reverse complement strand
TGCCAATCAAGGCGAACATCAAGCAGCAGTTCGACATCTTCTCTAACCAAGACACTTGGTGGATGACGGTCCTCTACATTCTGACCTTCGGCACGTTCTCCGGCCTTTCCGCGCAGTTCGGCCTGCTAATGAAGAACCTTTACGGTGCCGGGAACGAAGCGATCGTTTCCGGGGCGGGCGACGTGCTGATCAGCGGCTATTCAGTTCCGGACCCAGTGAAGTTCGTGTTCTTGGGCCCACTGGTTGGGGCGGGAGCGCGCGTCCTGTTCTCTCCTCTCACCGACAGGATGGGGGGCGCTAAGTGGACGCTGGTGTCGGCCATCGGGATCTTCGCCTCAGTGCTATTCACCATCCCCTCCCTCACTCCGGACCTAACCAGTGCCGCAACGTTGGATGCGGGTTTCACTAGGTTCTTGTGGGGGATGCTCGCGATCTTCCTGTTCTCTGGGATCGGCAACGCGTCGACGTTCAAGCAGATGCCGATGATCTTCAACCGCCGTCAAGCTGGCGGGGTTATTGGTTGGACCGCAGCGATCGCGGCGTTTGGCCCGTTCCTGTTCGGCGTTGGCATCTCCACGTTCGGCCCGACCATGTTCTACTGGTTCGGTGTCGTCTTCGCTATCGTCGGCGCCCTGATCACTTGGTTCCGCTACGCGAGGCCGGGAGCCCCGAAGCCCGGGTAGTCGACTCTCCTCACACCTTCCATGTTTGTGGCCGAATGTGAAGGAAGCGAGGATTTCAATGGTGGGTGTCTTGGATTTCCAAGACACCCACTTTGTTTGAGCAGCAAGTTCCAGACAGCCCCACGCCTGCGGGACGCCGCCAACCAAACACGCGTGCCCTCAGTCCCGCAACGGCCCGGATGACTGCTTTCACGAGGCCGAAGCCCCCGACGCCTCATCGACCTCGCCGGCCTCACCAAACCCCAAGCGAAGACGCGGAAAGTGGCCTACCTAAGACATGCATCGACCTAGGTGGCAACGCCCTCGCCTGCACGAATGTGCGTTCCCGCGCCACGACCCCCAAACCCGTGATGCCGGTCACTACTTTGCATAGGCTTCGCAGCAAGTGGGATCAGAGGTGGCCCCAATGGGTTGAACCCGGACGTGACACATCCGGGTGAAGAGTGGAAATAGGTGAGAAACATGGGCTCAGAGAATAAGCCAACGAGAACGCTCATCGTTGGTCTGACGACAGCCACGATCGGGCTCATCGTGTTGGCCATAGTGTTCAGCAAGCAGATTTGGTCCTCCATGCCGCTCACTGTGATCGTCTGGACAGTGATCATCTTGGTGGGGGCGTTCGCCTACGTGATGGCCGCGAAGAGGCGACGAATGAATGTGTTGGAGAAGAAGCGTCCAGGGGCGATGGTCGTGGACGGTATTTCCCCCAAATACATGGCGGCACCCGTTTCCTCCACCAAGGAAAGTAGGGGCAAAGCGAACGCTAAGAACGTGACAATGGCGATCACCCCCGAAACGGTCGAGCTGTGGTCCACGTTCAAAGCCAAAGAGCCGATGCGCACCATACCGAACAGCCCAGGCATGATCGTAGACACAGAAGTGGTGAACTACGGTTACAGGAAAGACCGGGACACTGGCACGAGGAGCGCCATCAACTATGAGTCCCTCGTGATCGCCACGAGGAATGGGGAGACGATCATCATCCGACCCACCAAAGACATCGGGGGAGTCCTCGAGAGAGTGCAGGGAGCCCTCAACTGAGTGGCCGAGCGAGCAGCCCGAGGGTCTGAACGACACGTGGGAGGAGCTGTAAACGTCTCGTTTAGAGCCTCCCCGCGGGGATCAAGGCAACCCACCCCAAGATCGCGAATGCGGGGGCGCTATCAGCTGGAACAAAAAGGGCAAGCACAAACCACTAATGAGCATCCCTGCAGTCCCCAAGTCGGAAGCGTGACGCCAATCACCACCCTGTCTAAACTTGGCTGTAACACCGTGCGGGCGCCGGCCCACGACTAGACGGACACTGAGGTCCCCCGCGCGCCACTATCCGGTCAGGACAGGTGAGAAAAATGGGCGGTAATAATCAACAGTCGACATTGAGAATCGTGGGACTCTCAGTAGCCGTAGGCGCGGGGCTGCTCTCGCTGGTCGCTTTTTCCGTGAAGCTAGGGTTCGGGCCTGCAGCGATCGGCCTAGTGTTGGGTGGCATCCTGACCGCAATGATCCTTGCACCAATCTTTTTGATCCAAAACCGGGGCAAGAAAAAGCGGATGTCCACGATCCGCTCTCAGCGTCCGCAGGCTGTCCTAGTCGACGGCATGACTCCCCTTTACATGACGCTGCCACCACCGGCAACCGAGTGGGAGCGGCGGCAACCGAGATCTCGGGGTAAAGCGGCGACTCTCGCGGTCACACCGCAGGCGGTGGAGCTGTGAACGTCGAAAAACTCTGGCACCCTAGTGCGCTCGATTCCCAACTCGCCAGGCATCAGGCTCAGCACTGGGGTCGTCAACTTCGGCAGGTACAGTGACGAGACCGGGACGCACAGCATCGATCATGAGTCGATCATCATCACCGACCGCTACGGCACTGACATGATCATTTGCACTTTGAATCTCTACCAAGTGCTGCCGCAGGTAGCGGCAGCACTGAACCCAGGGAACGTCCCGGGCTACCCCCAATGAAGGACTTCACTGAAGAGAGCAAATCTCTTGCCGAATGCCTCCCCACGATCGGATTCCTAGCCCTGTTAGCCGTAGCGGACCACGCCATGGGTCCCAGCGCAGGTCACTAATGAGCGCGGCCACCGCCCCCAAGTCGAACTCGTGATGCTCATCACAACCTTGGCTAAGCTCTGCCGTACCGTACGCGCCGGCTCGATGCTGGACCGAAACTGCAGTCCACCGTGGGCCGCTAGGCGGGCAGGACAGGTGAAGAACATGGGCGGCAAAAGCGAGCAGTCGAGTTTGAGGTTCGCGCTGGCCCTAACCATCGTGGTGATGATGGTGGTCCTCTTCGTCTTCTTCTCCCGAAGACTCGGGTTCGCCGCGGCGGCACTGATCGTGGTTGGAAGCGGCGCCCTCGTAGCCGTGGTGGCAGGCCTGATCATCCTTTACGAGACTGGTGAAAGGAAGAGGCGGCTGTCCACGATCAGGGCGCAGCGCCCTCGAGTGGTCCTAGTCGACGGCGCTAGCCCCGCCTACATGACGCTGCCACCCGCGACAGAGGGGAAACGGCGGAAAGTGAAGTCCACGGGGATCCCCGCGACGTTGGCGGTCACCCTAGATGCGGTGGAACTGTGGACGTCGGAGAACTCTGCCACGCTCACCCGGTCGATCCCCCGCGCGCCGGGCATCAAGGTCGCCACTAAGGTCGTGAACTTCGGTCAGGTGGTGACAGCCGAGTCCGGCACCGCCAACATTGAGCGAGAGTCAATCGTTGTCACTGGCGAGGACGGTACAGACATCATTACTAGCACCCGCGATATCTCTCGAGCACTGAAGGAGGTGACGACGGCCCTGAACGAAGGAAACGTCCAAGGCTGCGCCCCATGAAAAACTTTGTGAACGAAAACAAATCGTGCGCCGGATTTTGCTCCGTGATAGCGCTCCTTACCCTCTTCGTGGTCGTGGCCATCTTTTGGGGGGTCGTAAAGTTCGGTGAGGGCAGCTTCGGGATGTGGGCCACCCTGGTGGTTGTGGTCGTGGTGGTCTTAGTGGCGATCGTCCTTTACGCCAGGGCTCACGAGAAACGCTTCCTCGCCGCCGTGCAGAAGCAGCGCCCCGATTCCCTCGCTTTTTGGGCCTCGGCACCCCCGAACATGGTCCGCCCCTTTGGCGTGTCCTGCTGGGACACACCCACGCACGCACCTGAAGCGGTCGTGGTCACGGCGTCAAGGGAAGCATACGAAATCTGGATGAACATGGAGACGAAAGCACCCACCCGCTCTCTACCGAACACGAAGGACCTGAAGTTCAACCGGGGCACCTACTACCTTGGAGTCCTCATCACGGGTAATAAAGAGGACGGAACGTACCACGAGGAAGACATTTATGGGGAGGCGATCGAGATCCGAAGCCCGAACGGTGATGACTTGATCTTTAGGACTGAGGACCTGGGCGTCACGTGGGAGAAAATCCAAGAACTCCGCAACTGAAACGCCACAGGGAACCATCGCCGCCGGGGCGACATTCGATGGCGGGGCAGGATGGGCCTCATGGAAATGAGATGCTGTAGCGGACAAGGCAGAAACGGCAAGCGCACGCCACTAATGAGCGTCCCTAGGGCCCGCGCGCCAAGCCAGTGACGCTAGTCACCCACTTGGCTACGCTCTCCTGTAATGCCGTGCACGCTTCAGCCCGCACTTGGCGGACACAGGAGTCCACCGCGCGCTGCCAGCCAGTTGAGACAGGTGAGGAATGTGGAAGACAAGCAGAAAAAGCCGAAGGTCAACATTCTGTGGCTCGGCGTGGTCGTGATTGGGGCCGTGTTCTTCCTCGCCGACTCCTTTGAAGAGCGCGGGTCGCAGCAGACAATGCTGATCTTGGGGGCGGCCGTGGTTATCGTGGGCGCCGTCTTCGGGTACTTGGCTCTGGAAAAGAAAGAGCGACTGAAAACGCTTGAAAAGCTGCGTCTAGGGGCGGTCGTGATCGACGGTGTCACCCCCCTGTACATGACGTTGCCCGAAGCAACGACTGAAAAGGAGCGGCGGAAAGCAAAAGCCACAGCGAAGCCCGCGACCCTCGCGGTCAGCCCAGACGCGGTCGAACTGTGGGCCAGCAAAGACTCCCCCCAACTGGTTCGTTCGATCCCCAACACGCAAAACGTCACCATCTCCACGGAGGTGGTCAACTTCGGCAAGATGAAAGGCGAGTTCGGCACAACCAGCATCGACTATGAGGCGATCATCATCACGGACCGGGACGGCACAGACATAATCATCCGGCCCAACAAACTCACCGAAGCGCTGCGGGAGGTGGAGGCAGCCCTCAACTGAGCAAACGCTTCCGGCCTCGACGCATGAAGGACTTCAAAACATCCGCTGGGCCACTCCTACTGGTGGTGGCAGTCCTCGCCATCCGGACATGAGGTTGTCACTCGGTGTGCCCGACTCCGACCAAGACCTGAATCTGATCAACGGTGCGTCGTCTGGGGTTCCGGGGCGCGGGTTTCGGCCTGTTTGTGCGGTTTATG
>CAYFUO010000128.1:0-5233 GCA_964346255.1 uncultured Actinomyces sp. | reverse complement strand
GTTTTCACGAACCGCAGGTTGAAAGCCTGATGCATTTCGTCCTCGCGCAAAAACAGGGCGACAACATCGTCGGGTGCACCCGTCTCTAGGACGGCCATGCGGTCGCCTGGATACTCATCCATCACTGCCCGGAACCGGCGGTAAATGGCGTGAACAGCGCTGTCCTCGCCCTTAGGGATGTGGGGTTCACCAGTGGCGGAGTCTGGAAAAGTAGTGTCCTTAATCAGCGCGTCAGAGACATCTATGCGGAACCCGTCCACCCCCCGGTCTAACCAGAACCGGAGGACGCCCTCGAAAAACTTCAGCACCTGCGGGTTCTCCCAGTTGAAGTCGGGCTGCTCAGGTGCGAACAGGTGGTAGTACCACTGGCCAGCCACCTTCGTCCACGAGGACCCCCCGAACACGCTGCGCCAGTTATTCGGCTCGTCAACGAAATGGTAGAAGTCGCGTTCCGGGGAGCCGGGCGGCGCGTTTAACGCTGCTTGGAACAGGGGGTGCTGGTCACTTGAATGGTTGGGGACCAGGTCGATGATGACTTTCAGGTTGCGTTCGTGGGCGGCGGCGACCAACTCATCAAAGTCGTCCAATGTCCCAAACATGGGGTCCACGTCGCAGTAGTCGGAGACGTCGTAGCCCGCATCAACTTGGGGGGAGGGGTAGAACGGTGACAGCCACACAGCGTCGACACCCAGGTCGCGAATGTAGTCGAGGGACTCCGTCACCCCGCGCAAGTCGCCTACACCGCTGCCAGTCGTGTCCTTCAAAGAGCGCGGGTAGATCTGGTAGGTGACCGCGTCCTCCCACCAGGCCATCAGAGTGGGACAGGGAGGATCTCGGGGTCCTCTCCAGGCAGGAACACTCCGATGGAGAAGTCGGGGAACTCTTCCCACTGGCTGGCCTCATACGGCCACACCAACGGCTCAGAAGAAACTATGCGGGAGTCCCCTGAAAGTGCGAACGTCCGCCCATCCAACGTTTTCAGGTCCGCCTTGCCTTTTGTGTAGTAGATGGAGGGGGAAGGCTCTACCTTATGGCGGCCAATGTGGGTGCGGCTGGAGGTGCGCAGCACGTAAAGGGCAGTCCCGTCTGACACGGAGATCGCGCCCGCCCACGGCGTCGTCGAGCCCGTTTCCCTGCGGGCCCTCTCGATCGTCTCATGCAAGCCGAGCAATCCCTTCACAGGGTCGTCTTCCAAACCTTTGGAGAGCGCCAGGTAGAAGAGCAGTTCAGAGTCGGTTTGGCCGCGGACGGCCTCGTACAACTCGGGTTTCACTTGGGAAATCAGCTTCTGGCGCAGCTTTCCGAACCCTCCGACGCCGCCGTTGTGCTGGAACAGCCACTTGCCGTAAACAAAGGGGTGGCAAGATTCGAGGGCGACCGCGCTACCGGACGCAGACCGTAGATGTCCCATGAACATGTGAGAACGCAAGTGCGGCGTGACTGTTTTGAGGTTCCAACTGTTCCAAGCGGGGATCGCCTCTTTTAGCTCCCCGATGCTCCCATTCGCCCCAACCCAAGCGAGCCCGAACCCATCCCCGTTAGCGCCGTGGTTCGGCCTCACGACACCGCGTGGTTGCATGAACTCAGGCAGGAATTTCTCTTTGGAGTGGAGGCTCTGCACCAGCAGAGAGTTGTTGGTGTCGACGAGCAGCGTAGACAGGGGGATCGGGTCCCCAACGTACGCCACCCACCTACACATGCTGCCTCCTCCAGGGAAATACTAATGCAGGGTTGACATCCAAGAGAAGATCCCGAACAGGAGGGGAACACAGGCTCCCGCCAGCATCACTGCGTTCAAGACCCAGTGTCTGCGCAGCATCGCGACGTACTCGCGCAAGAAGGCCGCTGACCAGAAGTACAGGGGCGTTTTCGCGCCTACAGCGTTCCCCGTAATGTGCAGTTCACGCATCAAAATGGCGGCTCTGAACGCGTGGTAGTCACTGGTTGTCACCATCCACGGTTCGTGCTCCCCACCCAACAGCTCAGCTGTGTATTCGAGGTTGGTTTCCGTGCTGACCGACTGGGTTTCCTCCAGCACCACAGGCACACCCTTGTCACGGGCGTAAAGTGCCATCGCCACGCCTTCGGGCACGGTCTCCCCGCGCCCCTGCCCACCGGACGTCACGAAGACCGGGTCCGCGCCGTCGGCTTTGGCGTCCTCGTACATCTGAATACCCAAGTTGATGCGTGCAGCGAGCAGCGGTGTCACCTTGTCGCCTGCGAGCCCCGCCCCAAGGACGACCACCGCATTCGGGGTCGGTGCGAACCTTTTTGCCCACCACCCATACGCCATCGAATACAGGAAATAGGAGACAAGCACGAACGCTAGATAACCTAGGGGTATCCCCGCTAGGAAGAGCGTCGCCAAGGCGGGATGCGTGTCGGTGAGGACCGCGATGGGAAACGCCAGCAGGTACAGCAGGATCGCCACCCCTAGTAACAGGGCGAGGCTGTGCGAAACGCTGAGCGATTCTCTACGAATCAGCCGGATTCCACCTGTTATGAGCAACGCGGAGAGCAACAGGATGGACAGGAGTATCCCGATGGCGAGGGCGAACAGGGTCACGGCCTGCACCGTTTCCTGTTGGTGGCCCATCCATTTCCCGAACAGGGTGAAGGCCGAGGCACCCAAGTAGAGGAGCGTGAGCCCCCACCAGATTGCGCACTTGACGCGGCGGGGGTCACGCACCGTGAGCGTGATGGAAACCGTGAGCAGTACGATCAGCGGCAGGTACTCCATGAGGAGCGCCCCAGCCGCCAGAATGATTTCCTGCCCGGTTGGCATCAGGGGTAAACACCCCTGAGCTTCTGGGCCTTCGCTACCCGGTCAACAGCGAGCACTGTTGCAGCCTCACGCAAGACCAAGTTGTTCTTTTCCGCGAATTCAGAGACCTCTTGCCACGCGGCGGCCATGCGCTCACGCAGTTTCGCGTTCACTTCATCTTCGGTCCACCATAGGCCAGCCTTGCCTTGCACCCACTCGAAGTAGGACACCACGACGCCACCGGCGTTGGCTAGGATGTCGGGAACCACGAGGATCCCCTTCTCCTTGAACACCTTGTCGGCCGCGGAGTCTGTTGGGCCGTTCGCGCCCTCGACGATCATCTTCGCTTTCACGTCGTCTGCGTTCGCGGCGGTGAGCACCCCTTCAACCGCGGCGGGGATGAGGACGTCCGTCTTCAACGTGAGGATGTCGGGTGCGTTGATTGGGTCCGCTCCGGGGAAGCCAACCACTTTGCCTGTTTCGTCAACGAACTTTTCGAGGGCGGGGATGTCGATTCCGTCCTCGTTCACCAACCCACCGAAGATGTCGGCGACAGCGATCACCTTGACTCCGGCCTCATACAAGAACAACGCGGTGCCGCGACCAACTTTCCCGAAGCCCTGCACGACGGCGGTTTGTTTTGTGGGGTCGAGGCCTTGGCTTTCCATGGCGGACAGGGCCGTGTAAACGACGCCGCGTGAGGTCGATTCAGCGCGCCCCTTGGACCCACCGAGCTCGAGGGGCTTGCCGGTGACAGCGCCCCAGTCGAGGTAGCCGACCTTCGAGGAGATCGTGTCCAATATCCAGGCCATTGTTTGCGCGTCGGTGCCAACGTCCGGTGCGGGGACGTCCACGTCTGTCCCCAAAATGGGTAGGAGTTCGGTGGTGTATCTGCGCGTGATCCGCTCAAGTTCTTTCTTTGAATACTTGCTGGGGTCGATGGTGACCCCGCCTTTCGCGCCCCCGTACGGAACGTCGAGGAGCGCCGACTTCCAAGTCATCCACATGGACAGGGCCCGCACCTCATCAATGTTGACGTTCGGCGCGTACCTGATCCCACCCTTGCCGGGGCCGCGGGAGAGGTTGTGCTGCACCCGGTAACCACTCACAACTTCAATCGTTCCGTCGTCGCGCGTGAAGGGCACTGCAACCGACATCTCCCTTTGGGGGGTGGCGAGAAGCTCGTACATCCCTGGCTCCAAGCCAAGGAATTCCGCGGCGAATTCCAGTTGTTTCTTCGCCTCTTTGAAGGGGTTGCCCTCCGCTTTTTCGGCCATTCTCAATCTCCTTTTAGCGTCTGGTCTTGCACAATCATAGACGGGTGAGTGGGACTTAGGATTGGATGAACACAGCGACGGTTCGCGCAGGAACTCGCGCAATGCCAGCCTCGCAGGTCGCGGCCTTTACGACCTCGTCCACGCCGTCCTGTTGCACAGGATGGAGTTGGAAGTCTCCCTCCACTTCCCCCTCCCACGGGTTGGGCGTGGAGTTAAAAACGACTAGGACATCGCCTGTGGGTTCTTGGGGCGAGCCGCTGACGCGCATGACGATCACCCCGGGCGTTTCGAACGCATTCGGGAAGGTCACGCGTTCTTTTACGAGGTCGGCGTCACCGAGCGTGAGCTGTGGTGTTGTCGATCGGATCCTCAGCAGGTCTAGGAACATTCCGTGGGCCCGGCGCATGTCCTCTTGTTTGGGGCGCAGCCGCGGGTTCTCCAGTAGGGGAGCCATCTGCCCCCACCTAGCCCTGTTCTTGTGCGAAACGGGTAGCCCAGTGCCGAACGTGTTCCGCTCTAAGGACCAGTCGATCCCGTTGAACCAGTCACCCGAGTTATAGGAGTCCCGGTCCAGAGATTTCGACCGGAGAATCTCTGTTCCCGCCGCGAAGAACGCTGGGGACTGTCCAAGTGCGACCGTAGCGTTAGCCAGCGTTTGCATCCGGATGCGGGTTTCCATGTCGGCGTCGTCCGGGAGCTTGAAAATGTTGGAGTCGTAGAGGGTTTCGTTGTCGTGGGCCTCCACGTAGTTGATGTTCTCTTGTGGGTGCTTCGCGAAACCCGCCGGTTGACCCGCATAGTTCAAGTCTTTACCTAAGACGAGGCCGTCAGGCGTCGGCACAGGGAAGTCCTCTAGGGAACCAACGAGCCCGAGCATTATGAGCGACTCGTTTCGCCGCAGCGCCGCAACTTGTTGCTCGACCTGCTTTGGCGTTTGGGCCACGTTGAGCGTGTTCGGGTCTGTGTGCTGGCCGGAGCCGAAACCTTGGTGGAGGCGATGGTCCTCGTCAGTTGGTCCACCCCCGCGCACGGCGTCCCGAAGCCGGTCGTTGAACGCACCAATGCCGGTCCCTTTCAGGTTGCCCTGCGTCGCTTGAGTGAAGAGGGCATCGTTTGCTACTTCACCGAAGTTCCAGCCCTCCCCATAAATGTAGGTGCCGGGTAGGGCCTCTTTCACTGCGAGCATGTTTTC
>CAYFUO010000127.1:1444-5236 GCA_964346255.1 uncultured Actinomyces sp. | reverse complement strand
TGAAGAAGGCGCTGGACCACCTGAACGAGGTCGGCATGAAGATCGGCGAAGAGGTTTACCAGGCGGCGGAGAAGAGCGCTGAAGAGCCAGACCTGCCGAGCCAGGAAGATGTCAACGCTGAAGAAGAAGTGATCGACGTTGAGATCGTTGACGACGAGGACGACAAGTAGTCACCTCCCGTCCAAGTAACGAAAGTGTGGGGGTCGCTGGTGCGGCCCCCACTCTTAAACCGGGACAACGAGAAACGGAAAATAACAGGTGGCAGAAGAGAAGAACTTGGGCGCGTCCGACGCGACCGGTGCAGGTGACGGTGGCCAGACCAATCCGAAGGTCGACGGTGTAGAACCGGACAGCATTGAGATCGATGACGTTGAGGTGGAGGAAGCTCCAGACGGTGAAATCGTCGATGAGGTTGAAGAGGTCACGGAAGAACCCGACCCGCTTGAAGTGGCGGAGATGCGCATCCTCACCTTGGAAGAAGACGTGGCCCGCGTTCGCGCTGACACGTACAACGTGAGGCAAGAGTACGCACGGTACGTGAAGAGGGCGAAAGCTGAGAACGCGGCCAAGCGTAGGGAAGGCCAAGAGGACGCCGTTGAGGCCCTGTTGCCTGTCCTGGACGACATTGAGGCGGCGAGGGCCGCCGGGGAACTAGAGGGGCCGTTCGCCTCAATCGCGGAGAAACTGGAGGACATTCTTCAGACCCGGTTCGGGATGGAACGCTTCGGCGAGGAAGGCGACCTTTTTGACCCGCAGTTGCACGACGCGCTCATGGCCACCCCCAGCTCCGAGGTGGAGGAACCAACAGTGAAACAGGTTCTCCAGTCCGGCGTGAAGATCGGTGACCGGGTGCTGCGCCCAACCAAAGTCGCAGTGGAAACACCGAACTGACGTGGGCGAAGAAGTAGCGACTCGGAGAACAAGAGGGGGAGGGGACACCTGTGGCTGAACAGGATTGGTTCGACAAAGACTTTTACAAAATGCTGGGTGTCAGCGAGAAAGCGGATGAGAAGGAAATCCGCAAGGCCTACCGCAAGTTAGCCCGCGAACTGCACCCAGATAAGAACCCGGGCAACGCGGAAGCTGAGAACAAGTTCAAAGAGATCGGTGAAGCGTTCGCAGTGCTGTCGGACAAGGAGCAGCGTGAACGCTACGACACCATCCGCAAGATGGCTGCCGGCGGAGCCCGCTTCGCGCCGCCCCCAGGTGGTGGCGGCGGGTTCGAGGACATGTTCGGCGGCATGTTCGGTGGTGGCGGCGCGGGTGGCCCACGCGTCCAATACCAGACCTCCGGCGGGGGGCAGGGTGGCTTCGAGGACATTCTTTCCTCCCTGTTCTCAGGTGGGGGAAGTGGTGGCGCCGGCGGCGGCATGCCATTCGGTGGCGGCGGTGGTAGCCCATTTGGTGGTGGCGCCGGTGGCGGCAGCCCCTTCGGTGGCGGCGGTGGCATGCCGTTCGGTGGTGGTGGCGGCAGCCCATTTGGCCAGCCGCAACCCCAGAAGGGCGCTGACCTGACCACGACAACGAAACTGACCTTCAAACAGGCGTACGAGGGCGAAACCCTCCAGTTCAGCATGGATGGGAAGTCCATGAAAGCGCGGATTCCCCCGGGGGTCCGCAATGGCCAGAAGATCAAGATGCGCGGTAAAGGCCAGCCGGGCGTCAATGGGGGGCCCGCTGGGGACCTCATCGTGCAGGTCACGGTGGAAGACGACCCAGTGTTCTCCATGGATGGCGCGAACCTGCGGGTGAAGCTGCCGGTGTCCTACCCGGAAGCGGCCTTGGGCTCCAGGGTTGACGTTCCCCTACCTGACGGCACAAAGATCGGTATCAAGGTTCCGGCGAACACTTCATCCGGCGCTGTCCTGCGCCTGAAGGGTCGCGGGATCAAGAAGGGTTCGAAGAAGGCGGACGTCCTCGTCGAAATGGACATTGTCACCCCGAAGAAACTGGATGACGCGGCGAAGGAAGCTGTTGAACAGTTGAAGAGTGCGCTCGGCGACTGGAACCCACGAAGTGAAGTGGTGGGGGCTTCCCGCAAGTGACCCACCCAGAGTCTGCTAGCCAGTCGAGGGGGGCCCCGCTTTACACCGTGTCTGTGGCGGCCTCCCTCACTGGCATGCACGCTCAAACGTTGCGGCAATACGACCGTCTCGGTTTGATTTCGCCGATGCGCGCGAAGGGGCGGGGCCGTAGGTATTCCCCTGAAGACGTTGAACGCTTGCGGGAAATCCAGCGTCTCTCAAAAGAGGAGGGGTTGAACTTGGCGGGCGTGAAACGCGCCCTCGAACTGAGGGACGAAGTGGAGTTGCTGCGGGAAGAGGTTGCGCGGCTGAAGTTTCAGTTAGCCCAAATGAAAACTCCCACCCGCGGCGTGTTCACCGCGGACCCGCATGGCCGCGTCACGTTGCGTCCCCACAGGCGCCCGCCGGGTGATGCTAAGAGCAGTTGCTCTGACTTGGCTGCACCTCACCCGTTTTACTGGTGGTACATGCGGTACGCTGGCCACTTCGCACCCGTTGACGCCGCCACCTTGGAGGGCACCGAATGAGTCGAACCGTGTCGTTGAAGGCCAGAACCGCAATGTTGGTGGGGTTGGGGGCGAGGGTGGCCTCCCGGCTCCTAGGTAAGGGTGACGGGGGCATGGTTGGGGGTAGGGTCGCCCTGAAGTTGGACCCGGATATTCTTGCCACGCTCACCCGCGACAAGCAGGTCGTTTTGGTGACCGGCACCAACGGGAAATCGACCACCACGAAGATGACAGCCGCAGCGTTATCCACGCGCGGTGAAGTGGCCGCCAACTTGGGTGGGGACAACATGGGCCCCGGGATCACGACTGCAGCCATGATTGGGGCGAGCGCCCCCTTCGCCGTGTTCGAGGTGGATGAGATGCATTTGCCGCGGGTGGCTCGTGAAACCCGCCCGGCCGTGATCGTCCTGCTGAACTTGTCGAGGGACCAACTGGACCGCGTGGGTGAAATCGGCGCGGTGGAGAAGAGGCTGCGCACCGCGGTCGAAGACAACCCGGACGCTGTGATCGTGGCGAACTGTGACGACCCCCTGATTGTGTCGGCCGCCTGGGGGGCGCCGAAGGTTCAGTGGGTGTCGGTTGGGGCGCCCTGGACGGATGACGCTACAACGTTCCCCCGCGGGGGTGGGCTGGTGGTGCGCGACGGTGACCACTGGTTCGTGGAGGGCTACGAGGAGTTCACTCGGCCGGAACCTTCCTGGTGGGTGGGGGATCGGGACACCGACTCTTTCACCCTGTTTGGGCCCGAGGGCGTGAAGGCGCGGGTAACTTTAGCGTTGCCAGGCAGAGCGAACCAGGGGAACGCGGCCCAAGCTATTGTTGCCGCAGTGACTTTGGGCGCGAATCTGCAGGCGGCCGCGGAGGCCGTGGGCACGGTCCGCCAAGTCGCTGGCAGATACAAGACTTACGACGTTTCAGGGCGGGAAGCGAACCTGCTGCTCGCGAAGAACCCTGCCGGGTGGCAGGAAGCCCTTTCAGCTGTCCCTAAGGAAACCACGCAGATGGTGGTGGCCGTGAACGGCCAGATTCCGGACGGGGAGGACTTGTCTTGGGTTTGGGACGTCGACTTTTCTCCGCTGGAAGAGTTGCCGCTTGAGAGGCTGATTGCGAGTGGGGAGCGGGCGGAAGACCTCGACGTGCGCCTCACGTACTCAGGTTTGGAGGCAGAAATGGTTGCGGACCCACTGGAGGCAATCAAAGCGATGGAGCCCGGCCGCGTCCAAACCCTTTTGAACTACACGGCGTTCCGCGACTTGAAGAAA
>CAYFUO010000127.1:0-1344 GCA_964346255.1 uncultured Actinomyces sp. | reverse complement strand
AAGAAACTGCGTGAACACGCGGGGTTCGCTCGCGCGGCGGAGAGGGGTGCCCCCATTTTCGCTGTCTGTGCGTCCCTACAGATTTTGGGTGAGAAGTACACGGATGGGCGGGGTGAAGAGTTGGTGGGGCTGGGGTTGCTTGACCTTGTCACGGTCCCCATGGCCAAACGTGCCATCGGGGAGTTGTTGGAGGAGCCTCTGATCGAGGGCGTGACCGAGCTGCTCACCGGTTTCGAAAACCATGGGGGAGGCACCATCCTCGGTGATGACGCCAGCCCGTTGGGTCGCGTGATCCACGGGGTTGGGAACCGGGAAGAACCACCCGGGGTCGCGAAGTATTCGGGCGCCGTCCAAGGGAATATTGTTGCCACGTACCTGCATGGGCCCGCCCTCGCACGGAACCCACAATTGGCGGACCTGCTGCTTGGGTGGGCGGTAGAACGGGAGTTGGAGCCTCTGGTGTTGGCGCAGGTTGAGGCTCTCAGAAAGAAGAGAATATCGGCAGTGAACGCGGTGGGGGGAGTCAACGGATGACTAGTGGTGGCAGGTGGCCCGAGGACGAAGATCCTGAGGAGGAGCGCCCCTGGGCCGTTTACGGTGAGGACCCCGTGAGTTCTGGGCCGAGTCAAGACTTGCAGCGGCAAGGCGGCCAACACTCAGATGGCCCGCATTCGGGTGGCCCATATTCAGGTGGACATCACTCGGGTGAGCAGTATTCGGGGAACCCCTATTCGGGCACTCCGTACTCCCCCACGCAAAACCCAAGCAGCGCGCCTTGGGGCCAAGGCGGCTCACTTGCGTCGAGCCCCTACCCGGGTGGTTCAGGCTCTGCTTCGCTGAAGGACCTACCCTCTAGGACCGCCCCGATATTGACTATCGTGGGCGGAGCTCTGCTGGCATTGGTGGTGGCACCCGTGATTCTCGTGTCCATGGTGCTGCAGGGCATCGGGTTCAGTGTTGACACTGCAGAAGGCCTTATAGCCACCAACGGTGGGCAGATCACCGTTGGCGATTCAGGCACTGTTGGGCTCATCGACGCCGCTGGAGCTTCGCCCGGCAAATGTGTTTTGGAGGGCCCGGGCGGCACCCACGAGACGGAACTCGAGTTGGAGGGCGGCGTCTCTGTCGCCCGTGGACTCACTCCCGGGCAGTACACGGTTTCCTGCGACCAGAGCCTTCCAGGCGCTCAACTGATGGTCTTGGACGGTCCGGCTTTGGACGCGATGGTCCCCTCCGCCCTGAAAGCCATGGGTATCTCCTCAATCGTTGGGGTGGCGGGCGTAGTGGCAGTCATCATCGGGGTCATTTGGCTGACCAAAAAGAACCGGAAGCGCAGAGAGATCT
>CAYFUO010000126.1:0-5259 GCA_964346255.1 uncultured Actinomyces sp. | reverse complement strand
GGACGTTGGGATCCTTCGCAGCCTGAGAAATGAAGTGCTGAACCGAAGTTGCGAAGGAGTCGTAGGGGTGGTGGAGCAGGACGTCGTGGTTGGACAGCGTATCGAAAATGTTTTGTGGTTTCGAGGACTCCACGGACGCCAAACCCGCTGCTGTTACGGGAACGTACGGCAAATACTTGAGGGCCGGCAAATCCAAGTCGTGCAGTTCGTTCACGAACGTGAAGTCGAGAGGCGCAGGCAACTGGAAAACGTCCTCGCTGGTGATCTCCAGCTTGTCCATCAGGAAGTCCAGCACGTACGGGGTCATTGAGTCGGCCACTTCGAGACGCACGACCGCACCGAACCTACGCCTGTGCAGCTCTTCCTCCATGGCTGTCAACAGGTTTTCAGCATCGTCCTCTTCAACCTCGAGGTCTTCGTTTCTGGTGACCCTGAAAGTGTGCGCCTGCTCCACTTCAACCCCCGGGAACAGGTGGTCCAAGTGAGCCATGATCAGGTTCTCAAGGGTGATGAATGATGCCCCACCTTCGCGGCGAACATACTGTTCCGGGCGTCCATCGCGCATAGCGGTTTCCACGTTGATGAGCCTGGGCAGTCGCTCCGGGACCCGCACCTTCGCGAAGTGCCGTTTGCCGGTCACCGGGTTCGTGAGGACCACCGCGATGTTCAGTGACAGACCAGGGATGTAGGGGAACGGGTGAGAGGGGTCGACCGCTAAGGGGGTCAGAACCGGGAAAACGCGGTGCCTGAAGTAGGCGGAAAGGCGCTCCTGCTCACCTTGGTCTAGGTCCTCCCACCCTTTGAAGTGAATGCCCGCCTCGGCGAGGGCCGGTTTGAAATCCTCTTGGAAGTCCTCCGCCTGCGTTTGAACGAGGCCGCGGGTGCGCGACACGATGTTCTCCAACAGCTCGGTTGGTGAGAGTCCACTGGCCCCAGGTTTAGCGATGCCCGCTGCGATACGTCTCTTCAACCCTGCGACCCGCACCATGAAGAACTCATCCAGGTTGGAGGAGAAGATCCCCGAAAACCAGAGTCGCTCCAACAGGGGCACGCTCTCGTCCTGGCTCTGCTCCAAAACACGCTGGTTGAAGGCCAGCCAGGAGAGTTCTCGGTCGGCGAAACGGCCGTCCGGGAGTGCGTAGTCGAATCCTCGCGGCGCCTTACGGTCTAGGGGGATCCCCATGGCCGTTGCCGGGTCGTAGTCCTCCCCGTCGTCGTCCACCTCAGATTCCTCATCGGGAGCCAAGAGATATTCGGCGTCCTCGTGCTCTTCACCGACCAGCTCTTCAGCGTCGGCGGGCAACAGGAAGTCGGAGGGGCTCGCCTTCTCTAGGGGCGCCGCTATTTCTGCCCCGTCCGGCTCCTCAACGATGACTTCTTCGACCTTTTCGTCCCCCGCGTCGGCGCGCGACTTTTCCTGCGGCTTCTCTTTGTCCGCCATTTCTGATCCTTCCCTACCCCCAAAGTGGGGCCGCCAAAAGCTTGTCTGAGGAGCCGGCTGCACCGCCGGCCTGCGCCTCCCACCACTTTCCATATTGCCACCTAAACCGCTTTTTCGACAGGTAAGCGGGGGGCATCTCAACGGCAGGTCGCACCCCCGTTATGGTGCGCTCGATTGTCTAGTCGAGTTCCCCGATCTCGGCTTCGTGCGCGCTCTCTTCAAGTTCACGAGCCGTCTTCAGGAGGGCTTCGGGACGGCGGGTGACGGTGTGAGCGAGGGCGTGACCGTCTTCCACGATCCACTCCGCCCCGTTCTCCACGCCGAGGGCCATGGTGCGCATCGCCTGGGATGCCGCCAAGAACACGGGGCTCAGGTCATCCCTCGTGGCGTATCCGGCGAGCACGCCCTCCACGCCCTTTATGACCTCTTTGAGGGGAATCGGGAAGTCCTCCCTGGGCACGCCCTGTTTCTTCAACTCCACTAGGCCTTCGTTGAACCGGACTTCCAACACTTCGGGGTTCATTTGGTGCCACTGCCAAAGCAGGTAGATCCTCCACAGAGCGCCAGGCAGCGTGAAGTCCGGGGAACGCGACCAAGAGGACGCAATGATGTCAACTCCCTCATTGCGCACGGAAGACTTCAGGGTTTCCACTGCGGCCTCATCGAAGTCAGCGTTCGGTTCCCCAAGCAGCGCCCACGCCGTCGTATGAGCTATTTCAGATTCGGCGGCGGGGTCCTCATCCCCAACTACTTGCTCTGCTTCAGCCTGATCCAAGGTGGCTGGACGATGAAATTTTCTGCCTGACATGTGGGGCCCCCAAAAAAGTCTGTGCCGAGGTGGCTTCCACCACCGATTGCTCTACCCCTTAACCCTAGCCCTTAGTGGCCCCCATCTCAGTTGGTGCGTGCGGCGCGCGCCCATCGGCGCAGGAGCGGGCGCTCCGCCCATCCCCCTAACCGTCACTTTCTAAGCAGGAATCGCGTGAACTTTTCAACCGCGTTAATCTCTCGCGGCCAGGTCCCTCCTGCTTCGCCGAAAAGCCGCCACAAGGTCGTGACTTCCTCTAGCGAAACGTAGCCACCAGAGAAGCAAGTCCTTGCCAGCTGCCATGTGTTGGCCACGGGGGTCGAGCCTGCAAACCTGGCGACGGACTTGTCGTCTGTGGCGATCATCGCGTGGATAGCTCGCATACCTATGAGAGTGATGGTCTCGGCCTCTCCCAAATGCTCATCGGGGTGGTCTCCAGGCGCGGCCATCATCTCCCGCTGTCTCCGGACACGCAGGTGCTCCGCACCGAGGGGTCTCAACGGCTCCCCCAAGATAGCGTCCGCAGAAGAGGTGAGGGCAGGCAGCGACAGGTCGCGTTCCTTGCGTTCACATTCCGATCTCACGGTTCCCACCCAAGCTACGTCGCCGCCCAGCAGTCCACCGAGCGCAGGCAACAGACCCGCCCTGTGGAAGTTGATGAGTACAGAAGTGTCGTGAAACACGACTCGGCGCCTCCTAGATATGGCCTAGTCAGCGAAGGAAAGCATCTAGGTGAGTCTCAACAGCTGACGGATCCTCAGGCTCCGGTTCCCCCACCTCCAGCTCGTCCTCATCGACGCCAAGCATCCAAGCGAGCGTTCCCTTGCCTAGCTTCCCCTCACCGATCTTTTCTAAGTGTGCGGTCTTCAGCCAGTCGGGGAACCGCCTCCTCGCCGACTCTGTCATGCGGTGGGTGACCGGGTCCCCCGCCGGTGTGTCCCAATACTTCCGAAGAAACCTTTGTGTCGTGGACTCCAGCGCTGCCACGAGTTCGGGAGACACCTGTATGTGGAAGTGGGCTAGGCGATTTCGGAGGGCCGTCGTGGACACGCCCGAATCCCAGAGGAAGCGAGCCACACTGGCGAAGTCGGATCTGGACCAATCAACGCGGTCCAACAGCACCCTGGGTAACAAGAGGTCCGCAGCGAAGGCATTGGCTTGCGCCTCGAGCTCCCCGATCGCCCTGTTGTCGGGCGTCGCACCTTCGTGTCCGAGGGCGAGGTGCCCAAGTTCGTGGGCGATGCTCCAGTTCGTGTAGAACCAGTTGCCAGTGGTTGGCACGACCACTACGGGACGTTCCATAAGAACGACGCTGTAAGCCGTGGATAAGTCGGGCACTCGAATCACGTCCACGCCGACCTTCTCTAGTCGGCGGCTGAAATCCTCCACGAAGTCTTCACCCAGCGCTTCCCTCATCTGCGAGGCCGAAGCCGGTAAGCCGTGATGCTTCACCCGAGCGCCTGCACGTAAGCCAAGCGCACACCCTCAAGAACTCGCATGTCGTCCTCGATTCCACCAACGCTCCTCTGGTGCGTCGAAGCGTTGTAAGTGTGGCGAGCTGAAAGAACCATGCGATACGGGTCCTGTTCACCAGTGATCAAGTAGTGAACGTCAGTCTCCAAAGCTGCCGCTATGCCCGCCAACTCTATAGCGGCAAATCCGCGCTGCCCGTTGATAGCGCGCGAAAGCGCGTCGGGAGTCATCCCCACCCGCTCAGCCAAGCTCTTCTGAGAAACCCCAGCTTCTGAGAGCTTCTCCCGCACACGCATGCTTATCTCGTTCATGACAACACCCTAAGAGAGAATTGGGAAAATGCCAAGACCTTGTCAGCGGGACTACCCGCCCAACCGCTACATGTACCGTTTGATCATCCCCGTGAGCATCGCGTCCGCCGCGTCATGCAAGTGCAGGCCGATGAAGTCGATGCGCCTGAGGATCTCCCGTTTCTTCAAAGTGTCCATGGTGAGGTCGTCCGAGAAAATGGCGGTGAGGCCCCTCTGGTAGGCGCGACGCAGGTCAGAAGCGTGTTTCTTCGCCTGCCGGAAGTGCGCTTCAACCTCTTGGGCGTCCGGCACTTCAATCCCCAAGGCGATTTCTTGCAGCGCGTCAATCGCGGGTTGCAAGGCGTTCTTCGACCAAGACCCACCTTCCAACTCCCACCACGTCATTTCCCGCACCAGGTCACGAAGGTCGGAGGTGACGGTCTCAATCGACTGGGACGCCCGAAACAGGTCCTCACGTTCCAGTGGAACCGTGACTGCTGCGGCCATAGAGGAGATGAGCTCACCGCGAGCATCGTGTGCTTCGTGGCGCAAAGACTTCATGGGTCTGCGGGACTTCGCCGGTTCCACCTCTTTAGAGCAGACTTCGTTGGCGAGCTCCGCCGCCTGCACGGCCGCCTCCACTTGGCGAACATAGATGTCGCGCAAAGACTCCGGTTTCGCGCGGCGCAACCGTCCTCGAACGTTTTTCAGGAACGTCATGGTCTACTCCTAACCCCACCCGACCACCGTCGTGGTCAGACAGGCAAAAAGTTGGATGCGAGCATCAACAGGTAAGAAACAAGTGCCGCCATCGGCAGTGTCCAGATCCAAGCGAAGCCAACTCTCCTGATGGCTTGCCAGTATACGGCCTTCGGGGAAAGAGCCATCGCGGTACCCACAAGGGAGCCCGTAATCGACTGGGTCATCGACAGTGGCGTGCCCAGGGCTGAGCCGACGAAAACCGCTGTCGCAGACGCGAGTTCCCCCCAGAGGATCGACAGCGGGTTCGTTTGGGCGACCCCGTGGCGGATGAACTTCGTGGACTGACGCACCCCGAAGAGCGCACCCAACACGAAAACGGCTGACGCGCCCAACATGAGGGGCACGCTGCTCCCCGCGTCGTCAATGCTGATGCTGAGTGCGAGGGCGACCGCGAACATGACTTTCTGGCCGTCGTTCGCACCGTAGGCGACGAGCATGAGGAAGAAAGTGATCCTCTTCATCCACAAGAGAACGTCAGTTGCGTG
>CAYFUO010000125.1:0-5375 GCA_964346255.1 uncultured Actinomyces sp. | reverse complement strand
AAAAGCCGCCTCTCGGCGGCTTCGTGGGCCGTACTGGGATCGAACCAGTGACCTCTTCCGTGTCAAGGAAGCGCGCTACCGCTGCGCCAACGGCCCGAGCGGATGACGGGATTCGAACCCGCGACCCTCACCTTGGCAAGGTGATGCTCTACCAGCTGAGCTACATCCGCCTGCTAGCCCGCCCGGCTTGGGCCGGCTCTCAGACAACGAACAGCATAGCAGCGGCTTTTGGGCCGCACAAACTGGTGGTCAGTCATCCTTTTCACGTTTCTTCAGTTTCCGCTTCAGTTTTTTCATGGCCTTATCAGGTAGGACCGTCTGCTCGACAAGAGCGAACAACACCCTATTCACTGGGACGTCGTAGGCGGGGCGAACATGCGTGATGGTCTCCGCGAACTTCTTCTCCAACTCCAAGTGTTCCGGTTCTAGGACGAGATCTTCATCCGCTGCGGGCAGCAAGTCCGGTCCCATGCCCACCATGTCCAGTTTCTTCACTCCAGCCTCACGCAGGTCGCGGTTGGCCCTATGCAGAATCTGGGAAAGCGCAGCGTGCTCTTCACCTTCATCGTCGATGGCGCTCTGGTAGTAGACGGCCTCATTGCCCCCAATGGTGAACACTGCCCAAGCGAGCGGCTTCTCTTCCCCGTCCTCGTCCTCCTCTGTCGCGAGGTAGACGCGTGCGTGTTCGTCGCCGAGGGTAGCCAGAAGGTTCCGGTAGTCCTCCCGGCTGAGCGTCGGGAAGTCTCGGGCGGCAACGTCTTCCTCGTCGTCAACCAGCTCGTACAACTCACCCAAGTGGTCGACAGCGCGGTCAGTGATGTCCTTCACTTTGACGGCGCCCTCATCGAGGGCCGCGTCCAGTTTCTCTCGCTCATCCTCACGGAGGGAGTCCCGGAAAGCGTCCTCTTGGGCACCCACATCCAAAATGACGCCCTCATCGAACGCTGGAGTGGAGAGAGGAACCTCGTCCCGTTTACGGGGGTAGCGCAGGTGGAGGCGCAGGAACGCAACCATTGAGTCCTTCTTGCGGGCCCACTTGACGAGGGCGTCCACAGCCTCATGCTCAAGAGACTCAGATTCTTCAACTAACCACACTGGACCGTGTTTGGCCCAGAAGAACTCGAACCCGCGGAACTTGTCGGACACTAGCGAAAGGATCGCCACCGGCTTCTTTTCGTACTCGATCTTAAAGAAGCCAATCAGTTTCCGGTGTGGGAAAGTTTCTTCAAACTCCGCCCAAACCCACGTCTGCTCGATTGGGACGTTAACCCCGCCGGCGATGGCCAAATCCCTCATTTCTTGCGCCGTAATCGATTTGACCTTGACCTTCTTTTTTGCCATCTTTCCTCCCAGAACTAAGTTAGCGCAATTTGTTTGGCAGGGGATCGGCGTGGCCACCTGACTTGCACTGTTGCCGCTCCTACAGTGGAAAACGTGGATCAAACACAGGTCTTAGACGCCGCAGACTTGAGGCTCGCGCCCCCAGAGGAGTTCGTCACTGCTCTGCTCAGCCTGCGTGAGGCGAACCCTGATCCTGTCGTAAAGTTCCGGGAAGTCCCCGCCCCAAGTGGCCTAGCGCCCTTCGCTGCCGCCGTGGAAATGATCGTTGAGGCGCCCGGCGTGGAGCGCCCAGTTGGTGAGGGGACCCTCGTGATCCTGTTCGACCCGGACGAGGGCGACATGTGGAACCTTGGCCTGCGCCTAGTGGGGTACGCGCGGATGGAGATCGACGCAGACCAGTCGGTGGACCCCCTGCTTGGTGAAGTGATCTGGCAAACACTGGTAGGAAACTTGGAGGCTTTGGGGGCATACCCTTCGGCTTTGAGTGGGACCGTGACCAGGGAACTTTCAGAAAGTTTCGGGGGCTTAGAACTGGGTCGCGCCTCCCTGATCGCTGAGCTCAGGTGCTCGTGGAGCCCAGAAACACTGGACTTGAGTGGCCACCTTGAAGGTTGGGGGGAGACGCTGCGCCAAAACGCTGGCGTCTCGCCGAGCAATGTCACGACTCCCTGAGCTGCAGGCGAGCAGAAGGGTGCGCAGTAGGCCCCGCACCGTCAAAGAACCTGAGGGAGGCATCCCACCTCTCATCTCCACGCGCGAAGATTTGCGGCGATCCGCTGACCTTCTTGCCTCTTCTAAGGAGGCTGCCGCCCTCGACACGGAGCGTGCGGGTGGACACCGCTACGGCAACGACACCTACTTAGTGCAAGTGCGCAAGAGTGGGGTGGGAACGTTCATTCTTGATACGGGTGCCCTGCGGGACCTGTCCTCCCTCCAAGACGTGCTGGGCGACACGTGGATATTCCACGCTGCCGACCAAGACATTCTGGGTTTAAAGAGTTTGAACTTGCGGCCTCACGCCATTTTTGACACGGAGATCGCCGCCCGCCTAGTTGGACACACTCGCTTCTCTCTGGGTGCGCTCACCGAATCCGTTTTGGACACGAAACTGCTCAAGTCTCACCAGAACGAGGACTGGTCCCGCAGGCCGATCCCCGCCGACTGGTTGCGTTACGCCGCCCTCGACGTCGAATTCTTACCCGACCTGCACGACCGGCTGTCCTCAGAACTTGAGCGATTGGGGCGAGAAGAGTTCGCTGCCCAAGAGTTCGACCACATGCTCACCCACCCGTTGGTCCCCAGGGAAGCGACGTGGAGAGACACGAAGGGTTTGGGGAAGGTCACGACACCTCGGGGGATGGCTGTCGCCCGCGAACTTTGGGAGGCCAGAGACCGGATCGGCAAGGAAACTGATGTTGCCCCCGGGCGGATCCTTCCCGCAGCAGCGATCGTTGAAGCGAGCCTCGCCCCACCCAAATCGCGCACCGACCTGCGGAAGATCAACGGCTTCCAGAAACCGTCAGCGCGGGAACACTTCTCCACGTGGGAGGCAGCGATCGCCAAAGCGCGGTCCTTCCCCGACAAAGCGCTACCCACGGTCCGCGTAGCACCCGACCACTCCGCACCGCCGCCGGCCCGCACGTGGCGGAAAGTGGATTCAGACGCTTGGAGCAGGCTACAAACGATGCGCGAGGTCGTGGCTGCCGTGGCGGAGCGCATGGGAGTGCTCCCCGACGTGGTTTTGGAGCCACGCGTGCAAAGGGAAGTCACTTGGCGGCCCCCCACCGAAGGACTCACTCTCGACGAACGCATGGAACAAAGTGGTGCTCGCCCTTGGCAGCGTCAGGTGGTGAGTGATCAGCTGCAAGCAATGCCGCGGGCCGCGCGAAGGCTGGGTTAGGACACCGCTTCGGGCGAGTTCTCCTCCTCAAGAGGACTTTCTGGGCTCATTCCTTGGAACACTTCTAGGACCGTGTCGTAAACACCACGCGCATCCAATCCGAGCCTGCGAACAATGTCGTCGCGTTTAGCGTGTTTCATGAAACCTGACGGGACGCCCATGACGCGCGCGCTCTTCCCGCGCTCGCCTAGTTTGCGGTCGAGCTCAGAACCGAACCCACCGGTCACGATGCCATCCTCGATGGTGACGACCGCGTCGAAACCACCCGCCAAGTCGACGAGTGAAGGTTTGATCGGCAGCACCCAGACGGGGTCCACCACCCAGGTCGCGTAACCGTCCTCGGCGAGGTCCGCTGCAGCCTGCTTAGCTGCTGAAACCATGGGGCCAACAGCTGCGATGAGCACCCGCTTGTCGCTCTTGGGGTGCTGGAGATCGTCCGGCTCGAACCGCGCGATCACGTCGACGCCGTCAATAGTTTTGATCGCCGGGATTTTGGAGGGGGGCAAGCCTTTCGGGTAACGCAGCATCGTCGGCCCGCGCTGCCTAGACACCGCCTTGCGTAGGCCCTTCCGCAGGGTCTTCGCGTCGCGCGGGGCACAGACGTTCAGGCCGGGAACCATCGCCGCCAGAGACAGGTCCCACACGCCGTTGTGGGAAGCACCATCGTCGCCAGTGATGCCCGCACGGTCCAACACGATAGTGACTGGAGCTTTGTGTAGCGCTATGTCCATGAGCAGCTGGTCGAAAGCTCGGTTCATGAACGTGGAGTACACGCAAACCACGGGGTGAGCGCCTTGAGCGGCCATGCCCGCAGCGGTCGTGAACGCGTGTTGCTCGGCGATCCCAACGTCGATGACTCGATCCGGGTGTTTGGAGGCGAACGGTATCAGGCCGACGGGCCCCATCATCGCCGCGGTGATCCCCACAATGGAGGGGTCCTTGTCCGCCAACTTCAAGATTTCTTCCGCGAACACTTTCGTCCACCCGAAACGCTGCGGCGCGACCGGCAAACCGGTTTCCGGGTGGATTTGGCCGACAGCGTGGAAACGTTCAGCCAAATCCTCCAAGGCGGGCTCGTACCCCCGCCCCTTCTCTGTGACGACGTGCACGAGGACGCTCTGGCCGAACGATTTCGCCCTCTCTAACGCCAGTTCCACGGCGACAGTGTCGTGACCGTCGATGGGCCCCACATACTTCAACCCCAAGTCTCCGAACAGCGCTTGCGGGACGAACACGTCCTTCAACCCGGCTTTCAACCCGTGCAGCGCGTCATACGTTTTCTGGCCCGCGTCACCGAAGCCGAGGAGTCGACGCTTCCCCTTTTCTAAAGTCTCCTCATACTCTAGGGAGGTGCGGACAGCGTCTAGCAGGTGAGCGATCCCCCCAATAGTTGGAGCGTAAGACCTCCCGTTGTCGTTGACCACGATGATCAGGGGGCGGGGTGGGCCTTCAGCAATGTTGTTGAGCGCCTCCCACGCCATGCCGCCCGTGAGCGCGCCATCCCCAATGACTGCAACGGTGGCGCCCGGGTTGCCGTCCCGCAGCTTTTGGTAAGAGATCCCGTCAGCCCAGGAGAGGGCGGTGGACGCGTGAGAGTTCTCAACAATGTCGTGGGGGGACTCGTCTCGCGCCGGGTACCCAGACAAGCCGTCTTCTTGGCGGAGGGAGGAGAAGTCTTTCCTGCCGGTGAGGAGTTTGTGGACGTAGGCTTGGTGGCCAGTGTCCCAAATGATCGTGTCCTCTGGGGAGTGGAACACCCTGTGGAGTGCGATGGTTAGTTCCACGATCCCCAAGTTGGGCCCCAAATGGCCGCCCGTTTTCGACACCGACTTGATCAGGTAGTCCCGTATCTCTTCGCTGAGGAGCAGGAGCTCCGCGGACGTGAACTTCGTCAAGTCTTGCGGTTCGTCGACGCGGTGAAGCAAGGGGTAGTTTTTCTTGTCTACTGCGACCATGGCTGAAGTCTACCTCGCCGCGCCACCTGCCCGGGGGTCGCGCGCCACCCGCGGGGCGGCGCCGCAACGATGCCTCCTCCTTTCGGGCAGTTGGGCCTAAACTGGTGGTGGGAACCACGACAGAAAAGAGGACGCATGTCACCCGCCATAGCCCCCTACGGAACTTGGACTTCCCCAGT
>CAYFUO010000124.1:0-5455 GCA_964346255.1 uncultured Actinomyces sp. | reverse complement strand
TTCCGCCTCAACCGGAGACGCACGCTGAACGCGCGCCAACGAAGATGGCGCTCGGGGCACCCCAACCGAACGCGGACGAACGCACAAGCACCCCGACCGAACGCACAGCGCATAAAGCAGTGGGATGACAGTGTAAACATCGCTGTGTGTTCGGTTGGGGGGCGGCACCTAGGCTCTCACCGCTTTGGTGTGTCCCGGCTTGGTGGGTGCGTTCACGTTTTTCCCGTTTTTCCTTGAATGGTTCTAGGCCGCCGGCTGGTTGGGAGCCTTTCTGGGCCAGATCACAGGTTTCGCCTTGGTTTCGTTCGAGCCGAAGTGGGTGGCGGCACGGTGGCGGCGTGTCGCGCCCAGCTGATGCCCCTGCACGCGCGTACGGCGGTCATCTCGCGGCGGTTTTAGCCTCACGAACTGGAGCCTTTAGCACGTGTTCAGTAAGCACTATTAGCGTCCTGTCCGAAAGTCATAAACCGCACGAACAGGCCGAAACTCGCGCTCCGGAACCTCAGAACACGCACCGGCGACCAGACTCAGGGCCAGCGCCCCCGTAGGGTCGCGCACCGCAGCAGGTGGAAGCCCGATTCGCAAGAGTGGGTGACGTTCAGATTTCCCAGTGTTCTTTTGGGAGCCCAGCAAGTAGGGACCGGGCCCTAGCCACCAGGTCCGCCCGCACGCCCTCCGACAAACCCGTGGCGTCCACATCCACAAACGGTTCGCTGCCCTTAACCCAGGCGTCCAAGGCGCACGAAACCTCCTCCGCGTCGTGAGTGCAGTTGGGTAGGCAATAGCCGGTCGCGTCAAGCAGGTGCGGGAATACGCCCAGCACGTCCGCCTCTTCCGCGTGTCCCAAACCGAACGAGCGCACCCCAGGCGTGTCCACCAACCACCCGCCACCAGGCAACTCTAGGGCGACTGCGCTAGTTGACGTGTGCCGCCCCTTCCCCGTCGCCGCGTTCACGTCCCCAATCGCGCGGTTCGCATCAGGTATAAGCGCGTTAATCAGAGTGGATTTCCCAACCCCGGAGTGTCCGACCAGCACAGAGAATTTGTCGGCGACCTTTTCAGCCACCATTTCGACCCCGCCCTCCGTGGTTGCGACGTCCAAGTCGAAGGAAGGGAAGTTCTCTAAGAATGGCGTGGGGTCAGCGAGGTCCACCTTCGTCACCACCAGAAGGGAAGGGATGTTGGCGATGTGGGCGGCAACCATTGCCCGCTCCACCATCCCCACACGGGGAGGCGGGTTAGCGGCCGCTACCACGATCACCATCAGGTCCGCGTTCGCGACAATAGTTTTTTCGCCGCGCGCGTCCGGCGTGTCCTCCAAACTTCTGCGTAAAACGTTTTCACGAGGGTCAACGTGAACTATGCGCGCCAAAGTGTCAGGGGTTCCGCTCAGGTCTCCCGTCAGGCGAACAACGTCGCCTATGACTACGGCGTCCCGCGGAATTTCGCGGGCTTTCACCGCGGTGACTATGGGGCCAGCGAAGGTCGCCACCCCGTACCTACCGCGATCAATGGCAATGACTCGGCCGGCGGGGCGCTGTGAATAGTCGGGGCGACGTTTCGTGCGAGGGCGGGAGCCCTTGCGGGCCCTCACCCGGACGCGTGGGTCGTCAGTTCCAATATCGCGCAAAAGGTGATCTCCAAGCGGCTCTAGTCCCAGTAGGACTGAGGGGTAGCCATCAGTTCGCCGAGAGTTAGGGGGGCTGGGGAAGGCCGGCCCTCGAGCATTGCCTCCCACATTTCCTCAAAGTTCGGGAGGGTCTTCGACGTTGACCTCACGTTCACCACTTCACAGCCCGGAACCCGCAGTCCGATGAGAGCGCCAAAGGTCGCCATGCGGTGGTCGTCGTAACTATCGATCTTGGCCGCATGCATTGGTTTGGGAACGATGCGTAGCCCGTCGTGTAGGACCTTCGCTTTCCCACCCAAGTTGTTTATTTGCTCCGCCAACGCTTGTAGGCGGTCGGTTTCGTGTCCGCGTAAGTGTCCGATGCCAAGCAGGATGGAGGGGCTGGTCGCGAATGCTGCGAGTGCGGCGATCGTGGTTGCTAACTCTCCGACCGCACCCAAATCCATTTCCACACCCGGCCAAGTGAGGCCAGCGGGAGCATGCACGGTGAGGCCCTCGGGGGACAGCGTGACGGAGGCGCCGAACTGGGGGAGAATCTCCTGCCAATACTTCCCCACCTGATCGGTTTTGGTAGGCCAGTTGGGGATAGTGACGGTGCCGCCAGCTAACAGCGCCGCAGCCAAGAATGGTCCGGCGTTCGCCAAGTCAGGCTCAATGCGGATTGGGTTGCCCTCAGGCCGCTTGGCTTGCGTGCGCCAACTTGACCGCGAGAGGGGCCGCAACTTCACTCCCTGCTGGGCGAGCATGTCGATGCTCATGGAAACGTACGGCCAAGAAGGAATACGACCGTCTGAGCGTAGAACGGTTCCGTCAGGCATCAGTGGGGAGGCGAGCAGAAGGGCTGAGAGGAACTGGGAGGAGGACGAAGCGTCAACCTCCACGGACTGCGCATCCCCATTCTGCTTCCACTTGCCAAGTGCCTCTTCAGAGAAAACCGACTTCGCTTTCGTCTTGCGTCCCCGAATGCGCACTGGCAGATAACCAGGGTTCCCCTTGTATTTCACTTTGGCGCCCAAGTCCTCTAACGCGTCCAACAGGGGGGAGAGGGGCCTCCTTTGCGCCGCGAGGTCCCCAGTCAGCGTTGTTTTCCCGTCGGCGAACGCTGCGAGAGCTGCAGCGAAGCGCATGACAGTTCCCGCGAGACCACACTCGACTTTTCCGGCGCCAACCAGCTCTTTCGGCGCCACCATGGTGACGCTGTTCCCAGTTGCGGAGAACTCTACGGACGCGCCGAACTGTGTCATCGCATTGACCATCAGGTATGTGTCTCGCGCCGCCAGAGGATTCTCGATCACCGTCGGGTTCGCTGCGATCGTGCCGATCACTAGCGCGCGGGACGTTTGTGACTTTGATCCAGGCACTGTGACCGTGGCGGAGATGGGGCCGGTCGATGTTGGCGCTGACCACACCCCACTGTCAGGCGACGACTGTTTTGGCATGTAGGCTCCTCATTTTACGAGTCTCTTCTCTACTGACCATAATAAGGGCTGCCAGTGCGGGGGCGAGACTCACCCACCCGCGCAAGGTTTCTTCCCGCCTATCCCCGCTTCTTCTGACTTGGGTCAACGGGTAGTTCGCGAGCGTGAGGAAGGGTGCCGCCATCGTTAACACCGACAGGGGGAGGCGTCGGTCGGAGGAGAGGACCGCCTGCAGGGACACGGCGCCAAGCGTCGCCCCAGCCAGTCGTGCGATCACCTCAGCATGGGTTTCAGCGAACGCTTCCAAACTCCTTGTCCACGGCGCGTCATTCGGGACGGCTTTGAGCGCGTCCGCCAAGAGCTCTTTGAGGGGACCAGCGTGCTTCTCCGGCTGGGTGAGTGCGTGGATGGAAGACAGTAGGAGCGGCAGAGAAACCGCTGCGGCGAGCGCTTTCGAGGGCGCTGCGCCGCGCCCCCGCTTGGAGTTTTCCGCCATGTTGGGGCCTTCCTCGGGTTTCACAATGTTTGCCGCAACCGTAACATTGGGAGCGGAGGGGATGGGCGCATCTTGAATGCAGGTGAAGAAGCAGTCTTGCGGGGGCGCTTCGCTGAGGAGGCGCTACCTTTCCTTGACCAGATTTACGCCGCAGCCCTAGCGTTGACACGAAACCCAGCGGACGCTGAAGACCTGTCCCAAGAGACGTTCCTACGCGCCTACCAAGGTTTCGAAGGCTTTGAAGAGGGAACGAACATTCGCGCGTGGCTGTACAAGATCCTCTCCAACACTTTCGTCTCCATGTACCGCAAGGACCGGCGGGACCTGCACCACGTGGGCCAACCTCTACCTCAAGATTGGAGGCTTCGGGGCGGAGCCGCCACCGAACGTGACGACGCTCCCCGTGAGGGCCCCCCGTCGATGGTGTCCGCCTCCGCGGAGACGGAGGCCCTCCGCCGCATGGCGTCCGAGGAAGCATATGATCTGCTTGCCGCTCTCCCAGACAACCAGAGGGTCACTGTCTACTTGGCGGACGTCCTCGGGTTCTCCTATGAAGAGATCGCTCAAATGACTGAGGTGGCGAAGGGGACGGTGATGAGCCGACTACACAGGGGACGCAAGAAATTGAAGGATTTGGCCGCCCGCCCCCAGTCCGCGGGTCCCATTTTATTTGCCGGAGGCAACAGTGAGTGATCCGAGGAACCAACAGAACGTGGAACCATGGTTTGGTTACCACATGTCAGTGAGGGTCACCTGGTTCCGTCCCCTCGCCTCCGAAGACAGCGTGATCGAAGTGTTGAGGTCATGCGCGAAGGCCAGTGCGCCCAACGCGCTTCGCGCCCGGATCCTTCTGGGCATTCGGCGGATGCAGCCTGACGGTCGGACCTTCAACTCTGAAAGCCGACCGTGCCCCGACGACGACTGCGAGGGGTCGCCTGACACACAGTGAAAACTTTTGGTGGTCGCCGAAGCATGTGCGATCATGGGTTGGCTGGTGGCCGCTGGATGGCGCACCTTTCTAACTTGGATTGAGAGGCTCAACATGTCGAAGCGAGGACGTAAAAGCAAGGCTCGCCGTAAGAAGGCAGCAAACCACGGGAAGCGACCCAACAACTAGCAGTCGGGTCTGACACCGTGTAACTCACGCACTATGACGAAGGGTTCCCCAAGCATTCGCTTGGGGAACCCTTCAGTTAAGTTGGGCGTCCGACCTAGGTGTTGCTCACAGGTCCTTGAAGGCGGTCGCCAGGATTTCTTGGTTTTCTTCCATGTGGCGCCAAGCCAGCCCCGTGGCGGGGGAGGCCGACGCGGGTCGCGACGCGATGTCGATCGGGCGTAGGCCGCCAACCTGTAGTTCTGAGTCCAACACTTGGGGCATCAACCCGACTTGGGGGAACAGGTTGATCGCTAGGAACTGCCATGGGCCCTGGTTCTCAGGTTCGTCTTGCACCCAAGTCACCGACGCGTTCCCGAAGGGGGCGAGGGCTTTACGCAGCTCTTCACGCGGTGAAGGGTAGAACTGTTCGACCCTCAGAATCGCAACATTGTCCAGCCCCCGCTTGTTTCTCTCCCGAGCCAAGTCGTAGTAGACGCGCCCTGAACAGATGAGAACACGTTTCACGTTCTCCCCGTTCGCCACCACCCCAGCATCCACTTCACCTATGACAGGTTTGAACGCTCCTGTGGTTAGGTCCTCGAGGGTGGAGGTGGCTGCAGATAGGCGCAGAAGCTGTTTCGGCGTGAACTCGATCAGTGGCGTCCTCGGCCGCCTGTAAGCCTGGGTTCGCAGCAAGTGGAAGTGGTTCGCGGGCGTTGACGGCTGACACACCCACATGTTTTCTTCCGCCGCCAACTGCAGGTAACGCTCGATGCGAGCCGACGAGTGGTCCGGACCCTGCCCCTCGTACCCGT
>CAYFUO010000123.1:0-5525 GCA_964346255.1 uncultured Actinomyces sp. | reverse complement strand
CCCGTCCGGTTCTAGTAGGCGAAAGTGTTCCGCTGTTCTTCCGGATGCTCCCCGGCGATGCCCCGCGTGCGGGCCGGATCGACGCTTGCACATCATAGGCCAGCAGGCGCCTAGGTCCCAAGGCAGTGTGGGGAACAACGGGTTTGGCCGGGAGTTTCCTGCGTCTTGCGGGGGGAGCGTTTTCCACAGGAACGTAAAGAGAGCAGTTTCCCCGCATGCTCTGGCTCCCCCGGTTTTTGTCGGTGGCGGCCCGTAAGCTGGGGTAAAGATGAGACTGGACACACTTAGGCGGGGTTGGGCGGGGCGCCCCGCCCTGAGAGGCCAGGGGATGCGTTGGACAGGACGCAGACAGGGAGGGGCAAAATGGCTTTGAAAGCTGTGGCGACAGGTTTGATTGCGGAGCCGACCTTGAGGTGGACCGCGAAGCAGCAGGCGGTCTTGGAACTGAGGATCAACGCGACGCATGCGGAGAAGGACCGGAGCACGGGGGCGTGGTCTGACTATGGGGATCCACTGTGGGTGTCCGCCACCTTCTGGGAAGAGGAAGCACAAACCCTAGAAGGCGCCCTAAATAAAGGGGACAGGGTGACAGTTGAGGGGACCCTGATCATAGAGAGTTTCCGGCGCCGCGATGGGGGTGAGGGACACAAGTATGTTCTGCGCTACCCCCGGTTCTTGGGGGTGGTCCCGTCGCGTCGGCGCTCCGCCCCAAGTGGCCCCCCACCAGCCATGGGCGCCCCCTTCTAAGCCGGGTGAGCAAGACTTCCCAACCAGGCCACCCAATGGGTGAGCCGCTAGGACAACACTGGGTCGGCACTGGGGCGGCACTGGGTCGGCACTGGGACTCAAGGAAATGCGGCTGGCTTGAAGCGGATAGCATGGGGACATGACTGAGAAGACTTCCCGCCTAAAAGCTCACGTCCTCGACCCGGACGCCAAAGATGAAACTGTCCGGCCCCAAGACGACTTCTACCGGCACATAAACGGGGGGTGGCTGGACACTCACGTCATCCCAGACGACCGCGCCTCCGACGGCGCCTTCTACAAACTAGTGGAAGACAGTGAAGAGTTACGCCGCAAAATCGCTGAAGACGCAGTCAGCGGCCGCCTAACGGGGGAAGAAGCAGAACGCATCGGAATCCTCTACGAACAATTCATGGACGTGGCGACCCTCAACAAACTGGGCGCCACGCCCATCCAACCGCTGCTGGGGATGATTGAGGAAGCACAAACCCGCGAAGAGTTGGCAAGCGTCAGTGGCACCCTAGAGCGGCTCGGTGTCCCCAGCTTCTTCAGCGTCGACGTGTTCGCCGACCTGAACGACACCACCAAATACGTGGTGAACTTCGACCAAGCCGGACTAGGCCTACCGGACGAGTCCTACTACACGGGGGACGAATACGAGGAGTACCGCTCCAAATACGTGTCCCACGTCCAAAACGTGCTAGCCATGGCAGGCGTGACCAGTAAAGAAGAGGCGAGTCTTGCTGCCGCTGAGGTCATGGACTTCGAAACACTACTCGCCACCCACCATTGGGACGTGGTAGCAACCCGCGACGTGGAATCCCAAAACAACCCGCGTTCTTGGGCCGCCCTCGTCGAAAGCTCCCCCGGGTTCTCATGGGACGTTTGGATGTCCTCCTTCGGCGTCGACCTAGCCGACCAAAACCTGAACGTCGGCCAGCCCGACTATCTCACGGCAGCCAGCGACCTGTGGAAGCACACTCACCTGCACACCTTGAAGTATTGGATGGCCCGCCGCGTCATCGACGCGTTCGCCCCCTACCTGAGTGAAGAATTCGCTGAAGAAACATTCGACTTCTACGGTAGGACCCTCGCCGGCATCCAAAAGATGCGGCCCAGGTGGCGCCGCGCTCTCGCCCTCATTGAGAGCGTGGTCGGCTTCGACATGGGGCGCCTGTACACTCAGCGTCACTTCCCAGCCGAATACAAGGAGCGCATGAAAGTGCTCGTAGGTAACCTTTTGGACGCTTACGAAAACTCCATCAAAGACTTGGAGTGGATGGGGGAAGACACCAAGAAGCGGGCCCTCGAAAAACTGGGGACCTTCCAAACGAAGATCGGCTACCCGGACAACCCGCGCAGCTACAAGGGCCTAGAGATCTCCAAGGATAAGACGCTGATTGAAAACTTGGAGGCCTCTTCAGAGTTCGACATTGAGTGGGAGTTCTCCAAACTGGGTGGGCCCGTCGACCGCACCGAATGGCTGATGACACCGCAGACGGTGAACGCCTACTACTACCCGTCCATGAACGAAATCGTGTTCCCAGCAGCAATCCTGCAGCCCCCGTTCTTCAACCCGGATGCGGACGACGCAGTGAACTATGCGGGCATCGGCGCCGTCATCGGCCACGAAATCGGCCACGGCTTCGACGACCAAGGCAGCCAGTTCGACGCCGCAGGTGAGGTGAGGGACTGGTGGACGGACGAGGACCGGGAAGAGTTCCAGAAACGCACGAAAGCCCTCATCGACCAGTACGACCGGTACTCACCGGCCGCCCTCGACGATGAACACAAGGTCAACGGGGCCCTCACCGTGGGAGAAAACATTGGTGACCTGGGTGGCCTCACGATCGCGTGGAAAGCGTGGATGAAAGCCCTCGCCGACCAGGGGATCGACTCTGCCGAGGACGCTGAAGTCATTGACGGGTTGACAGCACCCGAACGGTTCTTCACGTCTTGGGCGCGCATCTGGCAGGGCAAAAACCGCGATGACTACGCCGTGCAACTATTGGCCATCGACCCCCACTCGCCGAACGAGTTCCGCTGCAACGGGGTACTAGCCAACTTCGATGAGTTCGCCGACTACTACAATATTCAACCCGAAGACGACCTGTGGATCGCGCCCGAAGAGCGCGTCCGCATCTGGTAAACCAACACATCAACAACCGATTTTTGAAAAGGGGTAATAGGGGTGCCCGGATTAAACCTGACACACATGGAAGCCAAAGAGCGGGGGCGGGTCATCACCCGCGTCAACACCTACAAGGTGTCCCTCAACCTGACGGGCGAGGGGGAAACATTCCGGTCCAAAACCGAAATCCGTTTCCAAGCGCTGGAAGGCTCCCAAACGTTCTTGGACCTGGTCGCAAAAGACTTGGTTAGCGCCAAGTTGAACGGCGCCGACATCCCCTTAGGTTCCTACGAAGACAACCGCCTGCCACTCACCGGTTTGAGGGAAGAGAACGTGTTGGAAGTGGTGGGCGACTTTTACTACATGAACACGGGGGAAGGCATGCACCGCAGTGTCGACCCCGCGGACGGGAAAACGTACCTGTACACACAGTTTGAGGTACCGGACGCGCGCCGCGTCTACCCCACGTTCGAACAGCCCGACCTGAAAGCGTCCTTCACCTTCGATGTGACGGTGCCAGAAGAGTGGACCGTGTTCTCCGTGTCCCCCACCCCAGTGCCAACCCCAGTGGGTGATGGCCTCCAACTGTTTGCTTTTGCCCCCACCCCCCGCATCTCCACGTACATCACGGCGATTGTGGCGGGCCCGTACGAGGGCGAAACAGCGACCATCCGCTCCATTGACGGGCGCGAAATCGAGTTAGGCGTGTATGCGCGGGCCTCCCTCCGCAAATACTTGGATGCTTCCGACATCATGAACATCACTGAGCAGGGTTTCGGTTTCTTCGAGAACGCTTACGGGATCCCCTACCCGTTCACCAAGTACGACCAGATTTTTGTTCCCGAATACAATGCGGGCGCCATGGAAAACGCTGGGTGCGTGACCATCCGAGACCAGTTCATTTACCGCTCCAAACCAACCGATTGGGAGCGGGAGGAGCGGGCGAACGTCATTTTGCACGAGCTAGCTCACATGTGGTTCGGGAACCTAGTGACCATGAAGTGGTGGGAGGACCTGTGGTTGAACGAGTCGTTCGCCGAATACATGTCCCACCTAGCCACCCAGCGGGCAACAGAGTGGCCGGACGCTTGGGTCGGCTTCTTGGGCCGCAAGGAGTGGGGCCTTTCCCAAGACCAGAAACCCACCACCCACCCGGTCCGCACCCCCATGAAAGATTTGGAAGACGTGGAGGTCAACTTTGATGGGATCACCTACGCGAAAGGCGCAGCTGTCCTACGCCAAATGGTGTCCTACGTGGGTGAACAGAACTTCTTTGATGGGCTGCACCGCTACCTGAGCAAGCACTCTTGGGACAACGCTGAACTGGACGACCTACTCGTCGAACTGGAGGCGACGTCCGGGCGGGACATGGGGCGGTGGACGAGGCTGTGGGTGGAGGAATCCGGCGTGAACACGCTGCGCCCGAAGGTCGAAGTTGACGCAGATGGGAACCTCGCGTCCCTATCCGTCCTCCAGACCAGTGACGTCCCTGAAGTTAGCTTGCGCCCCCACCGGCTCATCGTTTCCGGCTATTCTCTTGGAGACGACGGCCGGGTTGAACCCGATTTCAAGGTGGAGTTAGACGTGGATGGGGAAGAAACCCCCGTCACCGGGACCACGGCGCAGGGCGAGGACATTTTCGGCCGTCCTCGTCCCGATCTCATCTTGGTGAACGACGGGGACCTCGCATACGCGAAGGTCCGCCTTGACGCTGACTCTTTGAAGTTCGCGGAAGAACACATCGCTAAGTTTGAGGACCCCCTCACTCGGCGCGTGATCTTGGGGGCCGCGTGGGACATGACGCGGGACGCCGAAATGCCCGCAACCCAGTTCTTGGAGTTAGCGTTGAACGCGGCGGGTGAAGAAACTTCCGTCGCCACCCTCGACTCCCTACTCAGCCAAATCTCAACGGCCGCGACGCGGTTCACTGCGCCCGTGCATAGGCTCGGAACCCTGCTGTCTGTCGCGACCCGCCTCGCAGCCTTAGCGAGGAACGCCGCTCCCGGTTCGGACGCGCAAGAACTGTTCGTGAAAGCGTTCGCCGCCCACGCCGTCACCCAAGGTCAAGGCGAGTTCATCTTGAACTTGTACAGGGGCGAGATGGTGCTGGAGGGACTTGAGGTGGGCGACGAGATCCTGTGGGAGCTCCTGTTCGCCGCCATCCGCTTAGGGGTGGCTGGGGAAGAGCAGATTGAGGAGAGGCTCGCCGCTGACCCCACCCTTTCCGGGCAAGAAAACGCTGCGCGCGCCAGAGCGACCATCAACTCTGACGCGGTGCGCGAGCAAACCTGGGAGGCGGTTGTCACTGACGATTCAATCCCCAATGAGACGCGGTGGGCGATGGCTAGGGGCTTTTGGGCTCACGCTGCGACTCTCCCCAACGTTTACGCGCCCTTCGCATCCAAGTTCTTCGGCCATGTGACCGAAGTGTGGGAGGGAGCCACATTCCAGGTTGCTGCGCGGGTTTTGAAGGTCATGAACCCCACTCCCCTAGCCGGCTATGTTGCGAGCGTTGACGTGCCGGCGCTCGGTGAAGCCTGGCTTGCGGCGAATGAGGGGGCCCCCGACGCGCTTCGACGCCTCATCACCGAGGGGTGGGATGACGCGAAGAGGATGGTCGCCGCCCAAGCGGAAGACGCCCAACAGTAAA
>CAYFUO010000122.1:0-5685 GCA_964346255.1 uncultured Actinomyces sp. | reverse complement strand
CCTCCGACCTTTGGGTGAGAGCATCTTCAGCGTCATCGGTGATGATGCCATCCACACCCATTGCGAGGAGGCGGTTTTGTGCGTCCTCGTCCCCATGAGTTTTCACCATCAGTCCAAGGCCGGCGTCGTGAGCCTCCTCTTTGAGTTCCTCGGTCGCGAGGGACTCATCCACTGTGAGGAAGTCAGCGTCCGTCTGGGGAATCGGGTCGTCGTCAACGGTGAGGACCTGCCCAACGGATGAGGTGGGCAACAGCTCTTTCAACCGGTTCACCACCAGCGGTTCAGCGGACTCAAAACTGTTGTCCGCAATGCCGTCCAGTTTGCGCAGGCTGTTGACGAGGGCGTCGGCGGCGCTCGCGTCCGCTTTCTCCTCTTTCTCCACCTCTATCAGGAGGGGGATCCCTTTCTCTTTCGCGTGGGTCACGTAGTCGGCGATCGAAGTTTCCTCCTCGGTGGTGTCGTCAACCACGGTGAACTCGTCATCAGCCTCGCGCCTAACCAAGACGTGAGCGGCGTCGGCGCCCGCTTCCACCGCGTCGTCGAGGACGGACAGGGGGTCGCCGCCCTCGTTCGTTTCAGCGAGGATCTCAGTGCGGGAGGCGGAGGAAAGGGTTTTCATGGTGGGGACCGCCTTCACCCCCAACAAGACGGAGACGACCAACCCGAACACGAGCAGTCCGATGAGAACCGTTCGGCGACTGAACTTGACGGAAGCGGGCGGCGCACCCTTCACGAGGTCAACCTCCTTAGACAAGTGCACCCGGTGATGCTTCAACAGGGTCACGAGCACCGCCATCAAATAGGTGCTGACCAGGAGACTCAGCAGAACAGCGAGACACTGGGCTACACCCAAGCTGAAAGCCGCAACATAGGTGGCGGACTGGGGCGCGAGGCGTTCAGCGACTTGGGTGGGGGCGACAGTGGCTAACACCAGGAAGGCGGAGAGCACCCCACCCGCTAGGAGGACGGAGAGCGCCGCGATCAGTAGTGACCAAGTGGTTCTACCGCGGGTGATGTGCCAGCTTTCACGCATCGCGTGGGAGGCGGAAGCGGTGGGCAGCGACACCACGGGGATTGATAGCGCCAAGCGCACGTTCAGGTAGACTAGGACGATGAGGACGTCTGCGACGATCGCGCCACCCACACCACCCTTGGGGACTTCACCTGTCACCAGTTGGAACGTGGGAATCTTACGGAACAGTGCGGACGTGAACCCCAGCCCGGACAGGGGGAGCAACAAGACTAGGTAGAGGATGAGGGGGACGGAACCGGCCTTGGTGAGCTTCGTGAACACTCCCCCCAACTCTTCCCACAACCCCCTGAAGGTGAGGGTCCCCCCTTCCTGACCTGTTCTCAGGCCGAACAAGGTGACCGTGAACTGGAGGACGAGCAGCAAAGAGACCACCAAGAGCAGCCCGAAAACCATGGTGGCGGAGAACGCGTACCCCCAAAAGTCGGGGTTCCCATCCGTGACCACCAGACCTTCAGCGCGGAGGGACTCTTGGAACAGCCAGCGCACAACGGGTGCCGCCAAGAAAACGACCACAATGTATAGGGCGAGCATGCGCGCAATCAGTTTCGAGCCGCCCTTGCGCACCAGTTTCGCGGCGCCCCGCAGCATGAGGCGCACTTCGCTGAAGACCGACTGGGTCTCCATCCGCTCCCTACGACCGGGTTTCTTACCTGTTTTCATCCTCCAACTAGCCTATGTGAGCGCCGCCTCACTCGCGGCCCAAGTGTTGTACCTCTGCAACAGGCTCGTCAAAAGAGCTTAAAACCAAATAAAAGGGTTCGTAATCGGCGTGTCGATTTGCGGCGAACGTTACACTCCTTTATCGAAATGTAATCTTGTGGGGCTGGTTCTCGCGGAATCGCTCGCTAACATTGTGGTCATGAAGAAAACAATCGCAATCGCAGCAGCAAGCATTTTCGCAGTCGTCGGCCTGTCGGCCTGCTCCAACGACAAGGCTGAAGAGCCCGTCGTGGAAGAGGTCGTCACTGAAGAAGAAGGCACTGACGGCGAAGAAGAAGTAGAAGAAGAAGAAGTCGTTGAGGAAGACGGTGAAGAGGAAGCGAAGTAACGCTACCTTCTAACCCAAACTAACTTTGGAAGCCCCAGCCTTTCGGCTGGGGCTTCTTGTTGTCCTTTAGTCTTCCCGACGGAAAGACAGAGTAGCGTCACTGGCGCGCGCAAACCAGCGGGTGGTGATCTTCTTTTCGCGAGTGTAGAAGCGGACACCATCAGGGCCATGGATGTCCACGTCCCCCATCATCGAGTCTTTCCAACCACCAAACGAGTAGTAGGCGACCGGCGTCGGGATGGGCACGTTCACCCCCACCATTCCGGCCTGCGCCTCGATGGTGAACTGACGGGAGACCCCACCGCTCTCAGTGAAGATCACAGCGCCGTTGCCGTACGGTGAGCTGTTGAGGATTTCGATGGCCTCCTCATAACTGGAAGCGTCCACTATCACGAGGACGGGGCCGAACACTTCCTGAGAGTAGACGGGCGCATCAAGTGGCACGTGAGTGAGCACGGTTGGCCCGAGGTAGGTTCCCTGCTCGTATCCGGCGACCTTCAAGTCCCGACCGTCGAGCACCACGGAAACGTCGCGAGCCTCAGCGTCGTCAATCAGAGCAATGATCCGGTCCTTGGCTTGAGGCGTGATGATGGCGCCCATCTCGACTCCCTCATCCATCCCGTAGCCAACTCTAATGTTCTTCGCCTGCGCAGCGACCTTCTTGCCCAACTCGTCGCCGATGCCCCCGACCGCGATGACGACTGGTGACGCCATGCACCGTTCGCCGGCCGCCCCGAAAGCCGCAGCCGCAAGGTTAGGAGCGACCGCGTCAAGATCCGCATCCGGCATGATGATCGCGTGGTTGTTGGCGCCACCCAGCGCCTGAACCCTCTTGCCCGCACGGACCCCCCTGTCACGCACCGCCTTCGCAACAGCGGTGGAACCGACGAAGGAAACCGCGTCGATGCCCGGGTGGTCCAGCAGGTACTCCACCTCGTCCTTCTCACCGAACACGACCTGGAACAGGCCGTCTGGGAGGCCAGCCTCTTTGTACAGTTCAGCAACGATCAGGGCCGCGCTGGGGGCGGTGGACGGTGGCTTCAGGATGAAAGCGTTCCCTGTTGCAAGCGCGATCGGGTGCATCTAGGCGGGCACCATGAACGGGAAGTTGAAGGGCGTGACACCTAGGACGGTGCCTACCGGTTGGTGGAGGGTGTGAACGTCGATGCCTGTGGACGCACCGCTCGTGTGACTACCCTTCAACGCGGTAGTGATGCCGCACGCGAAGTCTATGGTCTCCCGGCCCCTTTGGATTTCCCCGATCGCGTCCGAATAGTTCTTACCGTGTTCTGCAACCAAAACCCGAGCTATGCGGTCCTGGTTCTGTGTAACCAGCTCACGCATCTTGAACATGACCTCGCTGCGCTTCGCCAGCGAGACTTTCGCCCACTTCGACTGGGCTTCACGAGCCTGCTCTGTGGCCCAGTCAATGTCAGCTTCAGTAGAGAATGTTAGTGAGGCGGTCACTTCCCCCGTCCCAGGGTTGATGACTTCCACGGTTTCACCCACTTCGACCTGAGCGGGTTCGCCCGCCACCCACTGACTCAGCCTTTTAGGAAGAGCGCCCATGCTTCCACATCCAATCGGTGTCACGGCCCACCTTATGTTAGGCCTCTGGTACGCCCCTTTACAGGAACAGGCCGACTTTGTCCTAGCAAACTTTTCAGCATGGGTGCAACACCACGCTTCCCTGTTTTGCTGGACAAGCGAACAAGTGGGCCAGACAAAACAAATCTCTCGAACGGTGGGCGCCAGCGGACACTGTTGCGCTCCCCTCACCGCCGTCAGGTGGAGCAACGGGTGCCACCGAGTACACTTTTCGCAGGAATCCGCGCTGCCGAGCGGGGAGAAAAAGAGGTTCGCATGGGCAGTGAGCTCAATCAAGGCTCCCGAGCAGGGAAACCTTACATCTTAGAAGTGGTTTTGGACCGTAAGTCCTCTCAACCCCTGCACGCGCAAATCTCTAAGCCGCTCGAAAAACTGATTCTATCGGGGGAACTCGAAGCGAGCGCCCTCATCGAAGACGAAGTATCCATGGCTAAGCGACTTTCGGTGTCACGCCCAACCACCCGGAGAGCACTTCAAGACTTGGTCGCCAAGGGTTTACTGTCGCGTCAACGTGGGATCGGCACCCATGTCACCCCCCGACAGGTCCATCGCCCAATGGGTTTGACCTCGCTAAAGTCCGACTTGGAGCGGTTAGGGTTCAAAACCGAGACGGAAGTGCTGAGCTACGAGGTGTTCTTGGCTGGTCCTGAGGAAGAACAGATATTTCGCTGCGACAAGGGAACGGAGCTTGTGCGGGTTAAGAGGCTACGCAAAGCTGATGGTGAACCGATCGCTTTGCTAACGAACGTGCTCCTAGCCGACTTAGCGCCCAGCTTTACTCAACTGTCGAAGGAAGGGCTTTACGACTGTTTGGAGAGTTCTGGGGTGCTCTTCGGCACCGCCAACCATCGCGTGAGAGCTCGAGACTCCGACGAAAAGGAAGCGGAGCTGATGGAAATCGAAGAGGGCTCAGCCGTTCTAACGATGACCCAAACAGTGTTCGACATCCTGGGGAAAACCGTAGAGTTCGGTTCCCACATATACGACCCCGCGCTTTACCAACTGTCTTTCATCTCCACCGCAGAGTGAACCCTTGTAAGAACAAAGTTTGAAGGGGTGGAGTGGGAGCGCCCGGGTCACGGAGCCCCCGACTGGCGCGAAGGCTAGAGCCTAACCGACACGCTGCGCCTGTCTTCGCTGACTTGGCGTTCGCGGACCTGCAGGTCCCTCAAACTTTCGGGAACGTGCCGGTACGTGAACCCCATGTTGTCTTGCAAACGGGGCGCGGCGAACCGGTCAAAACCTGAGGGGAGCTCCACCGCGCCGCCCGCAAAAAACCGAATGTGGCGGTCGTGGTGCATGTCGCGGGTGCTGGGCGCCAGCCACGCTTCGACCTGTGCGGCGCGCTGCAAGTTGGGGCGCAGGTTATCTTCAAGCAATCGTTTGGCCTCCCACCCGTCCCGAGGAACCCGGTAGCCCCACTGCCCGTCGATGCCGCGCGCGCCGAATAGTTTGATTATGGCTCCGGGTCGGGCAACCTCGTCGAGGCGGCGAACCAGCCACCCCAAGTGCTCTTCACCCCCACCATCCCCCAGGCTCGCGTAGAGATACCGGTCGAAGACCGCGATCTCTTGAGACACCCTCGCTAAAGGGGCGAACAGTGCGTTGAACACTTCGTCGCGTGATGTCCCCTTCAAGAAGACCCCCTTGTCTAGCAGGTCCTGCAGTTGGGCGACTTGGGTGCTCCCCGAGATTGCGCCGGTCGCCACCACCTCCGTGCCACCAACCTTCGTCACACCCACCTCGTCCCCTGGGAACAGCCGCTCGTAAACCTCTGACCCGACGATGGACACGAGGGGGCTGAGAGGCTGGAGGGCACCCAAGTCTTTAGTGGACTGCGCACCCTCCACTCCCCCAACCAAAAGAGCTGGGTCAGCGGCCGCCAACCTGTTCTTAGACTTCAGGTAGACCAGCAGCTCCTGCCACGCCTTCAACTCCTTAGGTTGAAGCGAAGAGGTTTTCAGGGAGTCGATGAGGGCGACGGCCTCGTCCCTAG
>CAYFUO010000121.1:0-5782 GCA_964346255.1 uncultured Actinomyces sp. | reverse complement strand
CCACCCAACACCACCCCCCACCCGCGCGCGCCACCACCAAAACAAACAAAAAAACACCCCCACACCAACAAAAATGCAGGGGCGAAACCTGAGAAAGGCACGAAAGAGGCTACATGCCCGACCCGTCCGTAGACTCGCGCGCGTAGCGGACGAACAGTTCCTTCATCGCATCGACCGCCGTAGCAACATCAACACTCAACTGAGTGTCCGTAGCGCCGCCCGCGTACACGAGCGTGTGCTCGCCACGCAGCTGAATGGTCCGTGTGGGGGCCTCACCCTGGAACAGAACAATCGCCTTAGGCCACAGCGTGTCCACGTTCCAAGAGTTCGCGAACCAGATCCAAGAGTCGACGTAGTGGTTGCCCTCTTGGACTTCCTTGGTCAATCCGAGAATCTGGAGCAGCTTATGGTCTTCCTCCACCACCCGGAAGACAACAGTTGAGCCTTCCAAAGGAATTGTCACGCCGCCCGACCCCGGTGTCGGTTTCAGGCCTGAGGCCTCCAGCACTTGGCTGACTCGATCTAAAGTAACTGGTGCAAGTGTTTCCGCCATTGTCGGATCCTTTCGTTATGCCACCAACTTTACTGGGACCCACCGACATTGGTCCACGCGAAAAACACGATGGGAAAAGGTCCCACGCCCTATCGTGTGAGCCCGACTTGCGTGGCTTTCAGGGAGCTAGGCGTCCTCACCCTTCACCAGCAGCTGGGAGTAGCGGCCGAAGGCAGCGTTGGTCGCCTTTATCCCCGTCGCCAACATTTGCGCCAACTGACTGTCGGTCAAACCGGCCTCAGTGGGAATCGCGTAGCTGGAGCGCACCAGCGTCGCCTGCGTCCCATCCAGGTCTAAAACCGTGGCCGACATGCACGGCCACAGCAGCTCCTCATTCACCGACGCGCAAAACTCTGCGGCGGACCCAGGGTCAACATTCGCGTCCAAGGCGGGCGGCTGACCAACAAGCTGGAAGAACATGTCTTGGACCACGAACATGATCAACACATTTTGCCAGCGCCCCACCATATCGCCATCGTCGTCTAACTGAACTTTCACTCCGAGAGCGTCAAGAGCTTCGGCAACGCGTTCCTTGGTGACTGGTGTGGGCATGAGGGGCCTTTCCGTTATCGGCGCCGCTGCGGCGGCACACACCAAACTCTAGCCGACGGCACCCAAATGCTCTCCGCGAGCCGGAAGCCGCGTAGCAATCCGGATAAACTCGGAGACATGAAGAACATTGAGCATTCCGACCTTTCCGTTTACGAACTCTGCTTAGGAACCAACACGTTCGGTTGGACGTCGAGCCCCGAACAGTCATTCGCCGTGCTAGATGCTTACGTGGGTGGCGGCGGGAACTTCCTCGACACCGCTGACGTCTACTCGGCGTGGGGGCAGGGAAACGCAGGTGGGGAATCCGAAAAGGTAATCGGAGAGTGGCTCGGAAAGCAGAAGGGCCGGCGGGACAAAGTCGTCGTCGCGACGAAGATAGGGAAACTCGAGCCCTACGACGGTCAGTCGCCCTCAAATGTTCGTAGGGCCGTGGAGGACTCGTTGCGCCGCCTTCGCACCGATTACATCGACCTGCTCTACGCTCACGCGGAAGACCCGAAGAACCCGACGGACCCCGCCGTGTTCGCACAGTTGGCTAAGGAGGGAAAGATCCGCTATTGGGGCCTGTCAAACCACCGCCCAAGCGTGGTTGAAAAGTTGGTTGAAGCCTCCGCCGAACAAGGCGTGCCGGCCCCCGTCGCACTGCAGCCCCACTACAACCTGGCGTTCCGTAAGGAGTACGAGGACGGTTTGCGCAAGATCGCTGAACGTTTCAGCCTCTCTGTGTTCCCATACTTCTCTTTAGCGTCCGGACTACTGACCGGGAAGTATGACCTCAGTGAGCCTCTTAGTGGGGATCGGGCCGCCATGGTGGAACCCTACGTAAATGAGGGGACAAAGAACCTGCTCGCCACCCTCCGCAGAGTTGCAAGTGAACTAGGTGTGGAACCCGCTTCCGTGGCGATCGCCTGGTTGCTCGCCCAACCTACGGTCACCGCACCGATCGCCTCAGCCCGCACCGTTAGCCAGCTTCCCGCCCTACTTGAAGGAACAGAGCTGGCCCTGACGCCCAGCCAGCTAGACGAACTGAACAAAGCGTCGTCTTAGAAGGACGAGGTAGAGGGCCCATCTGGGTCGATGGGTCAGTCAAGTGGACGAGCCGACAGGTTCAACGATCCAGTTGGGTGAAAGCCGCGCCACCCCTGTGGCTACTCCGCCCGGGCGGTTTCAGGTGGAGTGATTTGAAGCGCCTCAGCCTTTGCGCTTTCCAGCGCGCGAGCAGCGATTTCCACCGGCCCCGTGGAGCGGCGGGCGTGCTCCAACGCTCTCTCCGCGGACCGGGCTGCCCGCGACCACTCTTCTGCGAACCCCGTGGAACGTTGACCCGCTTGAATGATCTCGGCTGCCACCTCACGTGCCCGCACGCCACCATTTGGGTCGCACACGATGAGGGAGGCAAATCCCTTCCCTTCTATCAGCATGTACAGCTCCCGAGTGTCGACAACCCGGCTTTTCCGTGCGGCAGCGCCCGCGACCACTCCTAAGGGCCCGAGCAGCAAATCACCAGCAGCCATGCGGCTGAGAGTGGATCGGCTAGTGGTCGCCAAGCCGCCGGCCGTGTCAACGGTTGCTGTGAGTTCGGTCGTCACAGGGAACGCCCCCTCGTCCACTTCAATGGTCGTTGGGGTGAGTGAAACCGAACCCTTGCGTCCACGGAAGTAAACGAGCCTCTGGCTACCTTGCGCTTCAGCTGACGCGAGGGCGCGTTCCGCGCTTCTCACCGACCGGCGGTAGGACCTCTCAGCCGCCCTCAAGGACTTCTCCGCTCTCCGCACGGACTGAGCATTTGCCCTTCGGGCGACCCTCACAGCTCTCCCCTCCGGATCCGACCCCCTGCACCGGGTCACGAAACCGTGGACGCAACCCACCGCCAACACCCCGACCAGCATCGCAGCCAGGACCGCGACCACCGCGAAAAGTGCCACCCACATCCACTGTTGCGCCATCATCGCCGCCCTCCCCGTGTGGACTCCTCTGCCTCCAAGGAGACCACAGTGCTCCGACAAACCCCACCAAGAAGCCACGCCCCCGCCGGTGAACAAGGCGGGGGCGTGAGTGCACGAAGGCGTCAGGAGGGGTCGCCCTCGAGTCTTCCTCTACTTCTTTTTCGAGGCCATGTCGCGGGCGGCCCTCATGCCGAAGACGGCCGCCGGCCCGATGGTGGAGCCCGGGCCCGGGTACGTGTTGCCCATGACGGACGCCGAGTTGTTGCCGGCAGAGTAGAGGCCCTCGATCACGGTGCCGTTCTCACGTAGCGCCCTCCCGTCCTCGTCCGTGAGGATTCCACCCTTGGTCCCCAAGTCTCCGAGCACCACTTCGTATGCGTAAAAGGGGCCCTTCTCGATGGGCGCCAAGTTCGGGTTCGGACGAACGGTGGGGTCGCCGTAGTAGCGGTCGTAAGCGGAGTCACCGCGCCCAAAGTCACCGTCGATGCCGGCGAGGGCGAACCCGTTGAACCGGTCAACCGTTTTGCGCAGGGCCGACGGCTTCACATGGATCTTCTCGGCCAACTCATCCAGCGTCTTCGCCTTCACCCAAATACCCTCTTCACGCCACGCTTTCGTGGCCCGCGGGTCCATGGCGAAGGAACGGAAATAGCGGCGAATGAACCTCTGGTCCATGATCAGCCAGTAGGGACCCACGCCTCCGTCGAGCTCTTGCATGTGGTGGCCTAGGTCAACGTAAGACTCGGACTCGTTAGCGAACCGCTTACCTTCGGAGTCCACCATGATGGAAAACGGCATGGAACGTTCCCCCACGATGAAGGAGGGACGCCCGTCCTTGGAGGCTTTGATGGAGCCACCCCACCAAGCGTCATCCATGAGCTCTAGGGCAGCGCCAGCCTCTTGGGCGAGAGCTATCGTTTCCCCCACGTTTGCGGGGTTCCCAGATGGGCTCCCCTCAATCTGGTGATACTTTTCGCGCCACTCCTTATTGGACTCAAAACCGCCAGCAGCGAGCATCACGCCCAAGCGCGCCCGGACCCGAACCGGTTTACCATCCCTTTCCACAACGGCACCGACAACCGTGCCGTCCTCAATGATTAGCTCCTTGATGGGCGAGTTCAACCACAAGGGCACACCCAACTTCAAAACCACTGCTTCTAGGAACGAGGCCGCCCAACCCGCACCTATCCCCGCCAACCGTTTACCGGTGACGACCCCGCCGAGGGCGCGCCCCACGAACTGGGCCCCACGAACGAACCCGGCGGGCGTCGACCAAGCGCGCCCCAGCAGCCAGACGTCATCCGTTTTCGCCGGGATGGGAACCGCGCCCAACATCGAGTCCCACCAGTCGCCGATCTTCTTCGAGTCGAACGGTTCCACCTCAATGCCCCGACCGATCTTGCCGCCAGGCAACTCCGGGTAGTAGTCCGGGTAGTCGGGTGCGCGACCAAACTTCACCCCGTGCTTCTCAGCCGTCTCCACAAAGTCGTCGATGCCATCCACGAAGGCCTCTTGCCGCTCTTTCGAGGCGGAGCGGGTCGGGAAGCCAATGCTGGCCTCTAAGTATTCGAGTGCTTCCTCCCTGGAATCGCCGACGCCATCGCGACGCATCAGCGGGTTGTTGGGAAGCCACATGCCACCACCAGACATAGAGGTCGAGCCACCCCACTTGTCTGAACCCTCCACCATCAACACGGACAAACCGTCATCTGCTGCGCCCAGCGCCGTTGCGAAACCCGCAGAACCGGACCCAACCACAAGGACGTCTACTACCTCGTCAAACTCTCCAGCCATTATTCTCCCTCCCAACCCACACCCAACCGGACAGGCGTGTCCGGTTGTATGCTCTAAGCATGGCAAGGACAACTGGCCGGGTCAATAGGGGACCTGCAGCTGCAGCGGAGAATCATAGGGCTCTAGTGGAGGCCGCACGCTGCCTGTACGCCCAGCGCGGTTACGACGTTCCCAGGTCCGCGATAGCGAAGGCAGCTGGGGTCAGCCAAGCTGTCATGTACCGCCACTTCCCGAACCGGGTTGACCTCGCTTTGGAAGTGTTCGAAGAGAACTACACCCACATAGACCGCATCGTGGGTGAGGGTGGGGAGAAAGCGATTTTTGTCCTGTGGGACTGGCTGCTTGGACGGGCCGCCCTCGACATTGGTTTCATCGAAACGGTTCGCGCAGTGAAGGAAGAGATCCCCGGCTATGAAGGCCCCGACCGGCTGGTTGATTCTCTCCAAGTGGCGCTGGACCGGGCGCGCCCCACGAACCCTGAGGTGGGGGACCTGCAGGCAACCGACCTGCTGTTGGCGTGGCGGATGGCCTACGGGCTAGTCGCCACTTCCAGGTCGGGTGAGATCACTCCAGGTTTCCTCCAACAGCTTCTGCCCCTAGACGCAGTCCGCCGACTCTACGACAAGTGAGGCACGCCAGATGAGCACCGTGTTCACCATCGGGCATTCGACCCGCCAGTTTGATGAGGTCCTTGAAATGCTGCGCGAGAACGGGGTGACACAGTTGGTGGACGTACGATCCCTGCCCGGGTCGAAGAGGTTCCCCCAGTGGAACCGGGAAACCATCGGAGAGAACGTGCCACCGGACATTTCCTACACGTGGATGCCGAAACTGGGTGGAAGACGATACACGCCGAAAGGGACCCCGTCGCCGAACGGGGGTTGGCGGGTGCGCGCGTTCCGTGACTATGCGGACTACATGGCAACCGAAAAGTTCC